>PLSZ01000069.1 GCA_003164305.1 Acetobacteraceae bacterium
ACGCCACGATGATGGGCGCGAAGGAGCCGGTGATGTATCGCCTGGTGCCCACTCTGGTGCGTCAGATGGGCGGCGCTTATCCCGAACTGGTCCGCGCCGAGCCGCTGATCATCGAAACGCTGCTGTTGGAGGAAACCCGCTTCAAGCATCTGCTGGAGCGCGGCTTGCACCTGTTGTCCGAGGAACTTTCCCGGATCGGCGACAGCCAGCCGCTGCCCGGCGCCGTCGCGTTCCGCTTGTACGACACGTACGGTTTCCCATTGGACTTGACGCAGGACGCGTTGCGCGAGCAAAAACGCACCGTCGACCTGGCCGGTTTCGAGTCCGCCATGGCCGAGCAACGCGTCCGCGCCCGCGCCGCATGGGCCGGCTCGGGTGAGGCCGCGACCGAACGCGTCTGGTTCGAGATCAAGGAACGGGTCGGCGCCACCGAATTCCTCGGCTATAGCACCGAGGCGTCGGAAGGGGTCGTGCTGGCCATCGTCGCCGGCGGTGAGTCGGTGACGGAAGCGGCCGCCGGCACCGAGGTCGCGCTGGTGTTGAACCAGACGCCATTCTACGGCGAGAGCGGTGGCCAGGTCGGCGATACCGGGGTGATCGCCGGCGCCGATGGGCTGCGCGTCCGGGTGACCGATACGCAGAAGAAACTTTCTGATTTGTTCGTGCATCTGGGGGTGGTCGAGGCGGGCTCGGTGCAGGTCGATGCCGCCGTCGTCGCGACGGTGGATCACGCGCGGCGGACCGGGATCCGCGCGCACCACTCGGCGACGCATCTGCTGCATGAGGCGTTGCGGCGCGAACTCGGCACGCATGTGGCGCAGAAGGGCAGTTTGAACGCGCCCGACCGGCTGCGCTTCGACGTCAGCCAGCCGCGCCCGATCACCGCCGAGGAACTGACCCGGGTCGAGGCGGTGGTGAACGCGCGCATCCGAGAGAACTCCGATGTCACGACACGGTTGATGACGCCGGAAGCGGCGGTCGAGACCGGCGCGATGGCGCTGTTCGGGGAGAAATACGGCGAAGAGGTCCGCGTCGTCTCGATGGGCACGGGCGAGGGCAACAAGCAAGCCTGGTCCATCGAACTCTGCGGCGGCACGCACGTGCGCCGGACGGGCGACATCGGCTATTTTCGCATTGTTTCAGAGTCGGCGGTCGCCGCGGGCGTGCGCCGGATCGAGGCGGTGACCGGCGCCGCGGCCGAAGCACTGGTGCTGGAAACTCAAGGCCGGTTGAACGAGGCGGCGGGTGCCCTGCGCACCGCGCCCGCCGACGTGCCCGAGCGGATCGTTTCGCTGTTGGAGGAGCGCCGGCGGCTGGAGGGGACAATCGGCGATCTGCGCCGGCAACTGGCGACCGGCGGATCGGCGGCGGCGGTCGAGCAGGTGAACGGCATCGCGTTGTCGGCTCGCGACATGGGTGAAACGCCGGCGCGCGACCTGAAAGGTCTGGCCGAGGCGATCGGCAAGCAGATGGGGTCGGGCGTGGTGGCGCTGGTGTCCTCTGCCGAGGGCAAGGCCAGCATCGTCGTNNGCGGCAAGGGCGGCGGCGGACGGCCGGAGATGGCCCAGGCGGGGGGACCGGACGGGGGAAAAACGAAGGAGGCGCTGGACGCGGTGCGGGCGGCGTTGGGGTAGGGGACTGGCGGACACGCCCCGATCCGTGGCGGGTCAACTGGGGAGCCGACCGGAACTTCATTAGGCGGGTTTTTTGGCCAGTATCAGCTATTGCGCGCGTGGCTGGACCATGCTCGGTTTCCGTGTATCCTCTACCGGAACGAGATACCTTCGAACCAAGAGTGATCGGCAGCGGCAATGTTCAGGGTGAATGTCATTCAGGGCGACATCCTGTCTATTGAGGCGGATGCTTTGGTCATGAAGTTCGCGGGGAGCTTTTATGGCGCTGATCTTGCCGCAGCGGGGGCGCTGGGGACCGAGGCGCCCAGAGCGCTGGAGCCGGGTAACCTTCAAGTCATCACGCATCATACTCACAAAATCGTCGCGCCGGCTGTGATGTTCCTCGGCGTCGTTCCGTTGGCCGCCTTTCGGTATGCGGAAATCAGGCAATTCGGACGCGACTCCATCGAGGCCGTGACGCGCGAATTACCCGCCGCCCGGGTCGTCGCTATGACCTTTCACGGTGTGAATCATGGTTTGGATGAGAAAGAGGCTGCTCTTGCCCTGATCGCGGGAATAATAGACGCTCGACGATCTCAACGAGACCCGAATTGTCGGCTTGAGTCGGTTTTGCTCGTGGAGAAAGATGCCCGTAGAGTAGGTCGTGTCGATGCGTATCTGAACGAATTCCTTAATTCCGAGTCGCCGAAGGCGACGAACCAAGCCTCGGATCCTAGCGATCGAAATTCCGATCAAGCAAGTGTCAAGCGGGATCGAACAAGGAATCATCTGGACATCGGACGAGGATCTGAAAAAAAGCCGCACATCTTCGTCGCGATGCCTTTCGCTGAAGATTACCACGATGAATGGGAAATTGCGATCCGCGAGCCGGCTGTCGAGCTAAATTTCCTCTGCGAGAGAATGGACGCGGAGGTATCACAGGCGACATATTGGGAAGAATTAAAGACAGGATCGACACGTGTTCTCTGCTGGTAGGTCTCCTCACCGGCGACAATCCGAACGTTTATCTGGAAGTTGGTTACGCCTGGGGCAGAGGAAAGCCGACTGTCCTCGCCGTGAAAGAGGGCCAGCAGGTTCGATTTGATGTTCAGGGTCAGAGGTATTTGAAGTATCGGAACATTGCCGGACTACGCGCGATGATACGCCGTGAACTTGACGGCTTACGAGAGTCTGGCGTCATTTGAAATCACGCGACAATGGGATTTACTCAACGTCTCGATGTCTTCGGTAGTTTGGCTACCTTCACTGGTGCTTGATCCTCCAGCCTCAAACGTGCGGTGCCACCATTTTGGCGGCCTCTCCCGGCCCTAGAGCGTGATCGTTTGAAGTTGA
>PLSZ01000356.1 GCA_003164305.1 Acetobacteraceae bacterium
CCGGCCATGTGGCGTGTACTCGCCCGTGGTGACGCCATTCAAAAAGAACCTGGAACCCGATCATGAGCGCTACGTGCGCCACTGCCGCTGGCTGATCGGGCAGGATGTCGGGTTGGCCGTGTTCGGCACCAACTCCGAAGCCAATTCGATGAGCGTCGAGGAAAAGAAGGCGCTGCTCGACACCCTGCTGGAAGCGGGCATCCCGACGACGCGGTTGATGCCGGGAACCGGGTGCGCGGCACTGACGGACTCGGTCGAACTCACGCGCCATGCCGTGGCGCGCGGCTGCCACAACGTGCTGATGCTGCCGCCGTTCTACTACAAGGGCGTCAGCGACGAAGGCCTGTTCCGCAGCTTTTCGGAAATCATCCAACGCGTGGGCGCCGCCGACCTGCGTGTCTACCTCTATCACATCCCGCCGGTGTCGCAGGTGCCGATCACCCTCGCCCTGATCGAACGCCTGCTGAAGGCCTATCCGGGCGTCATCGCGGGGGTGAAGGACAGCTCGGGGAACTGGAGCAATACCCAGGCGATGCTGGAACGTTTTCAGCCGCAAGGCTTCGATGTATTCGCGGGCAGCGAGACTTTCCTCCTCGCCACCCTGCGCGCGGGTGGCGTGGGCTGCATCACCGCCACCGGCAACGTCAACCCGGGACCGATCGTGCAGCTCTATCGCAACTGGCAGGCACCCGACGCCGACGCCCGTCAGGCCGCGCTCGATGCGACCCGCGCGGTGTTCGCGAAGTTTTCGATGATCCCCGCGCTCAAGGGAGCGATCGGCCTCTACGCGAAAGACCCGGATTGGGGCACGGTCCGCCCGCCGCTGGTGGACCTGACGCCGGCCGAGTGCGCCACTCTCGGGGCAGCGTTGCGCGACAACGGCTTCACCATGCCCGGGATCGAACAGTAGGCAGGCACCAGGGGCCGCGAGGCCCCTGGACCGCGCTACTGCTTGGCGCGGGTGACGATCTGCGTCGGGTTGACGAAGCGCAGCGCGATCAGCAGCCAGATCAGCGTGGTGATCATGTACACCACCGCCATCGCGTCGATCGATTGTCCCGGCCGCACGCCCGCCGCGAACACAGCATAATACAGCGCGACCACCAGCGTCTGGCTGGTCGGCCCCGAGGTCAGGAAGGTCAGCTCGAACATCGCGATGGTGCGGACCAGCACCAGCAGCATCGCCGCGAGGATGCCCGGCGTCAGCAACGGCACCAGCACCTGCGCGAACAAGCGGAACATTCCGGCGCCGAACACGCGCGCCGCCGCCTCGACGCGGGGATCGATTTGTTCGACGAACGGAATCATGATCAGGATCACGAACGGCACCGACGGCACCAGGTTCGCCAGGATCACCCCCCAGATCGTGCCCGCGAGATGCGCCTGATACAGTACCGTCGCCATCGGAATGCCGTACGTGATCGGCGGCACCAACAACGGCAGCAGAAACAGGAACATCACCACCTGCTTGCCCGGAAAATTTCGCCTGGCCATCGCGTAAGCCGCCGGCACGCCGATCAGTCCCGAGATCACCACGACCGCGCCCACCACCTCGGCCGTCACCAGCAGAATGTCGGGCAGTTGGAACTCGTCCCATGCCATGACGTACCATTGCGACGTGTAGCCGGAGGGCAGCCAGGTATTGAACCAGCGCGTGCCGAACGAGTTCACCACCACGCTGCCGATCATCGCCAGCAGGTTGAGCACGAAAAAGCCGACCAGCGCCCATACCGCGAACGCCCATAACCTCTCGCCAAGGCCGCGCCGCATGCCGGTCACCCCTTGCCGCTGCTGGCGGGACCGCGAAACACCAGGCTCCGCGAGGCCAGCAGCGCCGTGATGATCAGCAGTTGCACCGCCGCCATCAGCATCGCGATCGCCGACGCCAGCGAGTAATCGTACTGCTCGAACGCGGCCTGATATGCGACGATCGAAATCACGCGCGTGGGCCCGGCGGGCGCGCCCAACAGGATGGCGGACGGAAACACCGTAAATGCCTGCACGAACGCCAGCGCCAGCGTGATAGCCAGGCCGGGCGCCAACAGCGGCAGCAGGATGCGCCAGAACCGCTCACGCGCCCGCGCACCCAGCACGGCGGCGGCTTGTTCCAGTCCCGGATCGATACCGGTGACATAAGATAGCGTCAGCAGAAAGGTGAACGGAAAGCCGGTGATCACCAGCGACAGCATGACGCCCCAGTAATTGTGGATCAGCCGGATCGGACTATCGACCAGACCGAACTCCAGCAGCGTGCGATTGAGCCAGCCGCGCGGGCCGAGATAGGTCAACAGACCCTCNNCTTCATCAGCCGCACGCGCAGCGCGACCGGCACCGACAGGACGACGTTCAGTATGGTGGCCGGCACCGCGATCACCAGCGTGATCCTGATCGTGTCGTACAGGAACGGTTCCGAAAAGAATTTCTGGTAGTTCGCCAGCCAGCCGCCGATGCGCGGATGAAATGACAGGATCAGCCCGTAGACGAACGGGTAGATGAACAGCGCCAACACGAACAGCACCGCCGGAATGACCAGCAACGTCACCGAGTCCAGCCCACGTTCGCGCATGCGGCGGCGCAGCGACATTTGGGCGGCGCTCATGCCGGGTAGACCAGGACCCGCGCCGGCGCCGCGTCCAACCGCACCGCGTCTCCCGCCGTGACACGCTGGTCGGAGCGGAAAAACAGCTCGGTCCCATCGGCGGCGCGCGCGACGACCGAGAAATCGCGCCCGTGATACTCGGCGATTTCGACCGAGGCCGCGATCGGCCCGTCGCCGGTTAGCCGCAGATCGTCCGGGCGGATCGCCACCATGGCGCGCGCGCCGACCTCGCCGACCGCCGTACCGGTCAGCCGCGCGCCGCCGACGCTGACCTGTAGACCCGCCTCGCCGTTCTCGCTCGGCGAAGCAAACAGATTGCGATATCCCATGAATTCAGCGACGTCAGCGTTTGCCGGGCGCGCGTAAAGTTCCTCGGGCGTGCCGATCTGGCGGGGCTGGCCGTCGATCATCACCATGATGCGATCGGCGAGCGACAGCGCCTCCTCCTGATCGTGCGTCACGTAGA
>PLSZ01000333.1:0-186 GCA_003164305.1 Acetobacteraceae bacterium
AAGGCCGGCCATGACGGTGAGTGCAGTCTTACCCCTTTGGCGGCCGTGCCAGCACCGCCTTCTCATTCACGTCAATGCCCCAGCCCGGGCCCTTCGGCAGCACGAATTCGCCGTTCTCGATTACCGGGACCGTCTCATAGAACTCATCGCGCCACGGCGCACTGTCGATGTCGATCTCCATCACGC
>PLSZ01000333.1:249-25292 GCA_003164305.1 Acetobacteraceae bacterium
TGCGCGCCGCGCTTGATCTCGGCCAGAGCCTGGGCGTCATGCGTGTCGATTTCCAGCCAGGTCAGATTGGCCGGCGCCACCGCCTCGGCGATGCGTTTGAAGCCCTCGGTCTTGAAGTTGAAATTGATGTCGAGGTGGATACCCATGTCCGGGCCAACCGCCTCGCGGATCGCCATCAATTGCTCGGTCACCCCGCGCGTCAGCCGGTTGTCCCAATTCAGTTCCGGCCAACCCACGCTGCGGCCGAACCCCGGCACGTAAGAGGTCAGCGCACCATCCACGACCGGAATGATATTGGTCTTCAGGGCGCGGAACCCGCGTCCCTTCACATCCTGGGCGTGGCGGGCAAGGTCGTCATAGGTGCGCAACGCCGGCACGCCCATCAGTTGCGCGCTGCGCACCCGGTAGGTGCCGAAATGCGACCAATAGACCGGGATGCGTTCGCGGATTGGGCCGCCGAACAGCGCGTAGACCGGCACCCCATAGGCCTTGCCGGTGACGTCGAGCAGGGCGTTCTCGATCGCCGCGATCGCCTGCTGGTTAATGCCGCCGCGCGACTGCCGGGTCAGGACATGCAGATGCTGGGTGACCTGCTCATAGCGGCGCGGGTCCTTGCCGATCAGCGCCGGCGTCAGCCCGCGGATCACGTCCGAGAGACCAGTCGAGCCGAAGCTCTCGTTAAACTCCGACCAGCCGACGATGCCATCGTCGGTCGATACCTTGAGGAAGGAGAACATCCGCCAGCCGGCATCCGCCTGTAGCGTCTCGACCCGTGCGATCTTCATGCGTTCCCCCGCCTCGTGGTTCAGCACCCTGGGCGGCCGATTCCAAGCACGGCGCGGGATGGAAGGGAAGGCCGCGGCAACGCGCCCCGCGATTGCTCCCAGCGCCGGACGGCGCTATAGCCCGCGGCTCGCGCGGCCGGTCGGGATCGGCGGCGCCTGCAGGAGAGTTGTGATGAAGGCGAATGTTCACCCCGATTATCACGAGATCAACATCGTGATGACCGACGGGACCGAGTACAAAACCCGGTCGTGCTACGGCAAGGCGGGCGACACGCTGCGCCTCGACATCGACCCGAAGTCGCACCCGGCGTGGACCGGGGTGCACCGGATGATCGACTCGGGCGGCCAGGTGGCGAAGTTCAACAAGAAGTTCGCCGGCCTCGGCATCAAGAGCTAGGCGGCGTCAGAGACCGCTTGGCAACACACTGAAGGGGCGCGTTTCAAGTCCGGCACCGGCCCCCGCCCGGCCATCCATGCAAGCATACTTTCGCGGGGGGCCGGGCGGGGGCCGGGGTCTGTCCGGTGCCCGACTTTTCAAACGAACGCTCAGCCCATCCCGCTGGCGGCCGCGGGATCAATCTCGAACAGCACGCGGACCTCGCCAGGCTGGCTCCAGGGATAGTCCTTGCCAATGTATTTGTGCGACAGCGAGTCGATGTGCGCACGTGCGCCGTCCTCGGTCACGTGGCTGACTTTGCCGCGGATCTGGATGTAGCGATACGCATTGTCGGGATCCGTGATCGCCAGGGCGACCGGCGAGCCCTGCTTCATGTTGCGCACCTTCACGCGGCCCTTGGCCACGTTCACCCGCACTTTGCCGTTGGTGTAGTCGAACCACACCGGGGTGACCTGCGGCGAGCCGTCCGGCTGCACCGTCGCGATCGTGGCGAACGCCTTCTTCTCTGGCGACAGCAAGTCCAGGTACTTCTCGGGGATCGCGGCCATTTGGATCAGACTCCTGCCTAATGCGGTTTCCGCTTAATGTAGGGTTTCGCACGTCGGGGGGAAGCATGCGCATCGAAATCATCTGCACCGGCGACGAAGTTCTGACCGGCAAGATCATCAACAGCAATTTCAGCTACATGGCGCAGAAGCTTGAGGATGTGGGGCTGGCCGTGCACTGGGGCACCACGGTCGGCGACGATCGCGAGTCTCTTCTGAGCGCCTTCAAACTCGCCGGGGAGCGGGCGGACGCGGTGATCGTCAATGGCGGCCTCGGCCCAACCGTGGACGACCTGTCGCAGGAAGTCGCGGCGCAGGCGGCGGGCGTCGAACTGGCGCTGCATGAGGAATGGCTGGAGAAGATGGAGACGTTTTTCACGCGCCGCTCCCGCGCCATGCCGCCGAACAACCGCAAGCAGGCGATGCTGCCGGCGACAGCGGAAATGATCGATAACCCGATCGGCACCGCCTGCGGGTTCGCCATGGACATCGGCCGCGCGCGATTCTTTTTCACCCCCGGCGTGCCGCGCGAGATGCGGCGGATGCTGGAGGAACAGGTCATTCCCCGCATTCTGGCCCGCTCCGGCGCGCCGGCATCGATCTATCTCAAGCGGTTTCACTCGTACGGGCTGGGTGAGTCGCATGTCGATCAGTTGCTGAGCGGCGTTGAGGCTTTGGATCCCGACGGTGGCGTTAAGCTGGGGTTCCGCGCGCATTATCCGCAATTGGAAACCAAACTCACGGTGCGCGGCAAGGACATGGACGACGTCGGCCGCAAGCTGGCGCCGATCGCCGCGGAAGTGAAAAAGCGGCTTGGCAACTTCATCATGGCCGAGGACGACCAGACGCTGGAAGGCGTCGTGCTGGCTGAACTGACGAAGCAAGATGCGACATTCAGCGTCGTGGAGACCTTTACCGCCGGTCAGATCTCCGCCCGGATCGCGCATCTGCCGAACGCCGAGCACGTCTTTCGCCGCGGCGTCGTGGTGCGACACATCGCTGAACTGCACAACGTCTTCGGCCTGACCGGCGTGACGTTGGCCGGCGAGATGACCGAGGAATCGACCATCGCCGTGGCGCGGGCGGCGCGGGAGCAAACCGGCGCGACGCATGCTCTGGTCGTGCTGATCGACCTCGACGACGGCGCCGACCGGATCGATTTCGGCGGCACTATCTGGATCGGCATCGCCACGGAATTCGGCGTCGATTTCCGCCGGTCCCGCATTCTCGGCGGCCGAGACTGGGTGCGTCTGGGCGCGGTCGAACTGGGACTCGACTGCCTGCGCCGTCAGTTGCAGGGTCTGCCAGTGGTCGAACGGATCGACTTCGAAAGAACCTAAGGCGTGCGGGAAATCGACTCGGGTTACGCCTGGTTCAGGCTGGCGGTTTCCATTGTGCTGTCGGCGGTCGGCGGCGTCGGCATGTGGTCCGTCGTCGTCTCNNCCCTTCACGCTGACCACGATCGGCTTCGGCGTCGGCGGTGTGCTGATGGGCCGGGTATCGGATCGGTTCGGCATCGTCGTACCGGTGCTGATTGGCGCTGGCGCTTTGGGGCTCGGCTACGTACTGGCGGCACTGGCGGGTGGCTTGTGGCAGTTCGCTCTGGCGTATGGATTGTTGATCGGCACGCTCGGCAGCGCGGCGACGTTCGTGCCTTTAATGGCGGATATTTCCCGGTGGTTTGAACGGCGGCGCGGCATCGCGGTCGCGTTATGCGCCTCGGGCAATTACATCGCGGGCACGGTCTGGCCGCCGCTGGTGGATTATCTGATCGGGACGATAGGGTGGCGATCGGCGCACGTAACGATCGGCGCGTTGTGCGTGTTGGTGATGGTGCCGTTGGCTTTGCTGCTGCGCGCGCCGGCGCCAATTCGACCAGCACACACCGCGGCTTTGGTCTCGCGGTTTCCGCGGGTGGTGGGTTTGGCGCCTAGTACGTTGCAACTGTTGCTCGCGATCGCGGGGTTGGCATGTTGCGTCGCGATGTCGATGCCGCAGGTGCATATCGTCGCTTATTGCGGCGACCTGGGATACGGCGTGGCGAACGGCGCGCGCATGTTGTCGTTGATGATGGGGTTCGGCATCGTCAGCCGGGTCGCGTCCGGTTTCATCGCCGATAAAGTGGGCGGGATGATGACGCTGGCGATGGGCTCGGCGGCGCAAATGACCGCTCTGGCGCTGTATCTGACCAGCGATGGGTTGGTGTCGCTGTATGTGATTTCCGCGATGTTCGGCTTGTTCCAGGGCGGCCTGGTACCGAGCTACGCGATTGTCATTCGAGAGAACTTTCCCGCCAGCGAAGCCGGCACACGTGTCGGACTCGTGATGATGATGACGCTGCTCGGCATGGCGTTGGGCGGTTGGATGTCGGGGGAGATTTTCGACCTGACCGGGTCGTACCGCGCGGCGTTCGCCAACGGCGTCGCGTGGAACGCGCTGAACCTGGCGATCGCGGTGTTTTTGCTGAGCCGCCGGCGCGGACGGAGCGTGGTCAAAGCGGCGTGAAGTTCCTCATTCGCGCAGCGTCTTCCACGTATCGTCCAACGCGCGCCGCAACCGGAGCATCACCTCGTCGATCTCCGCTTCGGTAATGATCAACGGTGGCGAGAACGCGATCCGATCGCCGATAAAGCGCGCGATCAACCCATGCTCCTGGGCATATGTCTGCGCCGTGGCGCCGACTTTCAACGCCGGATCGAAGGGCGCGCGGGTTTCCTTGTTGGCGACCATCTCCAGCGCCGCGATCATGCCGACACCGCGCACGTCGCCAACCAGAGGATGATCGGCGAGGCCCTTCGCCGCCTGTTGCAGATAAGGCCCCACTTCCCGGACATGACCCAGCATGTCGATTTCTTCGTAGATCCTGAGCGTTTCCATGGCGACGGCGGTCGTCACGGGGTGTCCGGCGTAAGTGAACCCGTGTGCGAAATTGCCGAGTTTCCGGCTTTCGTCCAGCATGGCCTCGAACACCCGCTGGTTGATCAACGTGGCGGAGATCGGCTGCATCCCAGCCGACAAAGCCTTGGCGCAGGAGATCATGTCGGGCTTCAGGTCGAACGTCTGACTGCCCCACATGTTGCCGGTCCGGCCGAAGCCGCAGATCACCTCATCGGCGATGAACAGCAGGTCATATTTTCGGATAACCGCCTGCGTTTTCTCCCAGTAAGTGCGCGGCGGGACGATGCCGCCGCCGGCGCCCATCACCGGTTCGGCGATGAAGGCGCCGACGGTATCGGGGCCCTCGCGCAGGATCAGTTGTTCCAGCGAGGCGGCCATTCGGGTGGCGAACATTTCCTCGCTCTCGCCGGTTTCGTGGCGGCGGTAGTAATGCGGGAACTCGGTGTGCGGAAAGCCGGGGAACGGCAGGCCGAAATCGGCGTGCATGTCGGGTTTGCCCGAGGCCGAGATCGAGGCCGAGGTGCTGCCGTGATAGCCCATGTGCCGGCCAATGATCTTGCGTTTCTCCGGCTTGCCGATCGCCGCGTGGTAGTACCAGACCAGCTTGATCGCGGTGTCGTTGGCCTCGGAGCCCGAGCACTGGAACAGCACCTTGCTCATCGGTACCGGGGCGATCGACAGCAGTTTCTCAGCCAGATCGACGGCGTTTTCCTGCGTCGTGCCGCGGTACAGATGATAATAGCCAAGCTTGCGCATCTGCTCATAAGCGACCCGCGCGAGGCGCTCGGACGCATAGCCGAGCGACGCGCACCACAACCCCGCCGCGGCATCGATATAGCGCTTGCCAGTATCGTCTGTAATGAAACAACCGTCGCCACCGCCGACGACGAACGGCCCTTCCTCCAGATGCCGGACGAGATTGGTCTGCGGATGCACGATGCTGGCGATGTCGCGGGCCTGAACGGAATTGGGCGCGAGGTAGGTCATCGGGGTTGCCTCTGATGGAGGTTAAGAAAAGCTTTATCCACCCGATTCGCGGCGCTGAAAAGTTTTCTTGCATCCGGAGGCGAATCGCGTGCAGTCTTCCTCCTGTCGTAGCAACAACCGAAAGGAGGTGATCCTGTGTCTCATTGTATAGTGGCATACCTTGCCGTGACCAGGATCGCCGGCGCACAAGCGGCGGCGTAAGATACTCCGGTCCGGCAACGGACAGTCACTCACAATGGAAGGCTCCCGGGGTAACCCGGGAGCCTTCGTTGCATTCCGGAGCACTTTCGCACATGCGCTGTTCCTGGGCTGAGAACGCCGACGCGACGATGCAGGCCTACCACGACACCGAGTGGGGCGTGCCGCATCACGACGATCGCGCGTTGTTTGAACTGATCACGCTGGAGGGAGCCCAGGCGGGCTTGTCGTGGCGGACGGTGCTGGCGCGGAGGGAGGGGTATCGGGCGGCGTTTCAGGGCTTCGATATCGCTCGGGTCGCGGCGATGACCGACGCGGACCTGTCATCCGTGCTGACCGAAGCGGCCGTGATCCGGCACCGGCTTAAAATCTGGTCCGCGCGAGACAATGCCCGGGTGGCGCTGGATGTGATCGCGGAGCATGGCAGTCTCGACTCCTGGTTGTGGTCATTTGTCGATGGTCAACCAATCGTCAATCACTGGCGCGAGCCCGGTCAGGTGCCGGCGACGACCGAGATTTCCGATCACATGAGCAAGGCGCTGCGCAAGCGGGGTTTCCGCTTTGTCGGCTCCACGATATGCTACGCGTTCATGCAGGCGACCGGGATGGTCGATGATCATCTGGTGACGTGTACCGTTAAAGGAATCCGCTGAATGCGAAACACCGACGAAATCTGGCGGCTGGTTGACGCGAAGCAGGACGAATTTATCGGATTGTCCGATCGCGTCTGGGAGATTCCCGAACTGTGCTATGGCGAATTCAAATCCTGCGCCGAACATACCGCGATGCTGCGGGAACAAGGGTTCCGGGTGACCGAGAATGTCGCCGGCATTCCGACCGCCGTCATGGGCGAAGCGGGCGAAGACGGTCCGGTGATCGCCATTCTGGGCGAGTATGACGCCCTGCCCGGCCTGTCGCAGGAGGCCGGTGTCGCCGAACCGAGGCCTCTGCCAGGCCCAGGATTCGGGCATGGGTGTGGACATAATATGCTGGGGGCGGCGTCGTTGCTCGCGGCGACGGCGGTGAAGGATTATCTGGCGGCGCATGGGGTTAAAGGCCGTGTGCGATACTACGGCTGCCCGGCTGAGGAAGGTGGCGCGGCGAAAGGCTTCATGGTTCGCGCCGGCGCGTTTTCCGATGTGGATATCGCGATTTCCTGGCATCCGGGCGCGTTCGCCGGATTGAACGAACCGTTGTCGCTGGCGAACACGCGCATCGACTTCGCGTTCACCGGCCGCGCCTCGCACGCCGCCGCGGCGCCTCAATTGGGCCGCAGCGCGCTGGATGCGATGGAGCTGATGAACGTCGGCGTGAATTACATGCGGGAGCACATGCCGTCCGATGCGCGGGTGCATTACGCGGTGCTGGACGCGGGTGGCATCGCGCCGAATGTTGTCCAGGCCTTTGCCAAGGTTCGCTATTTGATCCGGGCGCGCAACCTGCCGGAACTCAATCGGCTGATCGAGCGGGTGAAGAAAATCGCCGAGGGCGCCGCTTTGATGACGGAGACCTCGGTCAAGGCGACCGTGGTCAGCGCGGTGTCCAATCTTCTGGGCAACACGCCGCTGGAGCGGGCGTTGCAGGACAATCTGGAACGCCTCGGCGCGCCGCCGTTCGACGACGCGGATCGGGCAACCGCCGCGAAATTCCAGGCGACGTTGTCGGAGGAAGATATCGAGAGTTCGTACCGCCGCGCCGGTGTACCGTATCGTCCTGGTCAATCGTTGTGCGACGCGATCGTTCCGCTGGACGCGCAGCGGGTGCCGATGATCGGCTCGACCGATGTAGGCGATGTCAGTTGGGTGGTGCCGACGGTGCAGGCTCGCGGCGCGACCTACGCGATCGGCACGCCGGGTCATTCGTGGCAGTTGACGGCTCAGGGGAAGTTGCCAGCGGCGCACAAGGGGCTTGTGCACGTGGCGAAGGTGATGGCGGGGACCGCGCTGGACGCGATGCAGGACGACACGCTGCGGGCGCGGGCGATGGCGGACCTTCAGGCGCGGGTGACCCGGACGCCTTACGTTTGCCCGATCCCTGACGACGTGGAACCACCGATCCAGATGTCAGCCTGACTTCGGCTCGACATCCAGACGGCAAACGATGCCTTCCAGCGCCGGAGACACTGCCGGATAGCGGCGCATCACTTCCGGATCGTGACCCGGAACGATGTGCGCCGGCGTTGGCGCGTGCGCCTTCAGCGTGTCGAAGGCGTCGAGCATGTCGCCGATGTGAAACGCCGTGGTGAACGGGCGGTAGGTTTCCATGTTCTCGTAAAAATGCGTGACATCGGAGGCGAGGACAACTTTGCCTCGTTTCGTGTTCACACAGACGAATTGCAGACCGGCGGAATGGCCGCCGGTGGGAACAATGTTGATCCCGGGGACGACTTCGGCGGGGCCGTTATGGTAAGTGACCCTCCCGTCGAAGTTCAGCCGCACGATGCCGCAGACGTCGTCGGGTTCGAAGCTTTTCGCCAGTTGCTTATGGCGCATGTGATGGCCGACGGCGTAATGCATTTCCGGCTCCTGCAAATGGAAGCGGGCTTTCGGGAACTTGTGAAAATTGCCGACGTGATCGTAGTGCATGTGGGTCAGGATCACGTCCTCGACTTTTTCGACATCGACGTCGAGCAAGGCCAGCGAATCGATCGGGTCCCGTTCCAGTTTGCGTCCGCGCTTGCCGCCGCTTTCGGCGGTGAAGCCGATGTCGATCACGACGGCTCGGTCGGCGTTTTTCGCGACCCAGACGAAGTAATCCATCGGCATCGGGCCGTCGTGCGGATCGCCGCCGATGAAATGCTCATGCCGGCTTGCGTCTCGGGTGGCGTAGCGCAGCGCGAAGAGTTCGTATTCGGACATCATTCCGTTCCTTTGGCGGGCCGCAGATCGGCCATCACGCGGGTCGTGAACAAATCGATGGAGTTGAGGCACGCGTCGCGCGCCATGTCACCGAACGCGAAGCGGCAGAGCACGTAGTTCAGGCCACCCTCGTCGATCGAGGTCTGCAGAAAATCGCGTACTTTGTCCGGCGTGCCCGCGATGGCGCGGCCCTGCGCTTCCGCTTCCTCGAAGGTTTCCGGGAAGACGGCGTGCGCGACCGGCATCATGTCGTGCAGTTTCCACAGCTTCAGGAAACTCTCGCGCCATTTGCCGTAGCCGGTGCGGGCAACCTCGAGCGCCTCTTTATTCGTTTCGGCGACGACGACGTGGCGGCCGACGCCCATCAATGGCATGTCGGCGGCGGCATGACCGGCATCCCGCCATTCGTTCCGGTAGTGGTCGGTGATCGCGCGCATGCCGGCACCGCCCAGATTGCCGACGATGTTGACCTTGTGCTGGACGCACCACGGCACGTGATCGGGGCGGCCCAGACCATACCACAATGGCGGACGCGGACGTTGATACGGTTCCATTTCGACGGGCACGTCACGATAATTGTAGTATTTTCCTTCGTAATTCAGGGTCTTCGACGTAAGGCCGCGCAGAATGACCTCCAGCGCCTCGGCGTACATCGCCGGCGTATCGTCCGGGTTCAGACCGTAATACCGCAACTCGATCGGAGAGATGCCGCGGCCGACACCGAACATCAGCCGTCCGCCGCTCATTTGATCGAGCATGCAGATCTCTTCCAGCAACTTGATCGGATGATACAGCGGCAACAGATACACCAGCGCACCGAAGCGCAATTGCTTCGTGCGCGCGGCGATGGCGGCGAGCCACGCGCCCGGCGACGGAGCAACACCCAGAGGCGTCGAGTGATGCTCGGCGACATGGTAGCCGTAAAACCCGGCGCGATCGTACGCCTCCACCAGCGCCATGCGGTCGTTGAAGAACTGGTCGAGTGGCACGTTCGCCCGGTCCATGTGGTCAAAGACGCCGATTTTCATTTCGCTATTCCGCTGCCTGGCTGAACGTGACCGGACGCACCGCCGCGCGCATGCCGTCGTCGTAGGCCGCCTGCCAATTGGTTTCTCGCAGGATGCGCTCGCCGCTGCGGATTTTTTGATACAATGCCGGATCGTCGATGCCCGGCGGCGTGGTCCCATGATCGCGCAACGCTCGCGCGGCCAGCAGCAGACGGCGCCTGGTGCGCGTGATCATCTGATCACTGGGCGCCAGATGTTCGAAGGAGTGATCGACGATCTCCCCCATGCTTTCGGTGATCGCCTGATCCTGCATGGCGATGTGCGTGATGCCGGTATAGATCGTGTCGTTCCGTTGCGCCTCCCGATCTATAAGGTAGTCGTTCGACGCGTTTTGCACCGGCCGCCAGCGGCCATACCAATCGGACGTGTTGGGTTGATAATCCGGTCTCGGTGTGGCGCCCGGAATGGGGTTCCCGTCGGCCAGCGGCTTCGTTTGAGAGGCCTGTTTCCAGCTTAACGCCACGAACATCACGTGCGTGTCGTCCATCGGCACCCAGGCGCGCGCGATCACGCGATCGACGAAGGTTCCTTGCGGAATGAAGGTCCAGAACGGGAAGCCGAAGTGCGCGAACCGCCAGTAGGTCTGATTGTCCTCGGCCGGCCGCATGGCGCAATACATCGTGCCCCATTCGGTGTCGGTGACGTGATAATCGGGCGCGCGATGCAGCACCTGGTACTTGACCCAGTTGTCGTCCTGCACCTGCTCGGGCTTCACGCTGCCCACATGCAGCCAACTGAAATGCGACGTATCGATGTCGCCTTCCAGCGCCTGCAACCAATTGCATTCGCGTTGAGTGAACGTAATGGTCAGATCGGCCTCGGGCAGCAACGTCGCCTCAATGGCGGGCAGCGGCGGGGCCTGCTCGCGCGCGCCCATGTAAACCCAGATCAGACCGGCGCGTTCGGTGACCTTGTAGGCCTTCGCATGGACTTTATCCTTGAACTCCTGATCCGGCGGCAGGTTGGGTTGCGCGAGACACGACCCATCGGCGGCGAACTTCCAGCCGTGGTAAACGCAGGCGATGCCGTCGCCTTCGTTGCGGCCAAAGAACAGGGAAGCACAGCGGTGTGGGCAGCGATGGTCCATCACGCCGACCGTTCCGTTGGCGTCCCGGAACGCGATCAGCTTTTCGCCAAGCATCATCAGGCGCACCGGGTCGCCGCTCGCCACGACTTCCGAGGACCGCAGCGCCGGCAGCCAATACTCACGCATCAACGCGCCCATCGGCGTTCCTGGGCCGACCCGCGTCAGTTCGAGACTCTCCGTGGCATTTGTCATGATGACCTCCCAGGCCGCCATGGCACCACGAAAGCGCCGCGCCGTCGAGGGCAACCGCCCTTCCCCAGAACACGCCGCCTGTGCGAACACTGCTGCTCGCAGCGAAGGACGAAGCGATGGAAATCAACCTGCCTGAGGTGAAGGCGGAGGTCGAAGCGGCCTTCGTACTGTACGAAACCGCGCTGATGGCGAATGACACCGCCACGCTCCAGACCCTGTTCTGGAACAGCCCGCATACCATCCGTTATGGAATTGGTGAGATCCTGTACGGCTGGAAAGAAATCGGCGCGTTTCGCGCGGCCCGCTCCCCCGTCGGCCTGGCGCGGGTCATTTCGCGCACGGTTATCACGACATTCGGGTGGGATTTCGCTACCGCGTCAACATTGTTCCACCGCGAGTCGATGCCCGGCAAAGTTGGCCGGCAGATGCAAACATGGGCGAGGTTTGAGGATGGTTGGCACGTTGTCGCCGCCCATGTCAGCGTGATCGACCATGCGGCTTGAAACGCTGTTGCCACCTGGCAAGGTCGATCCGGGCCTGCGCGCGCCGGAAATCCCGTTCGACATCGCGACCGTCGGCGAAAACGCGCGACTTCTGGAGGAGATCGGGTACGACGGACTGGTGTGCGAGGAGACCAAGGATGATCCATTCATCGTCCTCGCGCTCGCAGCCCAGTCGACGCGGCGGCTGCACGTGACGACGGGCGTGGCGATCGCGTTTCCACGCAGTCCAGCGGTGACGGCGATGAGCGCGTGGACGCTGCAAAAACTCTCGCGCGGACGGTTCACGCTCGGACTGGGGCCACAGGTGCGCGCGCATATTGAGCGGCGGTTCGGCATGCAATGGTCGCCGCCGGGTCCCTGGATGCGCGAATATGTCTCGGCCGTGCGGATGTTCTGGGATTGCTGGCAAAACGGCACGCCGCCGCGGTTCGCGGGTGAGCACTATAACATCAACCTGATGGTCCCGCTGTTCGATCCCGGTCCGATCGAGCATCCCTCGATCCCGATCCATCTCGCGGCGGTGAACAAGATCATGTGTCGCGTGGCGGGCGAAGTCGCTGATGGGATCAGGCCACATCCGGTTTGTACGCCCTCCTACATTCGGAATGTCATGCTTCCCTCGGTGCGCCAGGGGGCCGCGAAAACTGGCCGGTCCCTGAATGGTTTCCGGATCGGCATGAAGCCGCTGGTGGCCACCGCGGCGACCGAGGCCGCGTTACAGCCGAAGATCCGCGACGCCCGCGCGCGGATCGCTTTCTACGCCTCAACCCCCACCTATTTCGCCGCCTTCGACCACCTCGGACTGGGCGATCTGGCCAACGAATGCAAGCTGCTGTCACGCACGAAGCAATGGGAGGAACTGCCGAAACGAATATCCGACGACGTTTTGGACCAGTTCGCGGTAATCGACACCTACGACCAGATCGGCGAACGACTGTGCGAACGGTTCGGCGGTGTGGTGACGGATATCGAGTTCTCGATCGCGGTCGCCAACGACGGGGACCGAGACGTGCTGGCGGGACTGGCGAGAACGATTCAGGCCAGTCCCGGCCTGGAGTTCTAACGCGCCATCCCCGCGGTTCCGGCGGCCACCGCGTAGAAATTCATGGTCAACGACACCGCGGTGTAATAGCCCATCAGCACGATCATGTCGGTGATCCGTTCGTGTCCGAGCCCCTCGACCGCGCGGTCATACAGTCCGCGCGAGACGATGCGGTTGTGCGCCAGGGACATCGCCACCTCGTACACCAGCTGTTCCTTCGGGTCGGAAAACGATGTCGGAAGACCAGCGATAATCGCTTCCACCGCTTCAGCGGCCAGGCCGACTTCCTTGCCACGCTTTTCATGCGCGGCGTTGGGATAATCCGAGTTCCAGGCGCTGGTGATGACCACGACGGCGATCTCTCGTTCGCGTTCGGTCAGCGAGGATGAGTCCGGGATGAAGTGCTGGCCCAAAGGAGACGCCGCGCGCAGAAGTTTTGGGTTATGCACCCAGACCTTATACGGGCCCGGCAGGCGGCCGCGCGGGCCTTCGACCAGATGGCGATAGCCCTCGCGTTGCGACTCGGTCATTTCATCGACGGGCAACTCGGCGTAGCGGCCGAAGGTTGGTGTCTCACTCATCGCTTTTCCCCTTTAAGCCGCTTGCGCTTGTTGTTCCACTGTCGGCACGCCGTCGGTCACCGTCGTTCGGCGCAGGTCGCGCGGATACAGCATGTCGTCGTAGCGCCGGGCGCGATGCATCGTGGTCCGGTTATCCCACATCACCAGATCGCCGACGCGCCATTTGTGCGTGTAGACGAATTCGCGTTGGGTCGCGTGCTCGGTCAGTTCGCGCAGCAGGATTTGCGCTTCCGGCGGCGGCCAGCCGACGATGCGGCCCGCGTGCGACGACAGATACAGCGATTTGCGGCCGGTCTTGCGATGCGTGCGCACCAGACGTTGCCGGACCGGAGCGAAATCGCGCAGCTCCTTTTCCGTGAACGGAATACCCAGAGCGCCTTTGGAGAAGATGCGGCTGTGTTCGCAGATCAGATCCTCGATCCGGGTCTTTGTCTTCGCGTCCAGCATGTCGTAAGCGGCCCGCATGTCGGCGAATTGCGTGTCGCCGCCTTCGGGCGGCAAGACGTGCGCGCATAGCAGCGAGTAACGCGCCGGAATGACTTTATAGCTGCTGTCGCTGTGCCACATCTGATTGCCGAGGCCGGACAACCGCTTGCGGTCGTCCCGGTCGAGCAGACCGCCGGCTGGGGAGATATTTGAGATGTCGGACAGGCCCGGCGTGGTCCAACGCACGCCCCGCGCTGCCTGGATTTGCGTGTAGGGCGCTTCCTGTTCGCCGAAATTTAATGTGAAGGCGGTTTGCTGTTCGGTCGTCAGGGGCTCGGGCTGGCGAAACACCAGGACGGCGTAACGGTCCATGCCCGCGTCGATCGCGGCCGCGTCTTCTTTCGTCAAAGGATGGCTGATGTCGACGCCCGAACATTCGGCGCCGATGACGGGATGCAGCGGGGTCAAAGCGATGGGCATGGCGATCCTCCGTTGCTGAATCCGTGAGCCAGCGGCGCCGGTTAGTCAACCGGGCCGAACCATGGCACAGTCCGGCGTCGTCAATGAAACGGAGGAAACCATGCAAGGCGTCGTGTTTCATGGTGAGCGAGACCTGGAGATCATGACCTTCCCCGATCCCACCCCAGGTCCGGGCGAGGTCGTCGTGGAAATGAAAGCGTCCGGCATGTGCGGGTCCGACCTGCATCAATACCGCCGGCCGAAGGCCACGGGTGGGCAGAACGCCACGGGATTGCCGCCCAATCCGAACCCGACGATCGCGGGGCATGAGCCGTGTGGCGTGGTCGCGGCTGTCGGACCCGACGTGTTGCCGTCCGAGGCGAAAATTGGGCAGCGCGTCATGGTGCATCACTATCAGGGCTGCACGCAGTGCGAACATTGCCGCTCCGGTTGGCAGCAACTGTGTCAGCAGGTGCCAGTCAAAGTTTATGGGTCCAATTCGCATGGCGGGCACGCGAAGTACTTGAAGGTGCCGGCGAATACTCTGGTTCCGCTGGCGGATGAGTTGACGTTCTCGGCGGGCGCGGCGATTTCGTGCGGATCGGGAACGGCATACGGTGCGCTGCGGCGGATGAACATTTCCGGGCGCGATACGATCGCGATTTTTGGACAGGGACCCGTCGGGCTCGCCGCGACGCAATTCGCCAAGGCAATGGGCGCCCGGGTGATCGCGTTGGATATCAATCCGCAACGGCTGGCGCGGGCGAAGGAGTTCGGCGCGGACGAAGTCGTCGATCCAGGCTCAAACGATCCGGTGGCGGCGATCAAGGATCTGACGCACGGACGTTACGCCGACCTGACCCTGGATACGTCGAGCAATTCGGAGGCTCGGTTGAACGCGATCCGCTCCACCAAGGTATGGGGCACGATGTGCTTCGTCGGCGAGGGCGGCGATGTGAAGATCGATGTCAGTCCGCATCTGTTGCGGCGGCAATTGACATTGGTGGCGTCGTGGACGTTCTCCAACATCATTCAGGCGGAATGCGCCCGGTTCTGCATCGAACGCGAGGTCGATGTCGATCGGTTGTTCACGCACCGGTGGAAGTTGGACCAGGCTGACGAAGCGTATAAGCAGTTCGATAAACAGTCGGACGGAAAGGGCGTGTTTTTGATGTGAGCGCGTTACGGCTTTACGAGGAACTCGGCGCGCGAGGGCTGATTGTCGGGAGTTCGGGCAATGTCAGTGAGCGCACCGATCATGGGATGATCATCACGCCGTCCGGGGGATCTCCGGACGGCGTTGACGATGGCGGCATGGCGTCGATGACATTGGATGGCTCGGTCCTGAACAATGCGACACCATCCAGCGAGTGGGAAATGCACGCGGCGATTTATCGCGCGTTCCCGGAGGCAGGCTGCGTTGTGCATGCGCACGCTGATGCTTGTACGGCTCTGGCGAGTTTGAACCGGGAGCTGCCGCCGTTTCATTACATGGTTGTGCAATTTGGCGGGCCGAATGTGCGGTGCGCGCCATATGTGACGTTCGGAACGCCGGCACTGGCGGGGCTCGCGGTGAAGGCGTTGAAGGGGCGGACCGCGTGCTTGCTGGCCAATCACGGGATGATTCTTTACGCGCGGGACGCGGAGACGGCGTTGACCCGGACAGTGCTGCTGGAGACGCTGTGCCGGCAGTATTTGCTGGCGTTGTCGGCGGGACGGCCACGGGTGTTGAGCGCGGCGGAGATTCGGGCGGCGAAGGAGCGGTTCAAGACTTATGGGCCGCGGACGGCGCGGTGAGACAGGGTGCTTCGCGGTTGGTTGGTGCGTGCGGCGATTGATCCTCGGGTCAAGCCCGAGGATGACGGTTCAGCGGTCCGAGGATGACGGTTCAGCGGTCCGAGTATGTCGGTTCAGTGGTCCGAGGATGACGCGTGACAGATGGTGGCGGACGACCCGACGCTACCCAATCAACCGCCGCACCGCCGTCATCACTGCTTCATGCACCGCCTCCGCCTCCTGAGACGCGTCCACCAACACGCAGCGAGGCAATTTCGCGATTTCCCGGAAACCCTCAGTCACTCGCTGGTGAAACGCATCGTTGAGGCGTTCGTAACGATCGTCGGCGGCGCCGCGCTGACGCAACCGGGTCAGCGCGACCTCGCGCGGCACATCCAGAACGATGGTTAAATCCGGCACGATGCCGATCATCCCCGCCAACGCCTCGATCATCGCGCGATCGACGCCCTGGCCGTAACCCTGATACGCCATCGTCGAATCATGGAAGCGGTCGCACACGACCCAACTGCCTGCTTCAATCGCCGGACGGATCGTTTTGGCGACGTGTTCCATACGCGCGGCGACATGCAGCATGGTCTCGGCGCGCGGGCTCCAGTCGATGCCGCCGGATAACAAAATCTCGCGCAGGAATTCGGCGCCTGGCGCCCCACCGGGTTCGCGCGTGCGTAACACCGGCAGGCCAGGTTCGCACAGCGCGTCGGCCAATAATCGCGCCTGAGTCGATTTGCCGGCGCCCTCCCCGCCTTCCAGCGTGATCAGGCGCCCGGGCAAAACTCAGCCGCCGGAGACGTAATGCGACAGGACCGCCAGTCCCCGCATCGGGAAACTCAATCTCGGCACGTCCGTCCCAGCCACCAAATTCACGTCCATGCTCGGCACGCCCTGACCGCGCAGCAGCAGCACGCCAACCGGCTGGCCCTTGGAGATCGGTGCTTTGATGGGTGCGTCGTAACTGATTTTGATCGACGCCGTTTGCCGCCACGATTTGGGCAGCGTGACCACCAGATCACGGCCGCCGATCAGCGGCACCGTCTTTTCGCTGCCCAGCCAGACCGGGGCGTTATCGATGACCTCGTTGGAGGAAAACAGGGTTACATTCTCAAAGTTGGCAAAAGCCCAGTTCATCATTTTTTCGGATTCGTTGGCGCGTTCGTGCATGGATTTCATGCCGTTCAGCACCATCACGACGCGCCGTCCGTCGCGCAGCGAACTGGCGACGAGGCCGAAGCCGCCCGCGTCGGTGTGACCGGTTTTCAGGCCGTCGGCGGTGCCGGCCTGCACCATCGGATGGCGGTTTTCCTGCTCGATGTTGTTGTACTTAAACGACCGCTCGGAATCGTATTTATAATATTCCGGGAAATCGATGATGATGCGCCGCGCCAGCGTGGCGATGTCGCGCGCGCTCATGAATTGTTCCGGGTCCGGCCAGCCGGTCGGATTGCGGAAGGTCGAGTGCGACATCCCAAGTTCCCGGGCCTTGGCGTTCATCATATCGACGAATTTTTCCTGGTTCCCGCCAACGGATTCGGCCAGCACGGTGGCGGCGTCGTTGCCCGACTGCACGGTCACGCCGCGGATCAGATCTTCCACCGTCACCGGCTTGCCGACGTCCAGGAACATGCGCGATCCGCCCATCGCGGCGGCCCGCGCCGAGACCGTCATACTGTCGGTCAGCTTCAGTTGCCCCTTCTTCAACTGTTCGTACGTCAAATACAGCGTCATCAGCTTGGTCATGGACGATGGCGGCATCGGCTCATCGGCGTTCTTGTCCAACAGCACCGCGCCGGTGGTGAAGTCCTGAATGAACGCCCATTTCGCAACGGTATCGACCGGTCCCAGCGGCGTTTCTCCGGGCGGTCCACTCACGACGGGCTCTTTTTCCCGCGATCTGCCTTTCGGCGGGCGCGCGCCGGCGGCCATGGGCGCGAATCCGGCCAAAGCCGATGCGAGCGCGAGACGACGCGAGAGTTTCATGTCACGGTCTCCTGTTCAGGTCATGACCCAGTCACCGATCAGTCCGACCGCGATGGCATAGAAGTCGGACGGATTGTAGCGTCTGATGGCCATGAAATTGTTAAATACCAGGAACGACTCGCCGGCGGGCCCATCGGGCGCGACGACGGCCGACGGTGTATCGCCGGATGCCGCCCATCGCCCGTTGGCGGGGGCAACGCCCAGGCTCGCCCATTCGGCAAGGGGGCGGCGGACGTCGCGGCCGGATGGGATGACGCCTGGCGGCAATCGGATCGGCTGGCCCCAGGGCTCGCCGAGGCGCCAGCCG
Source organism: Acetobacteraceae bacterium (assembly GCA_003164305.1). Next base: position 18,353 of record PLSZ01000333.1, read on the forward strand.
GAGCGGGCCAGATAATTGCCGATCGAGCCGAGCACATCGGCTTTGCTGTTCCAGATATCCCGCCTGCCGTCGCCGTCGAAGTCGATCGCGAGGCGTAGATAGCTGGTCGGCATGAACTGCGGCTGGCCCATCGCGCCGGCGTAGGATCCGGTCATGCGATCGGGCGTGATATCGCCGTTGTTGAGGATTTTCAGTGCCGCCATCAGTTCGGCGCGGAAAAACGCGGCACGGCGGCCTTCCCAGCCGAGCGTCGCCAGCGCCTCGACCACTTTGTAATTGCCGGTTTTGACGCCGAAGCTGGATTCCAGGCCCCAGATGCCGGCGACGACCGAGGACGCGACCTGAAGGCGACCTTCGACCGCGTTGAACAAGGGGCGGTTTTGCGCGACGGCGGCCCGGCCGTCGGCGATGCGTTTGTCGTTGATCACCAAAGCGCGGTACTGCGCCCAGGTCATGGTGAATTCAACTTGTTTCCGGTCTTTGTCGATGACGGATTGGTTGGGCGTCACGCCCGCGAAGGCGGCGTCCAACACTTCGCGGCGGACGCCCAGACCGGATGCCTCGGCGTAGACCGAGGCGACGAAGCCCTGAAAACTCTGCGCGGCACAAGCGGGGGCGGCCGACAACGCGCCGATGACGGGCAGAGCGCTGACGATGGCGGACCGGCGGGTGAGCATACGCCGCTTCCTGCCACGCCGGACGGAGTCTCGGCAATCGTCCTGGGCCCGAATGCCGCGAAGTTAATGTCCCGCTTCGAACGGTTGGATCAGATCGCCGGATCTGGCGAATTTCGGCAGCAGGACGGCTTCGATCGCCGGGCTCTCGAATTGCGCCAGGTCGTTGCCCTTGATGCCGCGGAACTGGGTCCAGACCAGCCTCGATTCGGACCACTCGCCGTCTTTGCCGTAGGTGATGTCTCCGACCACGGTCTTGAACGTGTGGGTGCGCAGATAATCGGCGAGTTTGTCGTCGTCGAAGGTTCCGGCGCCATGCACCGCCTGTTCCAGCACCTGCATCCGGGCATACGCGAAGGGTGGCAGGAAAACGCCGAGCGGATCGACGCCCTCGGCGGCGGCGCGGGAGCGGTAGGTTTTGATGAAGTCCATGACGCCGGGATATTGCAGGGCCGGCGCGGGCACCCATTGCTCGCCCAGAAGGACGCCATTCATCAACGGGCCGAGCTGCTGTTTCAGCGCGGCGGTTTGCAGGCCAACGAGGCTGCCGCCGAACAGGCGCGCGGTCAGGCCGATCTCGCCGGCGGCGCGCAGGATGCCGGCGGTGTCGGCGGGGTAGGACGCGACGAAGATGATTTCGGGGTTGCTGGCGCGAACGGCTCGGAGCACGGGCGCATAGTCGGTGGTCGTGGGCGGATAGGCCTTGTCGTAGACGATGTTGAAGCCCGCGGCGATGGCGTTCTGGCGGGCGCCGTCGGTGGCGTTGCGGGCGAATTCGGCGTCGGCGCCTATGATCGCCAGGGCTTTGGGTTTTGGGTCGAGCGTCGCGGCGACCTCGAAAAACCCCTGCGAGAACGCGATCTTCGGGTTGGGCCCGGTGGCGATCATGGCGAAACAGCGCGGGTAGTGGAACTCGGCGTTGATCGCGAGGCAGAATAAACTCAGGTACAGCTTGTTGTGCGCGATCACCACGGGCATGGCGGGAGCGCCCATGTTGGTGGCGTATCCCGACAGCACGAGATCGACATGATCGACGTCGAGCAGCTTGACGTAAAGCCCCGGAACGTTCGCCGGATTGCTCTGATTGTCGTAATAGGTGAGCTTCACCGGCCGGCCGAGCAACCCGCCTCTGGCGTTGATGTCCTCAGCCCAGATTTGCATCGCCAGGATGCCGGACTTGCCGACGGCGGCGAGGCTGCCGGTCAGCGCCTCGGCGAAACCGACGGTGACGGGCTCGGCCGCGTTGGCTTTGGCGACCGTTGCGGCGGCGGCCAGACTGAACGCCGTACGGCGTGTGACATCGATCATGCGTTACCCTCCCTGCCCGTCGGATCGCGGGCTGTGGCGCGACGTTAGCAGACTATCGGCGGCGGGCTATACTCGCCGCGGGAACGGAGGAAACAGCAATGAAATTCGGCTTCTGCCTGATGGCTGACGCGACCGAAATCGGCTTTTTCAGCCATGTCGAGGCTCTGGGGTATGCGTCCGTCTGGGTCGCGGACAGTCAGATGCTGTTCTCGGATTGTTACGCGGTGTTGGCGTTGGCGGCGCGGCAGACCACCCGGTTGCGAATCGGACCGGGCACGGCGATTTGCGGCACGCGGATCCCTCCGGTGCAGGCGGCGGCGATGGCGACGCTCAACGCGCTGGCGCCAGGCCGGGTGTTTCTGGGCATCGGCACGGGGAATACGGCGATGCGGACGATGGGCCAGAAGCCGATGAAAATGGCCGAGTATTCCGAATATCTGCGGGTGTTGGCGGGGTTGTTGCGTGGCGAGACGGTCGATTACACGTTCAATGGCGTGACGAAACCGGTGAAGATGCTGCATCGCGAGGACCGCGGGATGCGGCTCGATCCGCCAATTCCGCTGTATGTGTCAGGGTTTGGCCCGCGGGCGATGGCTTTGGCGGGGGAGCATGGCGACGGCATCATCTTCGCCATTCCGCCGCGCGGCGTGCCGGTGGCGCAGGCTCTGGGGCATGCGCGGCAGGGCGCGGCACGAGGCAACCGGTCGATGGAGGGGTTTCGCAATGCCTCGCTCAGCAGCGTGTTCGTGCTGGAGCAGGGCGAGGCGGTGGATTCGGAGCGGGTGAAGGCGGCGATCGGGCCGAACGTGATGGCCAGCGTTTATTACTTCTACGATACGGTCCACGAGCGGGGCATCGCGCCGCCGCCGTTCCTGGAACGGATCTGGCGGCCGTATTGTAAATTGGTGGAGTCGACCCCTGTTGAATATCGGCACTTTCGCACGCACGAGCGCCATTACACCGGGCTGCATCGCGGTGAGGCGGAACTGATCGACGCGCAGTTGATTCGCGACACCTGCCTGATCGGCACCGCCGACGAGTTGGTGGAGCGGATCGGCGAACTGGAGCGCGACGGGCTGGAGGAACTGGTGTTCGCCATTGGTACCGACGCGAAATGGCGGCTGGCGGAGGACTTCGCTCGTCAGGTGATACCGCGGCTCTGAGTCGCCGTTGACGGTGTCGTGGCGGCGAGGGCGTTAGGGAGGCGCGTTCGGGAGCGCGTTGTTGGCGTGGGTCGCCATGCCGGTCCTGGCCTGATCGATTCGGCGTGGGGGTGTGGCTTTGCTCACTGAAGTAAGATCGCATCACGGAGAACGCGGAGATTGGGAGGACGCGGAGGAAGAAAATATGGCGCTTCGCGCGGTGTTTGCTCGAACGCCCGCGCGAAGCGCCAAACTTTTTCTCCGCGTCCTCCCAATCTCCGCGTTCTCCGTGAATGCCCTTACTTGCTTGCGATGTCGAACGCCCCGGAGCTCGCCGGCCGAACTGAAACCGTTGCCCAGGAACCCGAGCGGCGGAGCGATTAAGGTCTGGCCCGCGCCGCTTCATCCGGTTTCCCGAAATCCAGCCGCGCCAGCCGCGCCATCGTCGCGCGCAGCTCAGCCGATTCATCCGGCCCGAACGCCGTCTCGAACGCCCGTTGCGCGGCGTTCCATGCCGGACGGGCGTCGCGGAGCTTCTGTCTCCCCACCTCGGTCAACGCGACGATCCGGCTGCGCCTGTCCTCCCCCGGGGTCAGGGTCAGCAGGTCTTGCGCCTCCAACGGGCGCAGGTTGTGGCCCAAAGTCGCGCGGTCCATGACCATCCGGTCGGCGAGGACGTTCATGGTCACCGGCCCGCCGGCGGCGAGCGAGACCAGGATGGGATATTGCGTGATGCGTAGGCCCCACGGCGCCAGGGCCTGATCGTAGAGCCGGGTGACCCGGCGGGCGGCCTGTCGGATCACGGCACAGTTGCAGGCGGTCTCGCCATTCCCGCCCTGCTTGCCACCCTTCGACCCGCCCTCCGCGGGCGAGGTCTCGCGAATTACGCTCATATGCCCCTGTCTTGCCAATTAGCTGATATGCCCCTATGTTGCGCTCGCGTCGTCCGCCGTCAAGCCTGGCAGGCCGCACCCGCACCAACGCATAACAAGGATCTTCGAAGATGCTCTCGACTGTGTTGGCACCCGCTCTGGCGCGGCATGGAATCCACTATGGGTGGGCCGTTGTCGCGGTCACGTTCCTGACCATGCTGGCGACGTCGGCGGCGATGGGCATGCCCGGCGTCCTGCTGTTGCCGCTGAATGGCGAGTTCGGCTGGAGCCTGGGAGAGATCTCCGGCGCCATGGCGTTGCGGTTGTTGCTGTTCGGTCTGGTCGCGCCGTTCGCGGCGGCGCTGATGCAGCGGTACGGGCTGCGCCGGGTGGTCGCCTCGGCTCTGGGGGTGATCGTCTTCAGCCTGGCACTCGCCACCCAGATGACGGCGGTGTGGCAGTTGTGGGTCACCTGGGGCCTGATGATCGGGCTGGCGACCGGAGTGACCGCGACGGTGCTCGGCGCGACGGTGGCCAACCGCTGGTTCGTGAAGCGGCGAGGCCTCGTCGTCGGTCTGCTCAGCGCGTCGAGCGCCACGGGCCAGTTGCTGTTCCTGCCGGTGGCGGCGTGGCTTTCGGTGCACTGGGGCTGGCGATTGGCCATGGTGCCGGCGAGCGTGCTGTGCCTGATCTGCCTCGCGCTGGTGCTGTTGATCGTGCGCGACCATCCGGGCGATCTGAACCTGCCCTCGTACGGGGAGGTCGTGGTGGTGCCGGCGCCGTCTCGCCGCGGCGGAGGCAACGCGTTGGCGTTGAGTTTCGCGGCGCTGGCGCAGGCGTCGCGCAACCGCACGTTCTGGATCTTGTTTGGCAGCTTCTTTGTCTGCGGGTTGTCGACCAACGGGTTGGTGCAGAACCATTTCATTCCGTTGTGTCATGATTTCGGCATCGACGCGGTGGCGGCGGCCAGCGTGCTGGCGATGATGGGCGCGTTCGATTTCGTCGGCACCATCGTCTCCGGCTGGCTGTCGGACCGGTTCGACAATCGTTGGCTGCTGTTCTGGTATTACGGACTGCGCGGGCTGAGCCTGATCGCGCTGCCGTATTCGGATTTCTCCTTCTACGGCCTGAGTATTTTCGCGGTATTCTACGGGCTGGACTGGATCGCGACGGTACCTCCGACGGTGAAGATGACGACGCAGACGTTCGGGCGGGCACAAGCGCCGCTGGTATTCGGCTGGATCTTCACGGCGCATCAGTTGGGCGGTGCCACCGCGGCGTTTGGCGCGGGGGTGTCCCGGGATGCGCTGGCCAGTTATCTGCCGGCGTTCGCCGCGGCGGGGGTGATGTGCGTGGTGGCGGCGATCGCGGTGCTGGCGATGCGGCGCGGGTCGGATGAGGGAATCGTGGCGCCGGCGGCGGCGGAATAAGCCGCCGGGGCGCGGGTGTCCCGAAGGCGGCCAACCGCGGGCCGTCGGAGGAGTCGTACCGGGGCCGGATCGGGTTGCGTCAGGAGTGACGATCGGGCGTCGGCGCGCTCTTACTCCGCCGGCGCCGGCCTCGCGTGGCGGCGCATGAATCCCAGCAGCAGCAGCGGCGGCACGATCGTCAGCATCATCAGGCGGTAATCGTTGTTGTAGGCGATGATCCTCGCCTGATGGTCGATCATCTGGTCCAGCAGCGCGGCGCCGTGGCGGGTCGCGGGGTCCAGCACGCGTGACACCTGATCGCCCATTTGCAGCGTCCGGTCGAACGGCGTGATGCCGGCGGCGATGTCGGCGTGGGTCGCCTGCACGCCTCTTGTCAGCGTGATGGAGGTCACCGACACGCCGATCGCCGAGCCGATGTTGCGCGACAGCGACTGCATCGCGGTGCCCTCGCCGCGCAGTTGCGGGGTCAGCGTGGTGTAGGCCATCACCGATAGCGGATTGAACACCAGGCCCATGGCGAAGCCTTGCAGCACCAGGGTCAACATCATCTCGGATTCGGGAATGTCGGGCGTCCAGGTGCTCATCTGGAACAACGCGACGCCGAGGATCACCAGGCCGACGGCCATGATCTTGCGCTGGTCCACCATCATGCCCAGACGGCTCGCGAGGAACATCGAGGCCATGGTGCCGACGCCTCTTGGCGCCATGGCCCAACCGGCGGTGTCAACGGGATAGCCGGCGAGGTTTTGTAAATAAGGCGCCAGCAGAACGCCGGACGCGAGCATCACCGACGACACGCAGAACACCATCACCATGCCGGAACTGAAGTTGCGGTCGGTAAACAAACCCAACGACAGGAACGGGCGGTCGGAGGTGATCATGTGGACGATGAACAGATAGAAGCCTGTCGCGGCGATCACCGCCTCGACCATGATTTCGCGGGACGAGAACCAGTCCAGTTCCTGGCCGCGATCCAGCATCAGTTGCAGCGCGCCGCAGCCGATCGCCAGCACCGCGAAGCCATACCAACTGAAGCGCAAATTTGTCTGAGGCTGGGATTTCGGCATGAAGATCGCCAGCCCGATCATCGCCAGGATGCCGAACGGCAGGTTCACGTAAAACACGTAACGCCAATTGAAGGCGTCAGTGAGATAGCCTCCCAAGGTCGGGCCCATCACCGGCCCCATCGTCACCCCCATCGAGAAAATCGCCATCGCCTGGGCTCGCCGCGAGAACGGGTAGATGTCCAGCATGGTGGCCTGCGACAACGGCGCGATGGCCGCTCCACACATGCCCTGGAGCAGGCGGAACAGCACCAGTTGCTCCAGCGATTGCGCCGCGCCACAGGCCATCGAGGCGATGGTGAAGCCGGCGAGGCTGCCAATGAACAGTTTCTTGCGGCCGAAGCGCCGCGCCATCCAGCCGACCGGCGCGGTCATGATCGCGGCGGCGATGACGTAAGAGGTCAGAACCCAGGTGATCTCATCCGAGGAGGCGGACATGCTGCCCTGCAT
>PLSZ01000347.1 GCA_003164305.1 Acetobacteraceae bacterium
CGCCGGCGGGCACACATTCGGCAAATGCCACGGCGCCGCCGATCCGGGCCAATATGTCGGTCCCGAACCGGAGGGCGCTCCCATCGAGCAGCAAGGCCTCGGCTGGAAGAACACGTTTGGCTCCGGGAAAGGCGTCCACACGATCAGCAGTGGATTGGAAGGCGCGTGGACCGCCAATCCGGTGAAGTGGGACAACGATTACCTGGATAATCTGTTCAAGTACGAGTGGGAACTGACGAAGAGTCCAGCGGGGGCATTCCAGTGGACTCCGAAGGACGCATCAGCGGCCGGAACCGTGCCCGATGCTCACGATGTGTCGAAGCGCCACGCCCCGATGATGCTCACGTCGGACCTCGCGCTGCGGATGGATCCCATCTATGCGCCAATTTCGAAGCGCTTCCACGACAACCCCGACGCGCTCGCCGACGCCTTCGCGAAGGCCTGGTACAAGCTGACGCATCGCGACATGGGGCCGCGTTCGCGGTATCTCGGCCCGTTGGTCCCCGCGGAGCCCCTGCTCTGGCAAGACCCGGTTCCCGAGGTTACCCATGACCTGATACGAGAGCAGGACATCGCCGACCTGAAAGCGAAGCTCCTCGCGTCCGGACTGTCGATCTCCCAACTCGTCTCGACCGCCTGGGCGTCGGCATCGACGTTCCGCGGCTCCGACAAGCGTGGTGGCGCGAACGGGGCCCGCGTTCGCCTCTCGCCGCAAAAGGATTGGCAGGTCAACCAACCGGCTCAACTGGCGAGGGTGCTTCAGAAACTCGAGCAGATCCAGGCGGCGTTCAACAGCGCGCGGCCCGGCGGAAAGCAGGTCTCGCTCGCGGACCTGATCGTACTGGGCGGTTGCGCGGCGATCGAGACGGCGGCGAAAAAAGCCGGGCATGACGTGACGGTACCGTTCACTCCTGGGAGGACAGATGCGACGCAGGAGCAAACCGACGTCGAGTCATTCGCGGTGCTTGAACCAACCGCGGATGGCTTCCGCGACTATCTCCAAAGCGGGCACCGGCGATCGGCTGAGGAACTACTTGTGGATCGGGCTCAGTTACTGACGCTGACCGCGCCCGAGATGACGGTTCTCGTTGGCGGCCTGCGTGTCCTGGACGCCAATGCCGGACAATCCGAGCACGGCGTCTTCACCGCGCGCCCAGGAACGCTGACCAATGAGTTCTTCGTCAATCTGCTCGATATGAACACGACCTGGCAGGCGTCCCCCGTTTCCGACGACGTGTTCGAGGGGCGCGAACGCACGTCGAACGAACTTCGGTGGACCGGCACCCGCGTCGATCTTCTCTTCGGTTCGAACTCCCAGCTCCGGGCCATCGCGGAAGTGTATGCATCCAACGACGCGACGGATGCCTTCGTGAAAGATTTCGTTGCCGCGTGGACCAAGGTGATGAACCTCGATCGCTACGATCTTGCCTGATTTCGGCGCCCCTTCCACCGTCAGTTCGAAGCTCGCGAAAAGCGGCGCGGCTTCGAACCGGCGCCCTCGAACGCGATGGACCAAACCGTCTCCTGACGCGAGATGAACCCGATCACCCGAGCAGTGCATTTCACTTTTGCTTTCGGGCCGGAACTCGCTCAGGACCGCGGGTTGACGGTTTCAGCCGATTTGACGAGCATCGCACTGTCCGAAACAGGAAAGCCGCGATGAACGACGCACTTCGGGAAGCGGCCAACGAATATCTCGTCCGTTATGGCGGCGATGCTTTCCCCAACCTGTTCCGGTCCGCCAAGGGAACGATCGTCAAGGACAGCAACGGCCGCGAATATCTCGATTTCACCTCCGGCCAGATGTGCGCCACGATCGGGCACAACCATCCGGCGATCGTGGATGCCGTGCATCGCGCCGGGGAAAAGGCGTTTCACTTCTTCAGCGGAATGATCCCCGAGGTCGTGGCCGAATTGGCCCAGACCCTGGCGCGCGACTGGCTGCCCGGCGACATCAAACGCTCGATCTTCGTCAACACCGGGTCGGAGGCCAACGAAGTCGCCCTGCGCATGGCGAAGATGTATACCGATGGCTACGAAGTGCTGGCGCTCGGCGGCTCCTGGCACGGCGTCACCGGAAGTGCCAGTTCCGTCTCGATGGCCAGCGACCGCAAGTTCTACGGCGTGCCCGCGCCGGGCGTCTTCGTCATTCCGGAACCGAACGCTTATCGCCCTTACATCCAGGCCGAGACCGAGGAAGCCTCCGCGCTCGCCGGGCTGGAACTCGCTTTGAAAATGTTCGACATGCAATCGAGCGGACGCGGGGCCGCCATCATCGTCGAACCTGTCATCAGCGCGGGCGGCGTGCTGGTGCCGCCTAAAGCCTTTATGCAAGCACTGCGAAAGGCCGCCGACGACCGCGGCATGCTGTTGATTTTCGATGAGGCACAGACAGCGTTCGGCCGCATCGGAACGAAGACCGGCGCGGAATACTTCGGCGTCACGCCCGATATCATGTCGATGTCGAAAACACTGGGCGGCGGCCTGCCACTGGCCGCTGTCGCCACCACCGCCAAAATCGAGCAAGACCTGCACGACAAACACTTCACGTTTTACACCAGCCATGTGTCCGACCCTCTGGGCGCCGAGGTCGGCCTCGCCGTGCTGAAGGTCATCGCGGAGGAGCAACTGATCGCCCGCGCGAACGAAATGGGCGCTTATCTGCGGGCCCGGCTGGACGAACTGCAACAGCGGTACGAGGTCATCGGCGACGTGCGCGGGCTTGGACTGCTTCTGGGCGTCGAACTGGTGCGCGATCGCGCGTCGCGTGCTCCGGCGCATGAGTTGGGGGACCTGACCACCCGAAAATGCTTCGAGAAAGGCCTGAGCATGAATATCCGCCGGCGGCCCGAGCGTGGCTCCGTTTGGCGGATCGCGCCTCCGCTGACGGTGTCGCATGACGAGATCGACCGCGCGACCGCGATCCTGGATGAGGCGCTGCGGGAAAGCCTGGACGAACTGGCGTAACGGGGACGCCCGCGAATACGGCACGCCGCTTGTTTCCTGGGCAGGCGGCGGGGCCCGCTCCGGTGAAGGCGCGAGTCAGGACCGTCCTCCCCGTCATGCCCGGCTCGACCGCATGTGCATCGAGATATGCGCCGGACAGAGCACGATCACCGCTTTATCGTCATCCTCCGCCTTTCTAACGTCATCCTCGGCCTTGAGCCGAGGATCACTCGCATCACGNNGGGTCGAGCCCGAGCATGACGGCGGCCGTGGCGGGGGGGATTTCGAACCGGGCCATGACGTTATCGTGCGTCGCGGCTCAACCATTCCGGTTACCAGGGCCCAGGGATCATCAAGTCGCGACGGCACGGGGCTTGCTTGTCGAGGGATTGTAGAGACCGCCGGAGACGCTGGCCTCGTCCATTCAGGGGTTCCCCGCATGCGAAGCCTCGCTTTCCCGCTGCTGCTCGGCGCGCTAGCCTTCCAGGCGGTGCCGGCCGCCCAGGCGCAGAACCAGTTACTGTATCTGGCCGAGGACGTGCCCGTCGCGCTCGATCCGGATGGTCCGTCGTCCACCGTCAATACGTCGCAGGTCGGGCGCATCAACATGATGGAGCCGTTGATCGGCTATGCCATGAAGGGCATGAACGACGATGGCATCCGCATTCCGGACTTCACGAAGTTCGAGGGCAGGCTGGCCGAAAGCTGGGACTACGATCCCGCGAGCCTGACCTGGACCTTGCATCTGCGGCACGGCGTGATCGGCTGTAGCGGCAACGAGTTCACCGCCGACGACGTGCTCTACACCTTCGCCCGCGGCAAATCGGTCAGCGGCGCCACGACCGTGGGTTGGTTCACCGGGTCGGTCGCCGGCATCAAGGGCTTCACGTCCGACGTCTTCAAAGGCGGCGACAAGACCCTGGGCGACGCGATCACGGCGGTCGATCCCTACACGGTGAAATTCAAACAGGGCAGCCCGAACGCCTTCTTCCTGCTCGCGCTGAGCCTGCACGCGATCTACATGTTCGATGCCAAAGCGATGCAGGCGCACTCGACGCCGGCCGACCCCTGGTCGCACGACTACGCCAACACCGAGGCGGTCGCCGGTTACGGCCCGTATTGCCTGGAGCGTTGGGTGAAGGGCGACGAGTTCGTCGTGCGCGCCAACGAAAAATACTACCGCGGCAAGCCCGCCATCGACCGCGTCGTGATGAAGAAAGTGCCGCAGGCGTCCAACCGCGTGGTGACCCTGAAATCCGGCCAGGCCGGACTGATCCAGGGCCTCACCCCGCGCGACTATGCCGCGTTGCGCGGCGCCCGCGGCGTGACGGTCGGCGGCGTCTACGGCAATGAGGCGCTGTTCATCGCGCCCAACCTGAACTCCGAGCTTTGGAAGAACAAGCTGGTGCGGGAAGCATTGGCTTACGGCATCGACTACGACCAATTGCTGCGGACGGGATATGTGGGGCAGGCGCGGAAATGGGATGGGTTGGTGCCGACGTCGTTTCCTGGTTCCACGAAGACACTCACGCAATACGTGCATGATCCGGAGAAAGCGAAACAGTTGCTCGCGCAGGCTGGGTTTCCGGGAGGGACGGGACTGGAGAAATACGCGGACGATCTGAAGCTCACCTACGCCGCCGAGCGGGAGGCGATCCTCGGGCCGGTCGCCACCGTGCTGCAAAGCTCGCTGCGGGAGGTTGGCTTTCCCATCGTGCTCGACCCGCTGCCGCAATCGCAGATGGCCAGCCGGCGTCTGGTGAAACGCGATCTGCCGATGGCGCTGAGCGACATCGATAAGGCGGTCGCGGTGGACTCCGTTTACGACGTCAATCTGTTCTTCATGACGCGGGAGGCGGGCGGCATCGTCAATACCAACAATTATTCCAATCCCGACCTCGACGCGCTGATCCTCAAAGCCAGGGGCACGTTGTCGGCGGACGAACGGCTGGCCGACGCGGCCAAATTGCAGGACATGCTGGCGGCCGATTTGCCATGGGTGCCGATCGCCGAGACGCGCACGCAATGGGCCTACAGCAGCAAATTGAAAGGCCTGACCTGGTATCCCGACAACTCGATCCGCTGGTACGATCTGAGCCTGGAAAAGTAGAGCCCGCATGGGCACGCGCCTTCGCTTCGTCGCGCGGCGGATTTTGATCGGGCTGATCCAGTTGATCGGCCTCGTGCTCGCGGTGTTTTTCCTGATCCGGCTGATGCCGGCCGATCCGGCGGCGCGGCTGGTCGGGATGAATGCCTCACCCGAGGCCCTGGCCGCGGCGCGTCATTCTCTGGGCCTGGACCGGCCAATTTTGATTCAACTCGCGGGGTATCTTGGTTTCCTCGGCGAACCGGGACTGTTGCAGGGGAATCTCGGAAAATCCTGGTCCAGCGGCGCCCCGATCGTGACCGAGATCAGGCAGACGCTGCCGATCACGTTGGAACTGATCACGCTGAGCTTCACCGGAGCGTTCCTGGTGGCGTTCCCGATCGGCACGCTGTGCGCGACGCGGCCCGGCGGGTGGGCGGATCGGGGCACGTTCGTGTTTTCGCTGTTCGCCGGGTCGCAGCCAGAATTCTGGTGGGGCGTGCTGTTCATCTACATCTTCTTCTATTTGCTGAACGTCGCGCCGCCGCCTCTGGGCCGGTTGGACCCGCTGGGGACGCCGCCCGCCGTGGTCACCGGGTTCATCACCATCGACTCGTTACTGGCCTGGAATTTCGTGGCGCTGGCCGACGGGCTGCACCATCTGATGCTGCCGGTGGCGACCAAGGTGTTCGTGCTGTCGGGGCCGATGATCAAGATGATCCGGCAGAACATGGTGCGCGCGCTTGGCTCGGACTACATCCTGTACGCGGAGAGTTGCGGCCTTCCGCCACGGATGATCGCCCGCTACGCGCTGCGAAATTCGCTCGCGCCCGCGCTGACGCTGATCGGCGTGCTGTACGGCTATGTGCTTGGCGGCGCGGTGCTGATCGAAACGATTTTTTCCCTCGGCGGGATCGGGCAATATTCGGTGGGCGCGGTGCTCAACTTCGATTATCCCGCGATCCAGGGCGTCGTGCTGGTCATCACGGCGGTTTCGCTGGTGGTCTATCTGGCGCTCGACATCGCCCAGGTGCTGCTGGACCCGCGGGTGGCGGGATGAGGCGAGGGCGGTTCTCGACGCGGCGGACCCAGCACCGCGCGGCAAATCAGTCGATACGACGGCGCGGCGCGTGCGCGTGTTGGCGAAGGGAAGATTTTACCACGGAGAACACCGAGAGCCACGGAGGATCACTGAGAAGATCACCGCGGATTCACGATCTCGCCAGATTGTACCATGCGGCGTGCGCACGGAACTCTATCGCGAAGAATCTCCGTGGCCCTCCGTGGCTCTCGGTGTCCTCCGTGGTAAAATCTTCTGACACCCAGACGAACGCGGAGTATCCGCTTTCTCCGCGCTTCGCCCCCCACCGCCCGTCGGTGCGAAAACCGCGATGAGAGCGACCGCCTCCACGTTGCGACGCACCGCCGCGACCTACCCGACCCTGGCGGTGGGCGTGGTCATCGTTTCGATCGTCCTGCTGATCACGCTGACCAGCCCCTGGCTGGCGCCGTTTCCGCCGATGTCCGCCACGCCGGATGTGGAAGCGCCGCCGCCCGACCTGATCGACGTCCCCGGCCTGCTGCTGCGCGCGGTTCTTGGACGGCTGGATAAGCCGGTGCACTGGTTCGGCACCGACGCGTCCGGGCTCGACATCTTCTCCCGCGTGTTGACGGCGCCGCGCACGGACCTGGTGATCGCGATTTCGGCCAACGCGATCTCGATGGTGTCGGGCACGCTGATCGGACTGCTGTGCGGTTTTTACCGCGGCTGGCTGTCGGAACTGGTCATGCGGATATCGGATCTTTTGCAATCCTTTCCGGTGCTGATCTCCGGCATGATCCTGGTGACCCTGGCAGGCCGTAACGCGGGCAACATCATCCTCGCTCTGGGCTTGCTCTACACGCCCATCTTCGTGCGCCTGGCGCGGGTCGAAACGCTCAGCCAACGATCCCGCGGCTATGTCGAAGCGTCCCGCGCCATCGGCCTGCGGGAAATCGCGATCGCCGCGCGGCACGTGCTGCCGAACGCGCTGGCGCCATCGCTGATCCAGGCCTCGGTCATGGTCGGGTTCGGCATTCTGATGACCGCCGGGTTGAGTTTCGTCGGCGCCGGAGTGCGCCCGCCAACGCCGGAATGGGGACTGATGATCGCGGGCGGCGTGGACGACATGATCCAGGGCGTCTGGTGGCCCTCGGTGTTTCCCGGCGTCGCGATCTCCCTGACCGTGTTCGGCTTCGCCTCGCTCGGCAACGGGCTGGAGCGCGTCTATGCGCGATGACGTGGTCCAACTGACCGAGGCGGTCGTTTCGGCCCGCGATCTGACCATCGCCTATCCGGTGGACGGGAAAAACGTCGTCGCCTTGCGCGACTTCACCCTGGCGATCCATCCGGGCGAGATCGTCGGCCTGATCGGCGAAGCCGCCTGTGGCAAGACCACCGCCGCCATCGCCATGCTCGGCCTGTTGCGGCCCCCTGGACGGGTGCTGTCCGGCTCGGTCACGATCGACGGTCTCTCTCTGTTCACCCTGAACCGAGAGGCGTTGCGCGCACTGCGAGGCCGCGACGTGGGGCTGATCGTGCAAAGCCCGCGCGGCGCGCTGAACCCGCTGCTGCCGATCGGCCGGCAGATCGCCACCGTCTACCGCGCGCACAACAAAGTCACCCGCCGCGCGGCGCGCGAGCATGCCGTCGCCATGTTGCGCCGGGTCGGCATCAACGACCCGGAGCGCCGCTACCACGCATTCCCGCACGAGATCAGCGGCGGCATGGCGCAGCGCGTGCTGATCGCCATCGCGTTGAGTTCGCATCCCCGTCTGCTGGTGGCGGATGAGCCGACCAGCGGGTTGGACGTCACCATCCAGGCGGACTTCCTGGACCGGATGTGGCGCACGATCCGCGCCGCCGGCTCGGCCGTGTTGCTGGTCACGCAGGACCTCGGCGTGATCGCGAACTACTGCGACCGGTTGCTGGTGATGCAGGACGGCGCGGTGGTCGAGGAAAGCTCTGTCGCCGCCTTCTTCCGCGGCCCGAAGCATTCCTACAGCCGCTCCATCCTGTTGATGCAGGCCGAGCGCGGCGCCGGCGCGATCGAGGCGCCCCCGGCCGACACGCCGCCGCTGGTCTCCATCCGCGGCCTGTTCAAACGTTACACTTTGCGCCGTAGCCGCGCGGTATTGCAGGCCGTTGGTGGCGTTTATCTCGACATTCGGCCTGGCGAGACACTGGGTCTGGTCGGTGAAAGCGGCTCCGGCAAAACGACCGTTGGGCGCTGCATCCTTGGCCTGGAGAAGGCCGACGAGGGCGAACTGATCTACCGCGAAACGAAAATCGATCTGCGACAGGGTTTGCCGCGCGCGCTGCGGCCGAGGATGCAGATCGTATTTCAGGACCCATTCGACAGCCTGGACCCGCGCTGGACGGTCAACGATCTGCTGGCCGAGCCTTTGGGTCTGCACACTTCGTTACGCGGCGAAGCCCGTCAGGCGCGGATCGCGGAGTTGCTGACATTGGTCGGGCTGGAACAGACCACCGCGGCGGCGCGGCCTCGGATGCTCAGCGCGGGGCAGCAACAGCGTGTCGGGATCGCCCGCGCGCTGGCCTGCGAGCCGGAATTGATCGTGCTGGATGAGCCGACGTCGGCGCTGGCTCCGGCGGCGCGTACCGCGATCATCCTGCTGCTGCGCGCGTTGCAACAGCGTCTGGGGATCGCGTACCTGTTCATTTCGCATGATCTGGCGACGGTGAAACATCTGAGCCATCGCGTGGCGGTGATGTATCTCAGCCAGATCGTCGAGCAGGGCGACCGCGATCAGATTTTTTCCCGTCCGCGGCATCCTTACACGCGCGCTCTGCTGGCCGCGCATCTGGACACTGATCCGGAGCGGCGGCGGCCGGATTATCCGCCGGCGATCCGGCTGGACGGGGAAATCCCGAGCCCGGTCGATCTGCCGCCCGGCTGCTATCTGGCGGGGCGCTGTCCCGTGGCGGTGCCTCGTTGCGCAGGTGAAAAACAAGACTTACGCGTGTTCGAGGCGGGACGTCTGGTGCGGTGCTGGCGCGCGGGCGAAGCCGATTTGTTTCCAACGGAGATCGAAGCATGAGCGCACCAGTTGTCCGGCCCAATCGGACCAGGGAACTGCTGGCATCCGGCGGACGCGCCGTGGGCGCCGTCATTGGCAGCGCGACGCCGGAACTGGTGGAAATCGCCGCCGTCGCCGGGTTCGATTTCGTTACGTTCGACGCGGAGCATGAGACGCTGGACGACAACGACCTGACCAACTGCATCCGTGCCGCCGAAGCATTCGGCATCACCCCGATCTGCCGCGTCGCCAAGGACGCGGACCGTCTGTTGCGGTTGATGGACAGCGGCGCCCAGGGTGTGCACGTGCCGAGGTGTACGACAGTGGAGGATATGCGACGGTTGGTCGAATGGACCCGCTTCCATCCGCGTGGCCAGCGTACGTTTTATCGTCTCGGCCGCGGCGGGAACTACGGGGAGGGGTTGGCGGACGACGAATGGTCTCGCCAGGCGGATGACGCGATGTTGGTGGTGGCGATGATCGAGGAGGCCGCGGCGCTGGATCACCTCGACGCGATGCTCGCGGTGCCGCATATCGACGCGATCCATATTGGACCAAAGGATTTGTGGCAGTCTTTGGGAATGCCCTCGGTTGAGGTGGTGGACGCGGCGATCGCCCGGATATCGAAAGCTGTGCATGCGGGCGGGAAGCATCTGAGTTTGCAGTTGCGGGCAGCGGGGGATGTGGATGATCAGATCGCTCGTTGCATCGCGTTGGGGGCGAACATGATCAGCGTGCCGATCCTGGGGTTGCTGGTCCGGAGCAGCACGGCGTTTGTCGCCGATCTGAAAGCGCGGCCGAGGTAGGAGCGCCGCGTCAGGCGTCCACGCCTTCGCATCCCCCGCGGCAATTTACGTCTACTGAAGGAGAGGCCCAATGGAAATCGGCGTTTTTATTCCAATCGGCAACAATGGGTGGCTGATCTCGACGACCTCCCCACAGTACAAGCCCAGTTTCGAATTGAATAAAGCGATCGTGCAACGCGCCGAGCGGTATGGTCTGGACTTCGCGCTTTCGATGATCAAGCTGCGCGGTTTCGGAGGTGAATCGGAATTCTGGGACTACAACCTGGAGTCGTTTACGCTGATGGCGGGACTGGCCGCCGTGACGCAACGGATCAAACTTTTCGCCTCGGTGGCTGTGTTGACCATCCCACCGGCGATTATCGCGCGGATGGCGGTCACGATCGACAGCATCGCCCGGGGCCGTTTCGGGATCAACATCGTTTCCGGCTGGCACGCGGCGGAGTATACCCAGATGGGCGTCTGGCCGGGCGAGCATTACTTCGCCGAGCGTTACGACTACAGCACCGAGTATGTGCGGATCATGAAGGAATTGTGGGAAACCGGGCGATCCGATTTTCACGGCAAATACTTCCAGATGCAAGATTGCCGTTTGGGGCCGACACCCTCGTGCCCGATTGAAATCGTCAGCGCCGGCCAGAGCGATCGCGGCATGCGGTTCACCGCCGAGCATGGAAATTATGCCTTCTACCTTGGATCTGGCGTGAACACGCCGGCCGCGCACGCGCCGACCAATCAGCGCCTGATCGAAGCCGGTCAGCGAGCCGGACGGGATGTCGGGACTTACGTGCTGATGATGGTCATCGCCGATGAAACCGATGAGGCCGCGATAGCGAAGTGGCAACACTACAAAGACGGCACCGATGTGAAGGCCCTGTCCTGGCTGTTCGATCAGGCGGGTGCTGACACCACCGCGTCCGAGCATTCGACCGCCAAGGCGATGGTGGTGCCGGAGGGCGCGGTCAACTTCAACATGGGCACGCTGGTCGGATCGTACGCATCGGTCGCGAGAATGTTGGATGAAACGGCGGACGTGGCGGGCACCAAGGGCATCATGCTCACATTCGACGACTTTCTGATCGGACTGGAGCAGTTCGGCCAACGCATTCAGCCGTTGATGCGAAGTCGCGGCCGGGTCGGATCGGCGGAATGATCCCGCGTGGAACCGCGAGCAGCCGGCGTGATGTCAGGCTTTCGTGATACCTTATCGCCGGTCGTCCTGATAACGATCGGGAGTGGCAGGCACGCCGATAGCCCGCGAGAACCAGGCGGACACTGGAGCCCATGGTGACGTGACCAGCCAAAGACAAATGCGACTTGGCCTTTCAATGCGCTACCACGGTTATCATTTGGGCGCCTGGAGGCACCCCGATGTGCCGGCGGCCGGCACGCTGGACTTCAAATATTTTCTCAACACCGCGCGGTTAGCGGAGCGCGCCAAATTCGACATGGTATTTTTCGCGGACGGAATTGGCATCCGCGTCCGTGATGAACCCGAAGGTTCTCTCCGCCGTTCCCCTCAGACGGTGGAGTTGGAGCCACTGACGTTGCTGTCCGCCATCGCGACACATACCGAGAATATCGGGCTCGTGGCGACTGCTTCGACGACTTACAATGAGCCGTATCACATCGCGCGCAAATACGCGTCGCTTGACCACATCAGTGGCGGACGCGCCGGGTGGAATATCGTTACGTCCTGGTCGGATGAGGAAGCGCGCAACTTTGGGCGGGACAAGCACCTGGATTATGACACCCGGTATGAACGAGCGGCGGAGTTCGTCCAGGTCGTCACCGGCTTATGGAACAGCTGGGAAGACGATGCCCTGGTGCGGGACAAGGTCAGCGGCTTGTACTTCGATCCCGAGAAATTGCATGTGCTGAACCACAAGGGGAAGCATTTCTCCGTGCGAGGCCCGTTAAGTTCCGCGCCAACGCCGCAGGGCCGTCCAATTCTGGTGCAGGCGGGCGCGGCCGAACAAGGGCAGGAGATCGCGGGCGCCTATGCCGACGTTGTGTATTCGATGGCGTTCGATGTGGGCGCGGCCCAATCCTACTACGCATCGATTAAGAATCGGGCCGTGAAGTTCGGACGTTCGCCGGACGCGATTAAGGTGCTGCCTGGTTTTACGCCATATGTTGGTCGTACCGAGGCGGAGGCGCGCGCCAAATATGACGAGATGCGCCGGTTGATCCATCCCAAGGTGGGACTGGCCGTCCTGTTTAACAGCCTTGGCGATTTGTCCGCGTACCCAATCGATGGTCCGGTACCTGATCCCAGCGAGGATGTACGCATTCGCAGTATCGGTCCCGGCCTGGTCGATATGGCGCGGCGGGACAACATGAACATCCGCGATCTTTACGAGTTCATGGCCGCCGGCAATGGCGGGCGTGTGCTCGTCGGCACGCCCGAACAAATCGCCGACGACATGGAGGCGTGGTTCAAGGAAGGCGCGGCGGACGGGTTCAATATTTGTCCGTCGCACCTCCCTGGCGGATTACAGGACTTCGCCGATCTGGTCGTTCCGGAGTTGCGACGTCGTGGTCTGTTTCGCACCGAATATGAGGGAGCGACGTTGCGGGAAACCCTCGGCCTGCCGCGTTACGTCAACCCGCATACGTCCGTTCCCGACGTTTCGCATAAACCGTAGGATTCCGCTGGGCTAATCCCGCTCCCGGCTGACGCTGATGCACTCGTCCATGATCTGGCCAAGCTCCGCGTTCGAGAGAACCCCGATTTCAGCGATGAACACGATTCGCGCCCGATGTGTTCCAGATACGGTCGCTCCAGGTGCGACCGCGCTATCCGGAGCCCCAGCGGGGGCCAGCGTCGCGCGGCCGCCGGCGAACTGAAACAGCAGCTGGCGGCCGGGCTGCTCCGCCGTCGCGAAGAACCCCTTGGCGCGGGCAATCTTCGGAACCAACTGACCGATGGCGCGTTGCAGGCGGGGCAGCGAAAGCAGCCGGTCAGACGTCCAACTCAGCGTCTCGAATCGGTCGGATGCCGGACGGCGGCGGCCTGGATCGCGCGGCACCGGCGGACGGCCTGGGTCTTCGGGAAACAGCAACTCGATCGGCACCTGCCCGTACGATGCTTCGACGCATACCGCTCCTGGCCGGATCGCGGCGACGGCATCGCGGATCCGCTCGCGCCCGGTGGCGTCCACCAGGTCCACCTTACTCAGCGCCACCACGTCCGCGGCGCGAAGCTGCGAGCGAAGCAGCGGATCGTCGAACGCGTCGGCGCGGGACGTCGCGTCCACCACGCACAGCACGGTCTCCAACGGGGCTTCCCGCCAGATCACCGGGTCCATGAGGTTGCGGACGATTTCCGCCGGGTCCGCCACGCCGCTTGTCTCGATCACGATGGCGTCCGGGCGTGGGTCGCGCCGCAGGATGGCCGCGAGCGTGCGCAGCAGATCGCCCTCCAGCGAGCAACAGATACAGCCATTGGCCAGGCTGACCACCCCGTCGCTGGCGCCGGCGATGATCTCGGCGTCGATGTTGATGGCGCCGAAATCGTTGACCACGGCGGCGATCCGTCGGCCTTCCGCATGGGCCAGAAGGTGGTTCACTACCGTGGTCTTTCCCGTGCCCAGGAAGCCCGCGACCAGTAGAATCGGGACGGGCATGCTTCTCAGCCGTTGGCGACGGGTCGGCGCACCGGCCGGCCGGGCCGTGCCGCCACGTCCATTTCCCCGTTGGCGATCACCAGATCACCGCCGACCAAAAGATGCCTCACGCCCTCCGAGGGGCGGTTCATCGCCGAGAACTCGGCCCGGTCGGTCAGTGTCTCAAGATCGAACACCACGACATCGGCGTCCGCGCCCGGCCGCAACCGGCCTTTCGCGAGCATGTCGGGGGTACTCGGCGCCAGGATTTCGGCTGGGATAAGGGTGCACTTGCGCACACCCTCCAGCAGCGAAACCGCCTGGCGTTCTCGGACCCAGTGGCGGATGAAGCGGGTGAAGCAACCGGCGGAGCGCGGATGCGACGTCGCGTCTTCCGGCAACGGCCAGGCGTCGCCGGTATAGACCGTGCCATCCGCCAGGGACCAGGGCATCGCGTCCGACGCGATCGCCCCGTCAGGGAACAGCACTGATATGTCCAGGAGCGTTCGGTGGTGCTCGTTGTTTTCGGTGTCGAGAATGTGCCACAGCACGAGCGTTGACGGTTCTTCGGCCTGTGCCGCCAACAGTTCCTCCCGGTCGCGGAACCTCCTCCCGTCCGTCACCCGCTGCACGGTATCGTAGCCGGTTCCGTTCCGCGCTTCGAACTCGGGGTCACTGAAAAAGGCGGCGGCCAACACGGTGGAGCCGGTGCCATACGGATAGGCCTCCAACGTGATCGGCAGCCCCTGCTCCTGGGCTTTCGCGACAAGCTGAGCGCAGCGCTCCACGTCGGTTTTGCTGGAACTGTTGAAGTGGCAGATGTGCATGTGCGCGCCGGTGGCCCCGGCGTAGCCGATCAGCCGGACATAAGCCTCGGCGGCGCTCTCCGGGTCGATACGCGACATGTAGGCGACGTGAGTAAAGGTCGGCACGCCACGCGCCGCCGCCAGTTGGCATACGGCGGTCAACTCCTGCACACCGGCGCCCGGGGCGTAGGCATTCAGGATGCCGATGCCAATCCCGCCCTCGTCCAGGCCGCGCGCGAGGCGGTCGAGAATTCCCGCCACTTCGGCCTCGCTCGCGACGTTTTCGACCCAGCGGCGGTCCCGCATGGCGCGGCCGAACGCCTCCAGCGAGGATTCGTCGTTGGAACCGGTCATGGCGCCGATGCGAGCGAAAGCCCAATTGGTGGCAGCGCCGTAGTTCAGGATCCGCCCCTGTGCCGCCTGGCGCCGATACCAGGACGCGACCGGCATCACGCCCGCTTCCAGGTCGAGCGTCGTCGTCACCCCGTCGCAGGCCTGCATCCGGTCAGCCGGGATCGACTGGCCGTGCGCGTGCAGGTCGATGAAGCCGGGGGCCACGACCAGTCCCGTGGCGTCGATGACCCGCTCAGCGGAGCCCAGGTTGGTGCCAACGGCGGCGATCTTCCCATCGAGCAGCGCGACGTCGGCCACGGCGTCCATTCCGCTGGCCGGATCCACCACCCGGCCGCCGCTGATTACCAGGACGCTCATGTCGTTGCTCCGCGTGTCAAAAAACAGCCGCTGCCGCGGGCCGGGTCGCTGTCGATAAGCCCATGGGCGCGCGGCCTCGTTAGTAAAGGCAGTTTCGCGCATCGCCGCAATCATCGAAGCCGACACTTCAGGGCGCGGCGAGCAGCCGGGCCGTGGGACGCGCGGCGCTTGCCGCGACGCCCATCAGCGCCGCGCCGTCACGCCACCAGCGCCTGCTCGAGCGCCGCGAAAATCGCTCGGCGAGCCGCAGGATTATTTCCAGGTCTCGTTCAGAACAGGCCCTGGAGATGACCGGCGCCATATCCGCCGGCGACATTCGCCAACGCGCGCAACTGAACGAGTTGCAAGGTCAGGTCGGCGGACTTGCCGCAGTCGCCGGGTCCGATCGCGGTGTGCGGGCCCGACCAATGCACACGAAACGCCGGCGGGTGGCTTAGTTCCTTGGCTTCGATTACCAGACTGCCACCGTATTGTGCCATGACCGATGGCATCAGGACACAATTCCGTGCCCGTCCGTGAATGCCAAAGGGGTCGGCGAGCGCCGGAATTCCTGGCTGCGACCAGTATCGTGGACCGTTGAGAGGGTCGAACGAGACGATTTCGCCGACGTCGGGTCCGATTTGCGCGACCTCGCCAAAGGACATCAGGCAAACGAACAGCGACAGCGCCGAGGCGAGGATTGTCAGGATCGTTGTCAATCCGGATGCGTCGTCGGTGCTGTCGTCCGTGTGATCGTACTCATCCATCGGTGATCGGTCCTCGGTCGTGGGCCAAGATGGGTGACAAATGAGACGCAAGAATTATGCCATGTGACGCGCGCCATGCCTGTCATGAGCAAACCCGTGTGCGAATCGATGGAGCGCGAATGCGGAATTAGTCGCGGTAGGGACACCCATTACTGGGCGCCCCCCGCACGTACGGTTTTGTGCGGGGGGCGCCCAGTAATGGGNNGTGTCCCTACCGCGACTTATCCGGCCATAACGCGCGGACGCGTCTGACCAATTTGATCCTGACCGTGGCTGGTTCAGCGCCCAGGGACATCCTCTTACACATTCCACTTATCGGCGGCAAAATTGCTTTCTCGAAACGCCGCCCGTCCTACCCATCCAGCGCCCGTCGCAGCAGCCGCATCCCAGCCCATGCGTCCTTCCGCCGAGTGGGCGTTTTCAGCAGATCGGCGAGCGCCGGCAGGATCAGCACCGGCATGGTCCGCCCCTCGATCGGCACATCAATCCACCCGACCGTCCGCGCGCGAGGCCCGGCGCCAAGCACTGTGCTCGCCGCCAGCGCGCCGAACAGCAGCAGCCGAGACGGCGCCGCCAGAGCGATCAGCCGCAGCAGGAATGGCCGGTACAACTGCAATTCCCCCGGATTGGGCACCCGGCCACCGGGCGGCCGCCA
>PLSZ01000431.1 GCA_003164305.1 Acetobacteraceae bacterium
TGGCTTATATTACTCAGACGACATTGTCGGTGGACGATACGCGCGGCATCATAGCGGCGCTGAAAGCCCGGTTTCCCGCGATCGTCGGGCCGGATGTGCGCGATATTTGCTACGCGACGCAGAACCGCCAGCAGGCGGTGCNNCCGCCTGCGCGAGATCGGCGAGGAACTGGGGCGGCCAGCTTATCTGATCGACGACGCCAGCGCGATGCAACCCGAATGGTTCAGGAATGTTAAGTCGGTTGGGGTGACGGCCGGTGCCTCGGCGCCGGAGTCGCTGGTGCGTGGAGTGCTGGAAGGCTTGCGCGAGATCGACGAAATCGAAGTGGCGACCCTGGATGGGGTCGCCGAGGATGTCCGGTTCCGCTTTCCCGCGGAAGTCGCGGACGCTTAAGGGGTTTTTGCAACATGACCGTGCCGTTGAACCAGGCGCTCCGGGTTGGTGCTTATGTTGTCAAACAGCATCTGCTGGGACGGAAACGCTACCCGCTGGTGCTGATGCTGGAACCGTTGTTCCGCTGTAACCTGGCTTGCGCCGGTTGCGGTAAGATCGACTACCCGGCCGAAATCCTCAACCAGCGCCTGTCGGTCGAGGAGTGCATGCAAGCGGTGGACGAGTGCGGCGCGCCGGTGGTGGTGATCGCCGGTGGGGAACCGTTACTGCACCGCGAAATCGATCAGATCGTCGAGGGAGCCATCGCCCGCAAGAAGTTCGTCATCGTCTGCACGAACGCCTTGCTGCTCGAGAAGAAGATGGAGCTGTTCAAGCCGAGCAAGTGGTTTTCCTGGTCGGTGCACCTGGACGGCGGGCGCGAGGAGCATGACATCTCCGTCTGTCAGACCGGCGTCTACGACCGCGCGGTGGCGGCGATCAAGGAATCGAAGCGCCGCGGCTTCCGCACCATCATCAACGCGACATTATTCAACAACGCGGCGCCGGAGAAGGTCGCCTCGTTCTTTGACGACGTGATGGACATGGGCGTGGACGGGATCTCGGTCTCGCCGGGCTACGCGTATGAGCGCGCGCCGGATCAGGAGCACTTTCTGAACCGGAGCAAGACCAAGGAGTTGTTCCGCGGTATTTTCCGGCGGCAAGGCAAGACGAAGTGGTCGTTCAACCAGTCGTCGATGTTCCTGGANNAACTGATGGAAACCACGGACTGGGATCGCTACGGCACCGGCAACTATGAGAAATGCGCCGACTGCATGGTGCACTCTGGTTACGAGGCGTCCGCCGTGGCGGAAACCGTGCGGCGGCCATGGAAAGCGGCGGCGCAGGCGATCCGCGGCATTCGCACCGAGGGGCCGATGGCGCCGGATGTCTCGCTGGCGCGGCAACGGCCGGCGGAATACGTGTTCAGCCGCCACGTGGAGACGGCGCTGACGCGGATCCGGTCGCGGAAGACAGAGCCGGAGGCCGAAGCGGCGGAGTAAGGCTGGCACGGGGCCATGCCTGATCAGGATGAGTGGCCGGCAAGGTCGAAGTGACCCCGTCGTCTTGGTCGCCCGATCCGAGGAGTCGGGTCGATGGACGAGTCCCAGTTGATACATGACATTCCGGCGGCGTTGACCCATGTGACGTTGGCGTAACGAGTTCTCTGCTATATCGGCCCGGTTGGCACGGAGACAAACGGATGCGCGTCCGCTGGGAAGGTAAGGATCCGCGGGGGCCGGGTCCGGATACTCACGACAGCCTGGCCAGTGGGGAGGCGGATATCCGTCAGCGGCACCCGTGAACGGCGCCCGAGCGGAAACCTCCGGCGCCTTGT
This sequence comes from Acetobacteraceae bacterium, assembly GCA_003164305.1. The sequence continues at coordinate 1,769 of PLSZ01000431.1, forward strand.
GGCTCTGGGCTGCCGCGCTCTGCGCTTTTTTCTACTATTGGACGTTGCTGTCGGATGGCAAATTCCTGGCCGCCGAGCCGGTGCGTTACGGCCTGACCTTCAACAGCATGATCGAATATCTGGCACGCGGCCGGTTCGACGTTGACCCCGACGTCATCCTGCATGAGGGCTTCGCGCGCGACGGCCGTACCTATGCCTATTTCGGTCCCGTTCCGGCCTTGTTGCGACTGCCGATCCTGCTGTGGCCGCGGTTCCGGGACGTGGACTTCACCATCCTGTCCTGCGCGGTGGGGGCGACGCTCGGCGCGATGGCGAAACTGGCCGCCGTGCTGCGCGCGGGCCGCGCGATGCGGGCGACGCCCTGGCGCGGCCGGATCCTGCTGTTCGCATTTGCCGCGGTGGTCTTCGGCGGGGAGCAGACGCAGTTCGCCCGGCCCTCGATCTTTCAGGAGTCCCTGTATTGGGCTGGCGCGATCGCGGCGCTCTTCGTCCTTCTCGTGTTTCGTTGGTGCGTCGATCCGGACGGCCGGAAACCGCGCCATCTCGTGGTCATGGCGGTGGTGGCCGGCGTGTGCCTGTTGACGCGCGTTAGCACGAGCATCGGCCTCTACGCCGCGTGCGGCGGCATCATGCTCGCGGAACTGGTGGGGGCGATTCGAAGCGGCGAGGGGCCTTTCGTCTCGCGGGCGTTCCGGGTGATCGCGCGGACGATCCTCCTCCCGTCGCTCATTCTCATCATGTTCGTGGCAATCTGCGGATTCATCAACTTCCAGCGCTGGGGCTCCCCGCTGACGTTCCAGGACTACCGGTATTACAATTCGGCCGCGCCAGACGATCCGGTGTTCAACGTCATCCGGGATTACGGGTACTTCAATCTCCAGCGGATCCCCTTCGGATTGTCCTATTTCTTCGTTCCGATCTGGGCTGTCATCGATTCTGGCGGACACTTCCTGTTCCGCGCGTTTCAGGACCGGGTGCTTTATATCGTGGAATTGCCGCCGGCGACGTTCCTGGCCTCCGACCTGTTTCTCTGTTTCACGGCCATGCTCGGCGTCGCGTGGCTGGCGCGCGCGCGATCGATCGCGATCGATCGGTTCGCCGCCTGTCTGGTCGTGGTCAGCCTGATGCTGCCGGGCCTGCTGATGCTGATGGCGATCGCGCTGACGTTCCGTTATCGCATGGAGTTTTACCCGG
>PLSZ01000680.1:0-128 GCA_003164305.1 Acetobacteraceae bacterium
TTCGTGGCGATAAGGTGGTGACGCCTCAGGGTGTGGGCGCTTACGACATCGCGATCGCGGGGGAGAAGATCGTCGGCGTCGCGGCGAGCGGAAGTTTCCCCCTGCCGCCCAACGCGCGGGTGATCGAC
>PLSZ01000680.1:240-9420 GCA_003164305.1 Acetobacteraceae bacterium
CGCAGCACATCATGGTGGAGGGCGCTCTGCCGGTCGATCTGCCCGGTCAGATCGGCGAGGCGATTCAGGCCGGCTTCCCGACGGTGAAGATCTTCACCACCGACATCACCCCAAGCCGCAAGGGACGCATGGTCGATTTCGGCGACATCTGGGAGATCTTCCAGGTCCTGTCGGAGAACAAGGGACTCGGGGTTATCCACTCCGAAGACAACGACATCGTTATGCACATGTACGCGAAGCTGATCCGCGAAGGCCGGACCGGGTTCGAGAACATGGCCGAGGTGCACAATACGCTGTCGGAAGACGTCTCGTTCCGCCGCGTGATCCGGCTGGCGGAAAAGGTTCCGGGCACCGCGCTTTATATGATGCACGTATCGGCCGGCACCGGCGTGCAGGCGATCCGTGACGCGCGGGCCAAAGGCGTGCCGATCTATGGCGAGTCGTTGCATCAATACATGCTGTATTCGAATGAGGATTATAAACGGCCGAACGGACAGATCTATCACACGTATCCGTCGTTGAAGTCGGCCGAGGATCACAAGGAATTATGGGCCGGGACGTTGGATGGCGCGATCAACTGCGTGGCCACCGATGAAATCTGTTGTACCCTGGCCAAGAAACTACAAGGCTCACGGATCGACGATACGACCGGGGGGAACGCGGGTGTCGAGCCTCGGGTGTCGCTGATGTATACTGAAATGGTGGGCAAACGCGGATACTCCTTGCCGCGGTTCGTCGATCTGGTGTCGACCAACGCGGCGAAGATCATGGGGCTGTATCCGCGCAAGGGCGCGATCGCGGCGGGGTCGGACGCGGATATCGTTGTGCTGGATCCGGCCGATAAACGCGTGATCACGGCGTCGGAATTGCACGAGGCGGATTACACCCCGTGGGAGGGCCATAAGATGGAGGCATGGCCGTGCCTGACCGTGCTGCGCGGCAAAGTCGTGGTGGAGAAAGGCGAATTCAAAGGCAGCCTCAGCGACGGCAAGTGGCAGCATCGAAAAATCGCGGACGAGATGTTCACGGGCGCGCGTTTGTGACGGATGCGGAACTGCGCGGACTGTTGCTCGATTGTCTGACATTGTGGGGGATCGAGGCACGGCCGCGGCCTGGGCCTGAAGGGTTGGAGATCGAAACGGCGGAGGGTGTGTTCTCGATCGCCCAGGCGGATGTCGCGCTGCGGCCGGTGCGCTGGTTGCTACAGACGCCGGAACGGCGGGCGGCGGGACGTCCGGCGCGGGCGACGCCCTCGATCGGGGCGGCGTTGTCGGCGTTGCGGAATAACCTGGGGGCGGCGCGCGGGCAGAAGTTGCGGATCGGCGGCGGGTGAAAACCTCCGCGGTATTTGTCTTGACGCGGACCGCACCAGGACGATAGCATTCACGCTATCATATGGACCCTCGCCATGAGACAAGTGCTGATCCGAGGCATCGAGGATAGCGTACTGCAATCGCTAAGAGAACGTGCCGCCGGGCATGGCCGCTCGCTTGAAGCAGAACTACGTCACGTTCTGAGTGAGGCCGCCCGCACCCCACGCGTAGCGCTGGCGGCGGAACTGGCCAAAATTCGCGCCATGACCCCAGACGGGCCGCGCACATTGGCGGAGGATGTCGTGCGGGAGGGACGCGACGAGCGGTGATCCGCGTCGTTGACGCCAGTGTCGCGCTGAAATGGTTTGTTGAGGAGGACGGATCGCGACAGGCCGCCGCGCTGTTAACGGGCGGCGATAGTCTGATCGCTCCCGACCTGATCGTGCCAGAGGTATGCAATGCCTGTTGGAAGTTGGTTCGACGGCAACTCATGCGCCCGGCGCAGCAGCAATTGGCCATTGCCAGGTTACCGATGATTTTGGATGAGTTGGTGCCCACGAGTTTACTGGCGCACAGATCCGTCGCGATCGCCAATCAACTTGACCACCCGGCATATGATTGTTTCTACCTGGTACTGGCGGAACAACGAAGCGGCACGTTGATAACCGCGGATAGACGTCTGATCGATCGTGTCAGCGGAACGGCGTGGCAAGAATCAGTCATTGACCTTCGGACCATTACCGAGAATTGACTGTAACCATGGGAGCGCCACCACCGTTGGAGTTACGCCCGATCGAATGGCGGTCCCGTTCCCCAGCGCCCTCTGCGCCTCCGCGTCCTCCCCAGATAAATTCTTGCTTTACGAACGGCTAAGTCCCATCGGGCCGTGATTGTTCAACCCGTAGCGTCGAACCGCTCCAGCCGGTAATGTGGATCCACCGCCTCCCCGTGCAAAATCGCCTCCGCCGTCAGCCGCCCGACAATCGGTCCGAGCGTGTAACCATTCGCCGTCACGGTGTTCCAAAAACCAGGCAGCCCCGGCGCCTCACCCAGAATGGGCGCCCGGTCGATGGCGGGATTGATGCCGGTCCAGCCGCGGATGATCGACAGCCCGTGCAGCGCCGGCAGCGCGCGGCCGCAGACCCATAGATTGCCCTCGAANNTGCGTCCGCCCGGACTCCGCGTCGAACCCGCCGAACCAGCCGCCACCCACCAAAAACCCGCCGCTGGCCTGTTGTTTCAACGACAGATGCCGGTTGGCTACCGCGATCAAGTGCCGGGTCAGCAGCGGCGCCGGCTCGGTCACCAGCACCTGCTGCACAGTTCCCGTCACCGGCAGCTCCAACCCCACCATCCGCCCGGTACGCGCGGCCCATGGTCCCGTCGCGTTGACAACGACCCCGGCGTCGATCCGGCCGCGAGATGTTTCGATCACCCAACCAGCGCCCTCGCGCGCGATTGAGCGAACCTCAGCGCCGGCCAGCACCCGCGCGCCATGCCGCAACGCCAGAGTCCGCACCGCCAGCGTGCCGCGCAACGGATCGCCGTAGCCCTCGGCCGGAACGAAATCCGCGCCGACCATGGTTTCCGACACCGCCGGCGCCAGCGAGCGCAGTTCGTTGGCGCCGAGCACGTGGCTTTNNGCCGACTTGCGGCGCAGCCAGGCCAGGCCGGCCTCGTTCTCGGCCAGCATCAACCCGCCTTCCGTGCGGATACCAAGATTTTCGCCCACGGCGGCGCCGATCTCTTTCCACAACGCGATACTTCTGGGTGCCAGCGGCAGGGTATGCGCCGCCGGACCGCCATCCTCGGGCGTGTCATCGGTAAAATCGTAGGACAGCAGTTGCACGTGCAAGCTGCCGGCGTTGGCGGTGCTCGCGGCCATGCCGAGTTCGTCTCGATCGACGATCAAAACGTCGGCGCCGCCGGCGGCCAGGTAATACGCGGTGCACAAGCCCGCGATGCCACCGCCGACGACCGCGATCTGAGCCGAGAGACGCTCGCCCGACCCCGCATCGGCGACCGGTGGCGGAGTCAGATCCTCCAGCAGCGGAGCCTGGAATTCCGGCGCCTCGTGCATCAACGGCGCCGCCGGAACCGGACGCACCGGGGCGCGTGGCGCGGCGAACCCGTCCGGCTCCGACGCGCCGGGACACAGCCGCGCGACCGTCGCGGCACAGAAACGACCCTGACAACGTCCCATGCCGGCGCGCGTCGCTTTCTTCAGTGCCGGCAACGACCGCGGGCCCGCGGCAAGCTCGGCGCGCAACCGGCCGGCGGTGACTTCCTCGCACCGGCACACGATCGTTTCATCGGCGATCTCATCCGCCCGCGCCGGCGGCAACGGGAACATCCGCCACAGCGCCGTCTGGAACGTCATCGCGCGCCGCAGCGCCGTCCGCGTGAAGCTGTCCTCCGGCGCCGCGTGGCCGAGATCGCGCGCCGCCGCCAGACCGGCCAACCGCCCCCGAGCCATCGCCACACGCGCGCCGCCCAACGCCGCGCCATCGCCCACGGCGAACACCGAACCCAGAGCGGTGCGGCCCTCTTCGTCGGTCTCGGTCGCCAGATGACCCAGGCCGCTGTCCTCGAAACGATGCGGCGCGCCCAACGCCCGCGCGAGGCCGACTTCCGGTTGGAACCCGGCGTTCAGCGCCACCAGGTCGGCCGCGATGGCGCGGTCCGCCAATTCAACCGCCGCGACCCGGCCGGATCCGGTCAGGCGAACGACCCGGGACGACCACAGAACCGGAACGCCGGAGCGCCGCAAGGTCCACAGCATGCGCAGCGCATCGGCCATCAAATCCGGTGCCGCGCTCAGCATCCGCGCCGCGTCGCCCCACGACCCGCGCCATGGCGGCGGCGCGCTGTCCACCACGGCCACCGGCGTCACGCCGCGCGCCAGCAATTCGCACGCCACCTGCAAATTCAACGGGCCCGTCCCCGCCAGCACCACTTTCTCTCCTGGGCAAACCAACTGCGTGCGCGCCAGGGTTTGCAAGCCGCCGGTGGTCAGCACGCCGGGCAGGGTCCAACCGGGAATCGGCACCGGCCGCTCATGCGCGCCGGTCGCCAGGATCAGGCGGCGCGGGCGGAAGGTGACCGAAACACCGCGCAGCAGCACTGAGATCTCATCGGGTGCGAAGGCCCCCCAGGCGAGCGCCTCGGTCTCGATCGTCACGCCGGCGCGAGTGGCGCGGTCCCTGGCGTCAGCGCCCAAACGGAACCGCGCATCCGGGTTGGCGTCACGCAACGCGCGGCCCAATGGTTTGGTGTACTGGCCCCCGGTCGCCGAGCGCTCGTCCAACAGCACGACGGCCGCGCCCGCCTCAGCGGCGGCGGTCGCTGCCGCGAATCCGGCCGGGCCGCCGCCGATCACCAGTACATCCGGCGCGCGTTCCTCGGGTGGCAGCGGGCCGTTGTCCGGCGTCAGCGTGGCCGGCGGTTCGGAGCGGACGTCCATCCCGGCGCGCACCGCGGTCACGCACGCGCGCTGACCGATCCGGCCGTCGATCGTGACGACGCAGTCCTGGCACGCGCCCATGCCGCAATGCAGGCCGCGCGGGGCACCGGTCAGAGTATGGCGGAAGGTCAGGATACCGGCGGCGGACAGGCTGGCCGCGACGGTTTCGCCTTCCAGCGCCTCGATCTCGCGGTCATCGAAACGAATGCAAACCGCCGCCGCCGCGCGGGTCGTGCCGGGAAGAGTGAGCCTCATGCGGCGAAGCTTGCCAGCACATCCCGGCGTGACGCCAGCCCAGGGGGCGACAGTGTGGCGTTCCGCGCGAGCCGACGCGACGTGGCGCTGGCCGACCGAACCTGCTCACCAGCACGAGGGCGTCAGCGATGGCCCCATCGAGTCGGGCCATGACGCGATCGTGACGTCCGCGACCTGACTCGTCCACCCGGCGAAACCTCAGAACGTCACCGCCAGCTTATGCATCCAGGCCGGCGCGACGCTGTCCAGCCATTGCGAGGCCGTGACATCCAGGCCGCCGATGCCAACGATCGCGACGGCCAACAGAGTCAGGCCGAGGATGCGTTTACCGGCCACGCTGTCCAGCACGCGCGGCGCCACGCCTCGCACGACCAGGCGGATGGCCCGGCCGAGAACGATCCACGGCACCGCCGCGCCGACGCCGAACACGAACAGAATCCCGAACGCCAGCGCGTAGTCCTGCGCGTCGGCGGCCATCATCGACGCCTTGCCCAAAGTCGGGCCGGGGACGGGGTTCCAGTTGGCGCCGACGAATAACGCCAGCAGGAATAGCCGAATCGCACCGGACGCCATTGGGCCGTTGCCGTCTCCGCCGGTCAGGAAGGCGAAACGTTCCACTGTCGATTCCCGCATCAGCAGGATCGCCTGCCCGATCAGCAGCACGCACACGATCCGGCGCAACCATTCCGCCCCCAGGCCGAACACGGCCCCGAACGACGCGGCCAGCGCACCGGTCAGGATCACCGCGACGCCCAGTCCGATGGCGGGGGCGATGACGCTGGGGCGGCTGGCGGCGCCGACGGCGGCGACCATCAACGGCAGCAGCAGCAACGCCTCCGGCGTCAGGCAGGAAACCACGCCGGCCAGCAGGCCGAACGCGATATCGATGGCGTTCATGGGCGCGAACCTTTCCGCCTGAGGCGCGACGCCCGGCGCCATGACGCTCGTCGCGGATCCATTCGCGCTGCTATTGAAATGACCCTGACGGTGCCCGCGTTCACGTCAGAAGATGGGGCAAAAAACAATTGGCGCGGCCGCGCCGGTTTGGTACGGAACCGAACCATCCGCCCGCCGGGTCTTGACCTCGCCCGGCAAAGCCGCGTGCATGACGCAGGTGCATGGCCCGGATCAAACAAGCCGGACGCGTTGCAAGCAAGCCGCCACCGGAGGAGAGTTCCATGTTCGCGCGCCTCGACCAGGCCCGATCGCTGACCGGCAACCAGATGAAGATCATCGCGGCCGCGATCATCGGCGACATGCTAGAGTTCTTTGATTACTATCTCATTGCATTCGTGCTGGCGTTCATCGTGAAGCCCTGGCATCTGACCGGTGGGATGTCGGCGGTGATCCTGCTGTCATCCGGGGTCGGCGCGATTCTGGGCGCGTTCATCTGGGGCCGCATCGCCGATATTTACGGCCGGCGCCAGGTGTTCATGCTGACCGTGCTGAATTTCTCGATCGCCAGCGGGCTGCTGTATTTCACCCCCGATAACGGCTGGATCTATCTGTCNNGGCTTTGGCGTTGGTGGGCTGTATTCGGTCGACCTGCCGCTGGTGCAGGAGTTCGTGCCCGCCCGCATGCGCGGCTTCATCGGCGGCCTGGTGACGGTGTTCATTCCGCTCGGCGTGATGCTGGCGTCATCGTTCGCCGCGTTCTTCTCGGAGGAAATCGGCTGGCGCGGGCTGTTCGTGATCGGCCTGCTGCCGGCGGCGTTCACATTGGTGATCCGAAGCTGGGTGCCGGAATCGCCGCATTGGCTGTTGAGTCAGGGCCGCCCGCAGGAGGCGCGGCGGTCGCTCGCCTGGGCGCTGCAGGTGCCCGCGGAGTCGCTGCCCGAGCCCTCTGACGCGGAACGGCAGCCCCCCACGAAGTGGACCGACCTGTTCAACTATCCTCGCAGCATGGCGGTGTCCTGGATGGCCAGCATCGGCGCCCAGACCGCGTCCTACGGCGTGACTCTGTGGGGACCCACGCTGTTCGTGCTGCAGCTCGGCGTGACGCCGGCCTACGCCGCCTATCTGTTCATCTGGATCACCGCCGCGGGCATCCTGGGCCGCATCGCCTTCTCGCTGATGTCGGAAATCATCGGCCGGCGCGCCGGCGGCATGCTGTGCGGCTTCGGCGGCGCGGTGTGCGTCGCCGCGGCGGGACTGCTGCACAACGTAATTGTCGCCGGCGTATCGCTGTTCTGGCTGTTCATCGTGATCGGCGACTTCTTCTATGACGGCGGCTTCGCCATCATCGGCCCGTACATGGCCGAGGTCTGGCCGACCCGGCTGCGCGCCACCGGCATGGGGTCGGCGTACGGGTTCGGCGGCATCGGCAAGATCATCGGGCCATTGGGGTTGGCGTTCATGATCGGCGCCTCGGACGTAATCACGCCCAAGGCGACGCTGGACGCGATCGTGCCATCGTTTGTGTATTTCGCTGGATGGATGGTGTTGTGCGGCTGCGCGTTCCTGTTCTTCGGCTTTGAGACGGGGCGGCAATCGCTGACTGAGCTCGACGCCGAACTGGGCGATCCGGTGGTGGAATCGGGCGGACGGCAGGAGGCGGACTGAGTCGACGCGGCATCCGTCATGCCTGGGCCTGACCCTGGCATCTCGTGGTGCAGGCCACGTGCCCTCAAACAAGGCGCGAGTCTTGTGCAGGCCGATCCTCGGGTCAAAGCCCGAGGATGACGGTATGGGAGCGCCCGGAGGACGACGGTACGGGAGCGTCCCGAGGATGACGGTACGCGGGCGTCACGACCGTGAACCAGCGTCAGTGGCGGTTGGCCTAAGCCCGCATGCCGAGCGCCGCCGCCTGCCGCCGCTCGTACGCCAGGCGCGTTTCGTCATACGCCTGGCCGAGGATGCCGCCACGCACCGTTCCGGCTTCGACGGACCCATAAGCCGGCCGCCAGCTTTCCGGCAGCCGCGGCCAATCCGGTGGCGCCAGCCACAGCCGGAACAAACATCGTTTCAACGCCGGATCGTCGTGATCCTCGAACGCGGTGCGCGAGTGCAAGGTCACGTGGTTGTTCAGCATCTGCATGTCGCCAGGCCGCAAATACGTCGCGTACATCAATTCCGGCCGGCGCAGGATGTCGTCCAGCAGATCCATCGCCTCGCGCTGTCGCGAGGTCAGCGGCGGCACGCCCTCGATCGCCTGCGCCGAGGTCACGCGATTGCGGTTCCACTTGCTGCACAAGACGCCCTCCGCCGTATCCCAGACGGGGTTCGGATAGAACGGCGGCTCGTGCGGCGCCTGCTCCTGCTGGCGGCTGAAATACAACGGCTCGTGCAACAAAGCGGCGAGATCGGGACGTTCCGCGGCCATTACGTTATGCGCGGTGACGGAGCTGGAGACCATGCTTTCACCGCCGGACCGGGCGACATTGTAGCAGGTCAACAAGACGATGTCGGCGCTGTCGGTGTGGAAGTCCAACTCGGCGGCCGAGGAATACCCGCGGCCTCGGCCGGTGCGGTAGGCGACCCCGGCGTCGCGCACCATCGACAGATACTGGCTGGTTTTGCCCTGCGGCCGCGCGACGCCGATATGCAGGCCGATGGCCCATGTCAGCAGTTCGAATTCCTCGGACGAGAGACCGTCACGGGGGAGACCGCGCAGCAAGGCGAAGCCCCGCCCGTCCCTGATCTCCCGCAGGCAGCGGGCGACCGACGGCCAGGCGCGACCGAGGTCGAAGTCGCCGCGCTGGTAGTCGAGCAACGACTTGTCCGGGCGCCGTGCCGCGCGCACGGCGCCTGTCAGATCGCGGCGCGCGGCGCCGTCCAGGGTCTGGATCCACCTGGTGTCGGCCTCGAGGCTGGCCACCGTCCAGGCGGACGGCGCGCCGGAGTTGATCATGTCCATCGCGCCGTCTCCTCCATCGGCTTACAGGCGGCGCCACCATCCGCGCTTCCGCTCGGGCGGTGGTGCGGATTCCGACCCGATCACGATCGGTTGAACCACTGGGCCGGAGACGACATCGTTGGCCGGGACCGGTTGTGGGGCGGGTTCGGGCGCGGCTTCCACGACTGGCTCCGACGCGGACGGCGTCTCAGCCGACAGCGCCAGTTCCGTTTGGGCCGGTTCCGTCTGGGCCGGTTCCGTCTGGGCCGGTTCCGTTTGGGCTGGTTCGGTCTGGACTGCTTCCGTCTGGACTG
>PLSZ01000604.1 GCA_003164305.1 Acetobacteraceae bacterium
TCCGCCTCGATCCCGATGTCCGGGAAACCCTGGAAGCCGAAGCAAGAACCATGGGCATCGGCCTTTCCAGCTATTTGCGGCAATTGGCGGCGAAGGCGGCGAGCGATGCGAAGCGAGCCCGCATCCGCGCCGGCAGCGCGGCGGTCGCGGCCCATATCGCGGAAGATCGTTCCGCGCGGAACTTCATGGGAGAATGGGGAACGCCGGGCGCCGAAGGCTGACAGATGGCCCGTTTCGAGGCCGGGGCGATCGTGATCGTCGATTGGCACGGCGGAGCACGGCCGAAAGAGCCTGGCCGCCTTCGTCCGGCGATNNCACGCCCGGCGCCGAAAGCTGACAGGTGGCCCGTTTCGAAGCTGGCGCGATCGTAATTGTCGATTGGCGCGGCGGAGCACTCCCAAAAGAGCCAAATCGCCTTCGTCCGGCGATTGTCGTCGAGGACCACGAATTATTCGACCCGACCTACCCCAACGTCGTCGTGGTGCCGCTGACCAACGACGATCGGTTGGCAATTCCCGGCCTGTCGGTCGCGATTGACCCAACGCCGGAAAACGGCTGCGTCCAACGTTGCTTCGCCCTTGCCGGGTCAGTCACCTCGGTTTCCGTGAGCCGCGTTCGCGGGACAGAATCACGTGTACGACCGGATCAGTTAAGGGACATCCGCCGGCGCATCGCGGACGCGATCGGGCTCGGCTGACCGGCGCCGCCAATCCCGCGGGATCGGTGACGCCGGAGCGTTTCTCTCAGGCCCGCTGCACGAGTTCGATCGAGTACCCGTCCGGGTCCTTCACGAACGCGATGATTGTCGTGCCGTGTTGCACCGGACCGGCTGGCCGGGTGATCGTGCCGCCGGCCGCCGCCGCCTGCTCGCACGCCGCCGCCACATCGGGCACGCCAACCGCCAGATGGCCGAATGCCCCGCCCAACTCGTATTTTTCGACGCCGTAGTTGTAGGTCAGTTCGATNNCCGACGAACGCCAGGGTGTATTTGCCGGCCGGCACATCGCGCCGGCGGATTTCTTTCATCCCGAACGCCCTGGAATAAAAATCGACGCTGCGTTGCAGATCGCCGACGCGCAGCATGGTGTGCAAAAAACTTCCCATGGTCTCAACTCCCCGTTTCAGTGCTCTCAGGATCGAAGCCCAACAAGAATAGCCCAAGTTCGTCCGATCGGGCGATACAGGCCTCCCGCTCGGCCAGGATTGTTCCGCCCGCGTCATAGGCGACCCCGGCGAGGCCCGCTGCCGCGGCATGCCGGATCGTGTCCGGCCCGATGGTCGGCAGGTCGGCGCGGCGGTCCTGCCCAGGCTTGACGGATTTGACGAGGACGCCGGCCGGTTTTTCCATGTCCAACGCGTCCAGCAGCGCGGCGCAGCGAGACAGCATCGCATCTGTGCCTTCCACTGCCTCGACCGCGACCACAACGCCCGCGCTGACCACGCAACATTGCCCGACATCGACCGAGCCCATGGCCCGCGTGACGGCGATGCCGCGCCTTATATCAGCCATGGCATTGGCGCTCGGCGCGGTGCGGGACAGCAACCCGCGCGGCCCCAGAGCCTCATTGAGAATCTCATGCATTCCGAGAACCCGGAAGCCTTCCTCGCCCAACACCCGGATCACGGCGGAGAGCAGCCCATCGTCGCCGGCGAACGCCGCGCGACCGAAACGAGCGAGCATTTTGGCGCCATCGACATCCGGTCGCAAATCCAGGAACGACGGCCGCCGCACCGGACCGATCAATACGAGGTCCTGGCAACCATGCTCCCGCAAGGCGCTGAAAATGCTCCGCACCGCGCCCATGCGCAGGAACACGTGCGGCCACGCCCCGATCACGGAGCGCTCGGCGAACCCTTCCAGGCCGATCACGAACACCGGGCGCCCGGCGGCCGAGGCGGCGGCGGCGACCCGGCCCGGCAAAGGACCGCCTCCGGCCAGAATGCCCAACGCTCGCGGCTGGGTGGAGGAATCGTTCATGCCGACGCGCATAACCGGGAATCCGGCGCCGCGACAGACCCCACGCTCCGGCGTGACGGCAAAGGGAAAACCTTTCCCCGAACGTCATCCTCGGGCTCGACCCTGTTCGACCGGCCCGGACACCTTGCCCGACTTTCGACGTCCTTGGCGTGTCGAGAGATCCTCGGGTCGAGCCCGAGGATGACGTTTACTCGCCCGAGGATGACGGGAAGAGGCGCGTTTTCCTCTCGCGGCGCTTGCCTTAATGCCTCTGGGGGCGTTGCCCGGACCCCACGAGGGCTTTGCCCCTCGCGGGTTTCAGGGCACCGCCCTGACGCCTGATCCACGCCGAACCCATCCCTCGGATGCCGCGGATGCGAAGGTTGCGTGAAAACGCGGCTCGCCATAACTTGTCACCCAGCCATTATCCGCCCTGGACCTCACCGGCACTCCCGACCGGCGCGATCCACCGCCTTCAACGAGGAAGCCCGCATGAGCGACAAACGGACCGTGACCATCACCCTCGACGGGACCAACAAAAAGTCCGTCATCCCCCTCATGTCGGGCACCGTTGGTCCCGATGTTTTCGATATACGCAAGCTTTACGGTGAGCTCGGCCTGTTCACGTTCGATCCGGGCTACGGCGCCACCGCCTCGTGCGACAGCAAGATCACCTACATCGACGGCGACGTCGGCGTGCTCATGTATCGCGGTTACCCGATCGAACAACTCGCCGAGAAATCCAACTTTCTGGAAGTTTGCTACCTGCTGCTGAACGGGGAACTGCCGGACAAAGCCGAAAGCAAGGATTTCACCGACGGCGTCATGCGCCACACCATGCTGCATGAACAATTGAGGACTTTTTACAACGGCTTCCGCCGCGACGCGCATCCGATGGCGGTGATGTGCGGCGTCGTCGGCGCGCTGTCCGCGTTCTATCACGACAGCCTGGACATCCACGATCCGGAGAGCCGCCGCATCTCCGCCTTCCGCCTCGTCGCCAAGCTTCCGACCATCGCCGCGTGGGCCTATAAATACTCGATCGGCCAGCCGTTCATCTATCCGCGCAACGACCTCGGTTACGCGGAGAACTTCCTGCACATGTTCCACGCCGTTCCGGCTGAGGAATACAAGGTCAATCCCGTGCTGTCGAAGGCGATGGACCTGATCATGATCCTGCACGCGGATCACGAGCAAAACGCCTCGACCTCCACCGTCCGTCTGGCGGGCTCCACCGGCGCCAATCCGTTCGCCTGCATCGCCGCCGGCATCGCCAGCCTCTGGGGACCGGCGCATGGCGGCGCCAATGAGGCGGTGCTGAAAATGCTGACGCATATCGGCAACGTGAAAAACATTCCCGCGTTCCTCGAGGACGTGAAGGACCGCAACAATCACGAGATGCTCTGGGGCTTCGGTCATCGCGTTTACAAAAACTTCGATCCGCGCGCGACCATCATCCGCAAGGCCTGCCACGACGTGCTGGAGGAGCTTGGGATCAAGGGCGACCCGCTGCTGGACCTGGCCATGGAGCTGGAGAAGATCGCGCTGAACGACAAGTACTTCGTCGATCGCAAGCTGTATCCGAACGTCGATTTCTATTCCGGCATCATTCTGAAGGCGATGGGCTTCCCGACCAGCATGTTCACCGCGCTGTTCGCCGTGTCGCGCACGGTCGGCTGGGTCGCGCAGTGGAAGGAAATGATGGAAGATCCGGGGCAGCGCATCGGCCGTCCGCGGCAGATCTACACTGGCGCGCCGCAACGCGATTACGTGCCGATCACGCAACGAGGCTGAGCCGCCGCCACGATGAGTTAGAGCCAACGGCCAGGAACCTCGTTTCCTGGCCGTCCTCGTTTCATGAACGAATGAGTGGCGTCACCGGCCACGCCAAGTGTACCATCACAGGAGAGAAGGCGACAACTGATCCGCCTCCCAGGCACGTAGAAAGTCCGCCTGCTGATCAAAGAACGACGCCGGAACGTTATCGCTCCCCCATTGGGTGATCCGGCCCGCATATTCGCCCAAAAGCCAGATGTGGCGAATGGCGACGAACAGCCGGGTTGAATCCAGGTCTACCGGCTTCACATCGCGGACCGAACGGTAGCCTCGAAGGAAGGCGTCCCACATGCCGTAGCGCGAGCGTCCGAACGAGACCTGTGCCCAGAGATAGACCGCCAGGTCATAGGCGAGGTATCCGTACCCTCCATCGTCAAAGTCGAAGAACACGGCCGTCCCGGCCTCAATGCGCGCGTTGCCGCCATGGCAATCGCCGTGGCAGCGGGTCAGGGTCGGACCGTCCAACGCGGCGACGGAATTGGCCAGGCGAGACGCGAGCCCGACGAGGTATTCGCGAGTCGCGGCGGTCACGTGCGACAGATCTGAAACAATTCCGAGTGGCCGATGCAGCAAATGCTCCAGATCCAATCGATACCGTCCATCCTCGCGGCCTGGAAACGTCTCCGCCGCCTGATGAATTCGCGCCAGCGTCACGCCTTGTGCCCGCGCGTCCTGGAGCGCGTAGGGTACGGGAGGGCGGCCCTTGGCATGGTGAAATAGCACCATCGGTCGAGGGCCCTCTGGCGCGGTCGGTTCTGTGAACAATGCTCCCTCCCGCGTGGGCACCGCCGCGGCGACCGGAACGCCCGCCACATCCAGATAAGCAAGAAACGCGGTTTCCGTCGCGACGTCAGCTTCGCCTCGCCGCCGTCGCCCCGACAACCGCGCCACGTATCCGCGGCCGCCCGCGCGAAGCCCAAACGTGTCATTGAAGCCTCGGTTCAGAAACTGACACGTTTCGATTTCACCAAGTTCATACCGTGCCCGAACGAGTTCGGCGACGGACTCCGCCAACGGCGTCGCGTAAACCGCTCGCAGGCACGAATTCGAACATGTTTCTTTCGTCATGGCGGACCTCGCACCGACAATTCCAAACCACCGTCGGACGGCAATGTCATTGTCCGAAAACCGTTCTCCGGGTCATCGATGAACGCGAAATAATCCGCGCACGCGTCGCAATGCCGTGCCGCGTTTTCCAGACCATCATCGCGCCGGCCCTTGGGCCCGCCGCGACCAGGCAGCGCCAGCCGTGCCATCGATATCCCGATATTCACCAGCATGAAGTCGATCAGCCTGTCGAGCCGTCGCGGCGTCTCGCGCAAATCGCCTTCACGCGGCTCGATCCAACGGCTCAGTCCCGCCTGTTCGAAATGTTCGTCCCTGGTGGCGTGCGGTACGCTCAACAAACTGTCCAGATTCACATCAAGCAGCACGCTCATCGCGGAGGACTCCAGTCCCGGTTCTCGCCTCGCCGTCAGCTCTCAACGTTTCACCCAGGCTTTCGCGGTCGCCGTCAGGTCGCCGCCCAGAAAGGGGTAATGGAACGGGCCGGCGGGCGCGCCATCGACCCGATCCGGAAAGCGCAACCGGTAAAACGCGAGCCAGCCGAGCAACCCGCCGCGCGGCACCTCGACCGTGGACTCGTTGGCCAAAACGGCGAAGGCCTTCGGATCGCGCAACCCGCTCAGCACCCGCGCGGCGAGCCGGTGGATCGCGCCGTCATCGCGGGCATACCAATCCTCTCCCCGTAGCGCCGCCAGTTCGGCCGCCATGACCAGCGGAGCGAGCGCGAAGTTGGTGTAGTCCAGCGCTTTCTGCCGTCGCTCCAGTTCCATGGGCAACGTGCCGTCCGGCCGGATATCGCTCATTCCCGCGTCGTAGGCACGGCGGGAGAACGCCAGATGGCGGGCGGCACCGGTGGCCGTGCCGACCGCGCCCGCCGCGAGGCCAGCCCAGTACACGTGATTGTTACGCCGCGCGGGCCAACCCTGATCGGCGACGACGTGATCGGCCAGATCGTCCATCCACGCGTCAATCGCTTCCCGGTCCGGTGCCTCCAGTACCCGGCGGATCTTCAGGTAGCTCAACGCCATGCCAGCGGTGCGGTACTTGCGCTCGACCTCGGCCTGGCGGCTGCTCATGTGGCCCAGAATGGCACCGCCTTTAGCCCATGCGGCGAGCCAATGGCCGGCGCAAAGGGCGCTCGCGGTGTCCCCGGCGAGACCTTTGTCCGCCATGGCGATAATCGCGGTCAGCGTATGATCCAGCGTCGCGAGGGAGTTCCGGTTGCGCGCGATGATGGCCCGGTCGGCGATCGAACTCGCGGTGTCCACGTAGAACCGGTCCGCGAAGATGTCGCGCACGGGTGGCGGCGGTTCGTCACACTGCGCGTGCGCCAAATTCGCCGCCGACAGCGACAGGCAGCTCCACGTCAGCGCCCACACGCACAGATTTTTGGCCCGCCCCACGCGCGCGCCGCGGAATGTTCGGATCATTGCCCGGATGCCTCGGCTTCGGTGCGACCGCCGTCACCGCGCGGGCGTGGTCCGAGGTCAATGGCGAGCCAGCGGGCACGACGCGGCGCCCCGGTCTTCCGGTTTGACCAGACTTGCATGGACGATGTGTAACCTGGCGGCGGGTTCACCGGAAGGCCGGTCGATGACTGAGCGATTCCACGCTCAGCCAAGGGGAAAAAATGCGACGCCACGAGCGGCCAGGATCCATACGAGGCGGGTCCGGGGATAACCCGGTGGATGATTTCGAGCCCATCATGCGGGTAAGTGTTTTGGTAGCCGCGCAACACCGTCGCCCAGCAACGCGCCAGAACGGGTCTCACGCTTGATCTCCCGTCGAAAGATCCATCGGTAATGCATTGGTCCGATGAGAACTATTGGCGCCGTACAACCTTGGTTTCGCGTTTGCTGATACTGCCGCGACATACCAGCGTACACCGCGCCCGATGATTTTGATCTTTCAGCATAAAACCCGGAAAACTTCTTCCACAGGCTGTGGATAAGCTGATACATACACTCATAGGTTGCATATAATTTCTTAATCACTCCAGCGGGGGGAGCATGAAAGACCGTCTGCTGCTTGATTCCATGGTCAAGGAGAGCCTGAAGCGTTGGCCGCAAAGGCCCCCGGGACTGAAACCGCGCCGCGGCAAGGAAAGCTGGCTGCGAGGTCGGCCTTCGGAAGACGCGAGTGTCAGCAATCCGTTCCTTAAATTGCCCGGAAGCACGAAATTGCGCACCTTGCCGGATGGCCTGTGGCTCAACTTCGGTGGCACGTTCGAGGAGCCTTACGTCGATATTTTCGCCATCGAGGCCTGCAGTACCTTGCAGAACCTGCTCGACAAGCGCTCACGCTTCGCGCCGAGCACGCATTCGCTGCTCGCTGTTTGTCCGGTCGCGTGGCTGCTGGCGCCGGTCGCGCCCAACGACCCGACGCCGCGCTGGCGGGCGACCGGCGTGTTCCGGGCCGAACCCACGGTCCCCGCCGCGATCCCGGTGCGCGAGATGCGCGTGATGTATGGGTTGAAAGACCTACATTACGCCGGTTTCGCGCGCCATCAGTTACCGCACGCGCACGAGTTTTTCGTCCCGATGAAGACGCTGACGGAGGTCAACAGTGAACACAATCCCAGGTTGCGCGCACTGGTGGAGCGCGCCTCGGTATCTTCGAACTTCTATAATCAGGCCGACTGACTCTGGCGGGCCGGTTCAACCTCGCGCGCCAGCGCGGCGGTCACGATCATCGCCTTATCCGGCCGGTCCGTGATCAACCCATCCACGCCCCAACCGATCAGCCGCCGCATCGCCGCGCGGCGGTTGACGGTCCACGGCATGACGCGCAACCCGAGATCGTGCGCGTGCGCGATCTCCGCCCGCGTCAGTGTCTCGGACGCCGGAGCCCAAATCTCCCCACGGATTTCGCCGCCGATCTCGCCACGAATTGCCCCGCCCTGGGCCGCCACCGTGGCAGGCACGGACCGACCGAACGCCGCCGGTATTTGCCCGTCCCACCAGAGCGCCGCTTCTCGTTCGGTCCCCGGGCGAGTCAGCCACGCCAGTCGTATTTCCGGCCGGCGGCGCCTGATGTAACGCGGCCCGCGCCAGTCGAAGGATTCCACGATCACCCGACCCGTTGCGCCAGCGGTATCGACGATCGACAGTACGGCGTCGGCCAGCTGCTCGGGCGCCGCCGTCCGCCCAGGATATCTTGGATCGGTCTTCAGCTCGATGATAAAGTTCGCCTCGGGCACAAGCCGCAGCACGTCCACCAGTCTGGGAACGCGCGCGCCGTCGTTGGCCTGTTGCGCGCGATGCAGCAGCCGGTAGTGCGACGCGGGGCGGATACGCCCCACGTCGTAGCGGCTGAGTTCGGCATAGGTCAGCGCGTGGATCAGCGGCGGCGTCCCGGACAGAAAGCGCCCCGACGCGTCGCGCGTGACCGCCGGGTTCAGCGCCAGATCGTGACTGACCACGACCACCCCATCGGCGGTCATCCCGACATCCAGTTCGAACATCCGCACACCCAGATCGAGCGCGTCGCGGAAACCGTCGATCGTATTCTCGGGGAACAGGCCGCGCGCGCCGCGATGTCCGATGATCTCGACCGGCCGCGTCATATCGAACCGGTGTGTCGCCCTGGCCGCCTGTCGCATCCAAAATCGGTCCCTGATAGTGTCGCCGCCAATCAGCACGGGGAGCGCGAGGATGGAATACACCACTCTGGGCCGGACCGGCCTGCGGGTCAGCGTCGCGGGTCTCGGCACCGGCGGGTTCAGCCGCGTCGGCATCGGCCAGTCCGAGGATCACGCCGTCGGCATCATCCGGCAGGCGCTGGATCTGGGGGTCACCCTGATCGACACGGCGGCCGTCTACGGCACCGAGGGTGTCGTCGGGCGTGCCCTGAAGAATGTGCCCCGCGATGAGGTCGTGGTATGCACCAAAGCCTCGAAGCCGATCAACGATCCCGCCTTTACCGTCGCGAAAATTCTTGAAAGCCTCGATGGCTCGCTGTCGCGTCTGGGCCTGGATTACGTCGATGTGTTCCAACTGCATGCCGTGCCGCCCGCCGCTTACGATTACGTGCGCCAGGAGATCGTTCCGGCGCTGCTGCGTGAGAAGGAAAAGGGCAAGTTTCGTTTCCTGGGCATCACCGAGACCTCGCCGAACGATCACGAGCAGGTGATGCTGCGAAAGGCCGCGGCGGACACGCCGTGGGATACCGCGATGTTCGCGTTCAACCTGATGGACCAGGTCGCGCGGGAGAAGGTGTTCCCCCTGACGCTGAAGAACGGTGTGGGAACGCTGATGATGTTCGCGGTGCGCAGCATCTTCGCCCGTCCCGCGCAACTCGCCGACACGATGAAGGATCTCGCCAGCAAGGGTCTGGTGCCGGCGGAACTGGCCGCGAGCGACGAGCCTCTGGGCTTTCTGGTGCACCCGGATGGGGCGAGTTCGGTGACCGACGCGGCGTATCGCTACGTGCGGCATGAACCTGGAGTGGATGTCGTGCTGTTCGGCACCGGCGACTCGGAGCACTTGAAGGCCAACATCGCGTCCATCCTGAAGCCGCCGCTGCCGGACGAGGATCGCGAGAAACTGCGCACGCTGTTCAGCCATTTGCGCGGTGTGGGCCTTGAGGTTCCGCCCTTCGCGGCCGAGCGGCGAGCGGCGGCGGCGAAGGAAGCGTAGCGGCTCCGGCCGCCGGGAGAGCCATTCGCGCCACCGGGGACCCCGGGCGACGGCTCGGCGGGGAGGCCGTGTGGCTGACGGTCCTCGCGGCGGCCGCGTGAACGCCAGTCCCGGCGACATGCGAGACGTGGCGGCGGTATCGGCCCGGGGTCGGACCAGGTTTTTCGTTCTCCCATCGCCAGCGCGCGGGATCGCCGCGGCGGGCCCGAGCATCCCCCCGGGGCATCCCCCATAGGCGCTAAGACAGTGCCGCGCATCGAACGACATCNNCCGGACCATGACGGCGAATGGAGGGCTCGAGCTCGCTTTCCGTGCTATTTTAGCGCCTATGGGGCATCCTCCCGGGCATCCCCGATGGCATAGGTAGATTCCGAGGGTTGACGATAGCAATCTCGCGGCCGGTGGCCTATGATCGCCGTGGGATCTGTTCTCGGGAATCAACAACATGTCTTATCCGGTTGCCGGCGCGCTGGTCGCTGCCCTCTTCGCTGCCTCACCGTTGACGTCGCCGCCCATTCAACAACCGGGGATTCAGCTATCGGGCGCCGAATTCGTGGTCGCCGGCGAAGCGTCGCGTTCCTGTGGCGAATACATCCAGGCCATCAAGGCCGAGCAGGCGGCCCAGCCGCCGGATGCCGTACCGGGCATCCGCTATACCGCGTTGTACGCGGTCTTCGCCGCGGTGACGGACGGGTTTTTGACCGGTATCAACTACGTTGATCGGGACAGCACGCAACTTGGCCAGGCCTCCGACGCGCAGACCCGGATGACGTGGCTCGAGGGTTACTGCAAGACCAATCCCAAGGCGGCTTTTGTTGAAGCGCTGGAATACCTTCGCATCGAATTGATCAAAAAAGGTACATAGCGACGGCATCGCGTCGCGCCTGGCATGCCCCGGGGAAATTGGCCGTGCTGTCGCTGAGCACTTCGAACACGATGACCGGATCGTCGATCACCGTGGCGGTGGGAGATACCGGCTGACAAACGACGAGCGCGTGGGGGTAGCGGATGTGCCCATCGACGAAAATTTTGAACCTCGGCCCGAAGGGGCGGCAGGGCTTTCCAACCAGCCTCGCATCCAGCGCCCTGCGAACGTTGAAGGTAATCTGGTCATGCGCGACGGTACCGCCGTTCATGGCAACCGGCTGGAGCCCATCAAACTCGTCGCGCGACTCCTGCCCCTCCTCCCAGGCGAGGCATTGCGTCAGAGTCGTCAACTTTCGTACAGTAGCGCTCATCCCGGGCATGCTAATACCGGCTGGCCGAAGGAATGACGTACCGGCCCTCATTCGTCGTGCCAGGGCTTGACCCCATATGCATCAGGATAAGGCTGGCGATGGGAAAACCTTCCCCCGAACATCATCCTAGGGCTCGACCCGAGGATCGGCCTCTTCAGGCACCTTGCCCGACTTTTAACGTCCTTGGCGTGTCAAGAGATCCTCGGGTCGAGCCCGAGGATGACGGGAAAAGGCGGTCATTGCCCTCCACGACGGCTTATCTTGATGCCTATGGGGCTTGACCCTGGCATCCCGTAACGCAGGCCCTGCGCGCTTAGGTAGAGCACGAGTCCATGCAGGCTGATCCTCGGGTCGAGCCCGAGGATGACGATACGGGGCGGTCACGACCGAGAGTCAATTTCAACGGGGGCTGGTATAACATGCTTCGGCGGCGCGCTCCGGTTCGTAGGCCACGCCACCCCTCACCCGACCGAAAAGTCCGTGGGCTCCTTCCGAGGTGCCTGGTTCAGTTCATGCCGCACCCGGGAAATGGTTTCGTATACGACCCGCCGTAGCCGGTTGAGCCCACCCAGCGGCCGCTGCGCCGGAATGCAATGCCACGGGCTGAACGACAGATTCTCACAGAACGTCATCTGCTCGGGACTGTCGAAAACCTGTTTGGGGATCGTGACGCGGGCCACCCGCACGAAGGGCGAGTTCGTTTCTTTCCACTCGATGGTCGGATCCTCGACCGGCATGGCGTCGGGCTGCGAACGCCGTTGCACCATGAAATCGAATTCCGCGTCCCGCGCGGCCAGATGGCGCACCAGATTGAGCCGCAAAAAATTTGGATCGCCCGTGTCGGTGAACGTCGATGGGGACCCGACCGGACGCGCGGAGTATTTACATGCGCTGTCGCCGAACTGATACGCCGACATGCTGAAATATTGAATGTTCAGCAGGTTGTTCACCTTCTTCGTCAAAATCGCGATGGTGATCAACGCTTCGTGGATCCGCGATTTAAACGGATTGAGGCCAGGAATGAAAAATTTCCAGATCGGATTGGCGCCCTCCAACGCGAGGTAGTCGATCACGTTGCGCGCCGCGAACACCGGGTGATTGATCATGACGAAATCATGCGTTGTCGACGGACTGTCGGCGACGTTCATCAACTTGATCGCCATGCCGCGGCCGTCGCCTTTGTTGTCCGCCTGAGGGGTCGGGTTGCCGTTGGAAAAGCGGATCCAGGCATCGTACCGCCGCGGCGTGGCGAACAGGCCGATGCGAAATTCCGGCGGCAGATCGTCGAGAATCCGGAATTCGGCCTTGACCACGCCGTGCCCCTTGGGATGCGCGTCGCGCCGCGCCGGAGGGTCCGTCTGAAACGCCGCGCGCACATTGGCCTCGACCAGTTTCAGAACCGCCTGGGTCGCCTCGGCCTCACCGGGTGGAACGACCTCGCCGTTGCCCAGGGGTCTCGCGGGAGGGTAGGCGGCGAAAGACGATTCGTTCGCGGAATTTTCTCCGGACATGGCGCGGGCTCCCCATATGATGCGCGGGGCACGTCCGCGCGGGACCGCCCATTCGTGGTACGAAATGAGACGCTATCATCATGGAGCTGGCAAGCAAACGATCGTGGCCGGGGAAGTGCCTCGGTCGATAAGAAACAGCCAGGGGCCAGCCCGCGTCGATCGTTTCAGTCCGCCGGACCTGATCCGTTGATACGCGACAAACCACGGGCCCCGATGCCGCGCCCGAAAAATTCCTTGCATTCGCCGCGCCGCACAACGATATACCGCCTCGTCATTCCAGGATCGCGTGATTGACGCCCCGTTGGAGTCCGCCCCCTTTGGAGCATGCTCTGGCAGGCCGTCTTCCAGGAATTTCTCATCCACCGACCGTCCGTCCCCATTGGATCACGCTGGGACATGGACAACAGGCACCGGCATGGCTGGTGCTGGAGCATTCATCCCTCGTGACAAGTGTAACCTTCGCGGGCCTCGGCCTGCCCGATAGCCTGTTGCATGCGCTGACGGCGCATAAATTCACCACCCCCACGCCCATCCAGGTCGATGCCATTCCCCCGCTGCTCCAGGGCCGCGATCTGTTGGGCATCGCGCAAACCGGCAGCGGCAAGACCTTCGCGTTTTCGCTGCCCATTCTGACCCATCTGCTGGCCGAGCCTCGCCGGCCCGGCCCGTTCCAGACACGGGCGCTGATCCTGGCGCCGACCCGGGAACTGGCGCTGCAAATCGATGAGGCGATCCGCTCGCTCAGCGCGGGCGCCCGCGTCCGCACCGTGGTGATCATCGGCGGCGCCAGCCGGTTCCGCCAGTGCGAGGCCATGCGCCGCGGCGCCGAGATCGTCATCGGCACCCCCGGCCGCGTGCGCGACCTGATGAACACCCGTGAACTGTCGATCGCCACCGCCGAGCGGTTCGTGCTCGATGAGGCCGATCGGATGCTCGATCTTGGGTTCATCAAGGACATCCGCCACATCGTCGCGGCGCTGCCGACGCGCCGTCAGTCGTGCCTGTTCTCGGCGACCATGCCGGGCGAGATCGCCTCGCTGGCCGCCAGCCTGCTGCGCGATCCGGTCCGGGTGGAGATCGCTCGCAAAGAAGAGACGGCGCCGAAGATCGCTCAATCGGTGCGGTTCGTGACGAGTTCGGGAAAGCAGGCGCTGCTGGCCGAACTGCTGAACGAGCCCGAGTTCAAGCGCGTGCTGGTCTTCACCCGCACCAAACACGGCGCCAACAAAGTGGCCGAACGCCTGGAGGCCACCGGCGTTCAGGTCGATGCGATCCACGGCAACAAAAGCCAGCCGCAACGGGAACGCGCCTTACGCGACTTCCGCAACGGGCGCGCCCGGGTGCTGGTGGCGACCGACATCGCCGCCCGCGGCATCGACGTCACCGGCGTGTCGCACGTGATCAACTTCGACCTGCCAGCCGAGCCCGAGAGTTATGTCCACCGCATCGGCCGCACCGCGCGCGCCGGCGCCGAGGGTATCGCGATCGCGTTCTGTGACCCGGCCGAACGCGCGACCTTGCGCCAGATCGAGAAACTGATGGGCGAGAAGATCCCGGTCGTGGGTGAAATCCCGGCCGAGACACATCAATCACGCCCGCAACCGCCGCAAAACCGCCGCGGCGGTCCAGGACGCTGGCAGCAGCAACGCTCCGGTCAACGCGGCATGCGCTCCGCCGCCTGACGATCGGAAACGCCGCGCCTCAGGTTGGGGCGCGGCGCGACCACCAGCGGCGCAGGGCGATCAGCGCCCACACCGCTTCGACCGCGCCGAATGGCCAGGCGCCTTGCAGG
>PLSZ01000282.1 GCA_003164305.1 Acetobacteraceae bacterium
TTCAAACGATCACGCTCTAAGTGGGAACCCCGATCCCACTGGTATTACCCCGGATCGGATCATGGTCCGAAAGAATCCGCGCGACTCCGCGTTCGTCCCTTCTTATCGGCGGTAAAATTCTTACCGCGGGCTAACTCGGGCGTTTGGACCAGCAAAGGAATATACCGCGGATAAGAAAGGGATGAACGCCAATGCACGCAGATGGGTCAATGCGGTTCAAACCGCTTCAGGTTAACCCCAACGTCTGATGACCGAATCACATGCTTCCCAACATACACTTAGATTTGGAATTGAGAACCGTGCGGTTTACCGAATTGCTAATGCAATAAGAAATCATACCGCGAGATCGCGCAATGCCCGCCAGATTCGTTATCGAGGACTTCAGTGCCATTATGCAGGACTTTTGCATGATTGGGCTGCCGGCAACTCAGCAAAGCAACCCGTTACGCCGACCGCTCGCCCCAGCGCCAGATCGAAGCGACGACGGCCGCGGCGAGAGTTGGGATGCGGCGACAGTGCCGCGGGAAGGAGAGGATCAATAGTGAGAGCTATCCTCCGCGATGGGTCGATAAGAGGCATTCAAATTGACCCGCGACCCAGGGGGGTGCGGGGAACGGCGGCGGCTTCCGGGTCGGCGGGGCGGGCACCACCTCTGGTCGACCGGCAACTCAAAGCGAGGAAGAATCCCACTCGATTTGCTCGAACAACCGCCGCAGCTTCGCCCCACGCGGCGGATTGACCTGCTCCACCCAGGCGACCCGACCATCGAGATGGCGGCGGAAATCCGGCACCGAGGCGCGGTTCTGAGCGGCCGGACCGGTGCGGACGCAGTTGTGCAAAACCGCCTTCAGCGTATCGAACGCGGCGCGCCCGATATTGCAGTGCTCGTTGACCACGATGCCGGTCACGCGCTGGCGCGTGGCGCGTGGCATGATCCGCGTCTTCGCATCGTTGAGGAAGAAGCCCTCCTCACGCAGAATCGTCTCGACTAAAGAACGGAACCGCTCAGGACCGCGGGCGAAAGTCGCGTCGCCCGAGAATGCCAGGTCATCGGCGTATCGCGTGTAGTTCGCTCCGGCGGCGCGGGCCAGCCCGTGCAAACGGCGATCCAGTGTCCAGGCGAGCAGATTGGCGAGCGCCGGCGACGTTGGGGCCCCCTGCGGCAGATGCGGCACGCGATACAGCACCTGATCGCGCCATTGGGGATGCCAGTCGGGATACGGCCCATCGGCGCGTCGCGAGCCGGCCAGGCGCGAGACCACGTCCGCCGGCGTTATCGTGGTACATAACCCGGTCAGTCGCCGCGCCACGGCCCAGGGATAGCCGAGCGCGCGGAATATCCCGTGGATGCGCGGGCCGCCGATCGATGGGAAAAATCGCGCCAGATCGAAGGTGGCGACAAGCGACTCGCTGGCGTGGACCCGCGCGCCGGTGAGGCAGGATCGGCCGGCGACGAAGCCATGGGCGCGGCTGTGCACTGGGACGGGGGCCAGGATGCCGCGTAAAATGCGCCGTTGGATCGCTTTCAGCCGCGGCTTGGGTGCCTCGATCAGTCGCGGCGCACCGCCCGGTTTGCTGACGAACGCGTAATGGTAATGTTGCAATTCCGGTTCGATCGCGCTGCCGTGGCAGCGGCGTTCGTCGGCCAGCCAATCGAGTTGCTCCGGTGCCTCGCCCAACCAATCGGCGAGCGCGCCTGGCGTGGCCAAAGCCGGAATCGGGAGGGCGGCGAACGGCGGCAGCGGCGCGAACCGCGGTGAGTCGAGAACGATGGCGACCGGACGGCGCGGCGGCGGCCGGAAAAACTCCGATGCGATCAGATAGTCCGTCAGCGTATGAGGGGCGGGCGGCCAGGTGTCGCGGCCCAGAGCGAATACGCGCGTGACCAGGGCGAAACGTGTCCGTTGGTGGACGGAGCCTAGCGCGGCATCGATCGAAGCCGCGATCGCCGCCGGTGTCCAGGGCTCGGCGAGCAGCCGCGCGGCGAGGTTATTGGCGGCCCAGGCTCTGGTATCCATTCCCGGTCCAATCCGTTGGCGAGGCAGGCGTGACGGTGCTTCCAACCTGACCCGTCCGGCATGGTGATATGTAGGCATGGCCTACCGCCCACCATGCAACGTTCTGCCCTGGAAACACTGCTACCCCGGGGTTGCCCCGAAGCTCCCTGACGTCGATGCCAGGGATTGCTTGGAAGTACCGCCAGCCCAGTCCGAACGTGGCGGGCGCGCGGGAGGCTGTCAATTCGGTGCGAGCGGTCGGCGATACCGAGGCGAGAGTCGCGGTCGGTGGCGGATGGAACGGATGGCACTGGAAATGCTGTAGACCGTGCCAGTCTTCATCGCGGCAACCGGACACTGGAGCCATGGGCGCATCTCTCAGACCGCTGACCGCGTCTAACAGCCATGGCGATCCCCATCGCACGAACCGGGTCAGACGAGAACCCTTGCCGCCAGGCCCTGTTTTTCGAGCAGGGCCACCGCCTTCTTGTCGAAGGATACGAAGGTTTCGCCGCCCAGCCATCGTCCCTCGAAGGCAATGATTCCGTCCGCGAAGTCCCCGCCCGCGTCGAGCACGGCCAGACCGGCATCGACCGCTGGGCGATTAACGGCGACATTTCCCGTGTTCAGCAGAGCCTGCAAAGCCGCCTGAATGTCCCTTTGGCCGAGGCTGTACACCTGGCGCAGCACCCGGACGAACTCGCACAGGCAGGGCAGAGGGACCGCGACGGTTCCAGCATCCTTCAACAGCCTGGCGGCCGCCGTGGCCTGCTTTTTGTCGTCGCGCGTCACCGCCCGGATCAGGATGTTCGTATCGACCGTGATCCTCATTCCTTTCCGGCCCAACCGGCGGCGGATGCTTCGTTGATTTCATCGAGCGTGGCGACCTTTCGCGTCTTGCTCGCGAGCAGGCCAAGAAAACCGTCTATCGTGCCCGGCGGCTTCGCCGCGCGGAGCGCGACACGGCCTTCGCACAGTCGCCCGGGATTCCGGCTACGTCCCAGGTCCGAACTTCAAGACGGGGAATTGCTTGTCAAACGCGCGAAGTTCGCGCACAGTGTAGCCACACTGGAACCACAGAGAGAGGTATTCCATGCCATCCGACACCATCGTCCGGGCAAGGATCGATACCGCGACCAAGAAGCGCGCGGCCGAAGCGCTTGAGGCCATGGGATTGTCGATCTCCGACGCGATACGGCTGCTGATGTTACGCATCGCGGACGAAAAACGTCTTCCTTTTGAAGTCAAAGCACCCAACGCCATGACGATCCAGGCGATCGGCGAACTCGAACGTGGCAAGGGTAAGCGGTACAAAAACGTTGCGGCTCTGTTCAAATCTGTGGACAAATGACGTGCTGATCCCGGTCCTTGCCGGGCGCTTTAAACGAGACCTTTTCCTTATGCGCAAGCGCGGGAAAGACCTGGGCAAGTTAAAAACCGTAATGGAATTACTGGCGGAAGAGAAACCCGTCCCCGCGCGACATCGCGACCATCCCCTTAGGGGAAACTGGAATGGCTACCGCGATCTGCATATCGAACCGGACTGGTTGCTGATCTATCGTATCGTCGGCGACGAACTCAGGCTCGCGAGAACCGGCACCCACGCGGACATTTTTGACGAGTAGAGTCGCCAGGACATAGCTCCTCTTTCGGCGTCGTCAAACGAGATGTTGCTTTAGAGGATCATCCCCCTCACGCCGCCGACGCCAAAGCCGCCGCGCCCGCCGACGCCAGCGGACCGCTTCGGAACAGCGCCATCGACGTCAGCGCCGTCGCCGCGCGATGCATCACCGCGCTCCAATCGCCGGGTCTCGGCTGGCGGAAGATCGTCATCGATGAATACCAGGGCGTATCGGTCCGTCCATGCAACCAGCGCCAGCAATTGTCGTAACGATCCAGCAAGAACACCGGCTTGCCCATCGCCCCCGCCAAATGCGCGACCGACGTATCGACGCTGATCACCACGTCCAGATTGGCGATGACCGCCGCCGTGTCGGCGAAATCATGCACCGCGTCCATCGGATCCGTCAGTTCCATGCCCGACGGAGGCTCCTGCCCCTGCGCGGCCGCGGTGCCGGCCTGGAGACTGACAAACCGTACGCCGCGCACAACGGCCAACGGCGCGAACGCCGCGAGGCCCGCGCTGCGGCGGCGATCGACCGAGGCAAAACCGTGCAGCCAGGGCCTCGCCTGCCCAGACCAGACGAGCCCGGCGCGAAGGCCATCGACGGGAAGACGGGCGGACCACGCGGCGGCGAGCGCGGGATCGGCGCGAAGGTAAGGCGCGGGCGGAACGGTCGCCGTTGTGGTGCCGAAAACCCGCGGCAGGCTGAACACCGGGCATTGCAGGTCATGCGGCGGTGGCGGGCCCTCGCCGGTCTGCACCACGGTGATCTCAGGCCTGCCACGTAACAGTCGGACCAGCGGAGCTGGGACCGACACGGTCACATCAGCGCCACGCTCCACCAGCAACGGCAAATAGCGTGCGAATTGCAAGGTATCGCCGAAACCCTCCTCATGCCACACCAGCACGCGCTGGCCATCGAGGCGACCTTGCAGCGTCAGCACCGGCACTAAGGGCGCATTCGACAACGCGACATAACCTGGCCGGTCGCAGCGTGCTTCGTAGTCTCGCCAGCCCTCGTCCCAACGCCCAGCATGCAGCAGAGCGATGGCGCGATTGACCCTCAATTGTGGGTCGCCGTCCGCGCGCGCGATCGCCCGGTCATAAGCGATCAGCGAGTCGTCGAACCGGCCCTCGATCCGCAGCATCATCCCCAAATTCGACCATCCACTCGGCGAGTCCTTGTCCAGTCGCGCCGCGCTGTCGAAGCATCGCGTGGCGTCCTTGAACTTGCCCGTTTCCGCCAGCGCCAGGCCGCGCAGATTGAAGGTGACCGCCGACTCCGGCGCGTCGCGCAACACGTCCAGCGCGGTCTCGGGTTCGGAGTTTTCCAGCAAATAACGCGCGAAATCCTTACGTAGCCGAGCGTCCGCCGGTGCCATCCGAAGACAGGCGCGATACTGCCGAGCCACCACCGACCGCGGGATCCTGGGCTGCATCGTTTCCAGGTCGCGGCAGGGATCGGCGTGGTCGGGACGCGCGCGGCGCACGCGTTCGAGCAACGGCGCCGCCCGCGCCGCCTCACCGCTGGCCGCGATAGACAGAGCCAGGATCAGCAACGCGTCCATATCGGCGGTGTTGACCGCCAGCAGCATTTTGCACTGGACCTCCGCCAGCCGCCACCGCCGCGCTTCAAGGTGCTCCATCGCCGCTCGCAGTTGCCGCACGCGCAAGGGGACGATCTCGTCTGGGCTGTCCATTTTGGCATCTCCTGTCAGACAGACGTACTCTCGCAGAAGAGTGTTAATGAGGCGTTTACGGGTCAGCCCGGATTTCTCACCCGCGTGGACAGCCCTTGCCCGCCTGGACGACCCTTGAAGGAGTTCCCTCGATGCCGATCAATCCCGCCGACGGCCCCATCTTCGGCACGCTCTACGGCAGCGACGCGATGCGCGCGGTGTTCGATGAGACCGCGTATTTTCAGCGCATGCTGGATGTGGAGGCCGCGCTGGCCAAGGTTCAGGCGCGGTTGGGGATCATTCCGGAGGAGGCGGCGAAGGCGATCGTCGCCGCGGCGGCTCTGGGCGACCTGCGCATCGAGGTGCTGGCCGCCAGCGCGCGCAACGTCGGCTATCCGGTGGTTGGTCTGGTGGCGGAATTGTCTCGCGGTGCCGGCGAGGCGGGTGGCTGGACACATTGGGGCGCGACGACGCAGGACATCATGGATACCGCGACGGTCTTGCAGGTGCGCCAGGGCCTCGGGCTGATCGAAGCCGAAATGCGCGCGATTCTGCGCGCTCTGGCGGGTCAGGCGCGGAGGCATCGGGATACGGTCATGG
>PLSZ01000348.1 GCA_003164305.1 Acetobacteraceae bacterium
CGAACACGGCGACGCAGGCTGTCATTGTCCGTCTCTTCGGCCAGGATCGCGGCACGAACTTCCGGCTGGCGCAGCGCGGCGATCTTTTGCTCGAACGGCAGATCGGCGATGGCGTCGTAACTCGGCCGGCCAAGAAACGGATTTTGTGAAATCTCAAACCCAAGGATGATTCCGGTCGGGCGAGTCAGCACCTGCCCCAGCATCGGCACACCGGAACGATTGGCATCGGCGATCCAGCCGGCGATATCGCGCCATTCCTCGGGTCTGGCATCGCGTTGCAGGATGGTGATCGCCATGGGCCGGCCGGATTGCTCGACCAGACGGCGCAGCATGGCGAATTCCGGCGCCGGATCGTTGAAGTCGGAGATCACCTGCAACCAGCCGGCGTTCAGCGCGCCCGCGATCGTCGCGAGTTCCGCTTCGTCCGCGTCCAACGTCGGGATATGCGCACCCGCCTTGGTCTTATGATTGATCGTGCGAGACGTGGAAAATCCCAGTGCTCCCGCCTTCACCCCCTCAACCACGATACGCGCCATCTCCCGCGCTTCCGCCGCCGTCGCCGGTTCGCGATCGACGCCGCGCTGACCCATGACGTGCACCCGAACGGCGGCGTGCGGCACCTGGGTGGCGATGTCGAGATCGTACGGACGTGCCTCCAGCGCATTCAGGAAATCGGGGAAACTACGCCAGTTCCACGGCAACCCTTCGATCAGCACCGGCTCGGGAATGTCTTCGACGCCCTCCATCAGTTTCACCAACAATCCCTGATCGGCGGGCGTGCATGGCGCGAAGCCAACGCCGCAATTGCCGATCAAGGTCGTTGTCACACCGTGCCAGGAACTTGGCGTGATCCGGCTGCTCCAGGTCGCCTGAGCATCATAATGCGAGTGAGGATCGACGAAGCCAGGGGTGACGATTTTACCCCTGGCGTCGATTTCTTCAGTGCCACGCGCGGATACCTTGCCAACCGCGACGATGCGTCCGTCTGAGACCGCGACGTCGGCCTCGATCGGATCGCCACCGGAACCATCAATGACGGTGCCACCGCGGATGACAAGATCGACCATACGAAATATTTCCTTTCGATCGGTACCCGTCTGATGGCCCGGTCAAGCCGGGCCATGACGGGAGATTTCAGAACCCCAGCTTGTCGGCGATGCCGTAACCCGTCGCCATGTCCTGCAAACGTTTCCAGGTGGCGTCCTCGATCGGCACGCCGTTCTTGCGCCGGTCCTGCTCTTTACGGAATTCAACCTCGCCCGGGTAGAAGACTTCGGTGAAACCCTGAGCCGGGGGCGTCGCTTTCAGGTAATGGGCGAAGTCGGTGACCTCGGCCTTGAAGGTCGCCAGATCGCGGAACGCGGCGACGTTGAACACCGCCATGAAGCAACCGTCGTTGTGGCGGCCCTGAGGATCGATACCGAAACCAAGCCCGGTCAGCAAACCGGAGAGGATTTCGACGATCGCGGCCAGGCCAGTGCCTTTGTACCCTTCGGTGCCGCCCAACGGTAGCAAGGCGCCGCCGGCGCGCAGCACTTTTGGATCGGTTGAAGGCTTGCCCTCGGAGTCGATCAGCCAACCGGTCGGCACCTGTTCGCCCCGCGCGGTCGCGACGTTGATCTTGCCGGCGGCGGCGGCGGAGGTCGCCATGTCGAACACCAACGGCCCCTCCAGGTTCGATGGGATCGCGAAACAGATCGGGTTGGTGCCCAATCGGGCCTTGGCGCCGCCGTAGGGGGCGACGTGTTTTGGAGAGCGACCGGAGTCGGCGGTGATCATCGCGATCATGCCCTCGGCCGACGCCAGCAGCGGATAACTCGCGAGGCGTCCGATGTGGCTCTGACGCAGCACCGTGGCTGCGGCGACGTTTTGCTTTTTCGCTTTCTCGATGGTGTAGCGCATCGCGCGGTCGTTGACGACGTAGCCGAAACCCCAGTTGCCGTCGATAACCGTCGTCGTCGCGGTTTCCTGTTTGATCTCCCACGGCGCCTGGGGAACGATGTGGCCGGCCTTGATGCGATCGATATATTGCGGGATCAGGATGATCCCGTGGGAGTCGTGTCCCACCAGATTGGCGCCAATGTTATAGCGGGCGATGATCGCGGCTTCGTCTTCCGATGCGCCGGCGGCGACGAGCAGCCCCTTGGCGATCTCGGTCAGGCGTTCGGCGGATACGTTTGGCATGATTTCACTCCCTTCCCAGGCTCCGTCGCAGGCTACGCCATCCGGGCCGCTCTGGCCAAGCGGGCCTGGCCTCGATAAGATGACCGAGGGAATTCAAGAAGGGAGCGTGCCATGGCACAGTCGAACATCTACGCCGGCGTCGCCGGTTATGTCGGACGGGCCGATCAGGTGGGTAAAGTTGGCGTGTTCACGCGCGCGGCCGGCGCGGAGTCCTGGACACATCCGGTCAGCGAACACGAGACTTATGCCGTGCATGTGCATCCGACCGATCCGAACGTTGTGTTCGCCGGCACCAAGGATGGCGTTTATCGCAGCACCGACAAGGGAAAATCGTTCCAGCGCACGAACTTCCCGGACGCGCGGCAGATCTGGTCGTTCCTGGTCGACGCGCAAAATCCGAAGCTGGTTTATGCCGGCGGATCGCCGATCTCGATCTACCGCAGCGAAGATACCGGCGAGACGTGGAAAGAAATGCCGGATCCCGGAATGCCGGATCGCGCGGTGATGCCATTCGCCTGCCGTGTCATGCGGATGGCGCAACATCCGAAACATCCAGGCACCATCTATGCCGCGTTGGAAGTGAACGGCGTGATGAGCACCAACAATTACGCCGAGAGCTGGACGGATCGCAGCGCCGATCTGCTGCGGCTGGCGGAAAAGCCGCATCTGAAAAGCAAGATCGTCAGCAACACCTATAATGAAGGAATGCTCGACGGTCACGCGATCGCCATCAATCCGGCCGATCCGGACGGGGTGATTTTCGCGGCGCGGATGGGATTGTTCCAGACGCATGATGGCGGCGAGACCTGGCAGGACATGGAAGTCGGGCGCTTTTCACCGACGACGTATGGCCGCGATATCAAGGTCGGCGCCGACGGCAAGACGCTTTACGCCGCTCTCAGTGTCGCGGCGGCGAGCAAGGACGGCGGCGTTTATCGCAGCACCGACAAGGGCCAGACCTGGAGCCGCTACGATAAAGTTCAGGTGCACGGCACGATCATGTCGGTGGCGCCGCACGCGAAGAACGCCAACGTGATGGCGATCGGCGCGCGGTATGAGGGGGAGATTTACGGCACGGAAGATGGCGGCGCGACGTGGGAGTCGTTGCCTCTGCCGGCGGGGGTGAAGGACATTTATTCGCTCGCCGTATCGTAACGTTGTGGTGACGGGGGCCGGTTTCGGCCGGTCCCCGTTGTCACCCCATCGAAGCCCAGGCGAGGAAGAGAACGAAAGCGGCGATGGCGAGCGAGGCGTGGGTGGCGACCGCGATCCCCGCGATCCGTGGCCGCCGGTGCAGGAACAGGATCAGCAGTCCCAACACCGCCGCGATGCTGAACAGCATTGCGGCGGTGACACCGAAGGAGCCGACGCCCATCGCCTCCCCACGCGACGGCCCTTGAAGCGCCAACAACAATAAACCCAGGCCGGCCGTGCCGGTTACGCCGTGGATGACGCCGACCCAAAGCGGCAGGCGATCGCCTCGAAGATACCGCAGCGCCAGGATCCCCCCCAACGCAACCGCCGCCGTCAGCGCGACTTCGGCCGCCCGGATTATGCGAGCACGCCCAAACCGCGAAGCCGCGCGATGTCGTCGGCGTCGTATCCGGCTTCACGCAACACGGCTTCGCTGTGCTGGCCGATGGCGGGAGCCCTCTGGGCTGGTACTTTATCGACGCCATCGATATGAAACGGTGCGGAAACGGTCAGATGACCGCCATCGGCGAATGGCACCAACGCGCCGCAATCTCGCATTTGCTGGTCGTCCAGCACTTCGTTGACGGTACCGACAATGCCGAATGTGACGCCAACGCCATCCAGGATCCCGCGCCAGTCCTTCAGGTCGCGTTTGGAAAATTCGGCGTCCAGCACCTGGACCAGTTCGGCGGCGTATTGTTTGCGCGCGGCCGGTGTGGCGAAACGCGGATCGTGCACCAGATCCTCCCGGCCGATCGCGGACAAAAATCCGGATAATTGCCGCTGCTCGTTGAACAGCGCCATGATGAACCAGCGGCCGTCGCGGGTTTGGTAATGATTCGCCAACGCGTTCGGTGCTTCCTCGCGGGTTGGGCGGTGCGTCACGTGTTCGCCGAACAGGCGGGTTTGCACGGCGCAGGCGTTGGCCCAGAGACCGTTCTGCAAAAGAGACGATTTAACCACGCCACCCAGACCGGTCTTTTCCCGCCGGTACAGCGCGGTGACGATCGCGGCGTACAGGCCTGTCCCGCTGGGATGATCGCCCATGCCTGGCATTGAACGCGACGGAGCCGTGGTCGCCTCGGCCCGCACCTGGTCCATCAGGCCGGTGCGCGCCCAATACGCGGTCGAATCGAAGCCGGTTTTCGCGGCTTCTTCGCCTTCCTCGCCATAAGCGGTGAACGACGCGTAGATCAACCGAGGATTCAACGGCAGCAATTGCGCCGGAGCCAGCAACAGGCGTTCGCGCACCGGCAACGGGAAATTGGTGACGAACACATCAGCCGATGCCACCAGCCGATGCAGGGCGGCGATGCCGTCCGGATGTTTCAGGTCGATCGCCAGGCTGCGTTTGTTGCGGGACGTCAACTGCCAGTAGTAATCGACATCTTTGCCGGGGATGGGGCCGCGGGTCCGCCAGGGATCGCCAACGCCTGGCGGCTCCACCTTGATCACGTCGGCGCCGAAGTCGGACAGGATCGTCGCGGCGGCGGGACCGGCGATCCAACTGGCGCAGTCGATGACTTTCAGGCCGGTGAACAGACTTTCGGTCACGTTGGTTCTCCCCTGCCGCATTTGGCCGCGGTTCAGCTACGTCTGGAGACAGACTGCCGCGACGGATGGCCGGGTCAAGCCCCATAGGCATCAAGTTAAGCGCC
>PLSZ01000276.1 GCA_003164305.1 Acetobacteraceae bacterium
CAGAGGAAGTAGTTTCTGTTTAGACTCGGCACCGTATATACGCATCTGGAATGGGCCATGCCGGCAGCGTCTTTTCTGACTTCGGCGGGGAGCGCGGGCCTGACGGGCCGGGGGGATGAAACCCAGCCGCTTGCCCCGGCCAACCTCACGTCCCATCATAAGTGCCGGAGGCCAATCATGATCCGACTGCCCGATCCGAAACCCGAAATCCTGGCGCGCCGTGACGAGGTCATCGCCGGCTTGCGCGCGGCGGTCGCCGATCCGGAGGGCGTGATCGGCGATCCCGTCAGCCTCAAACCCTACGAAACCGACGGTTTGTCCGCTTATCGCCAGATGCCGCTGGCGGTCGCCCTGCCGGAAACCACGGAAGAGGTCGCCGCGATCATGCGCTTCTGCCACGCTAACGGCGTGCGCGTGGTGCCGCGCGGCGCCGGTACATCGCTGTCCGGCGGCGCCTTGCCGATGGCCGACGCGGTCGTCGTCGGCCTGATGCGGATGAACCAGATTCTGGACATCAACTACCCGGATCGTTGCGCCACCGTGCAGGCCGGGGTGACAAATATCGGCATCACCAACGCGGTGTCCGACGAAGGGTTCTTTTACGCCCCCGATCCGTCGAGCCAGCTCGCCTGCATGATCGGTGGCAATGTCAACATGAACTCCGGCGGCGCGCACTGCCTGAAATACGGTGTCACCGCCAACAATCTTCTCGGTTTGAAGATTGTCACCGTCGATGGGGAAATCCTCGACATCGGCGGCGAGCATCTCGACGCCGCGGGCTACGACTGGTTGGGCTTGTTGACCGGCAGTGAGGGGCAACTCGCGCTGGTCACCGAAATCACCGTGCGCATCCTGCGTTCACCT
Organism: Acetobacteraceae bacterium; assembly: GCA_003164305.1. Next base: position 865 of record PLSZ01000276.1, read on the forward strand.
GAAGGCGCCCGCGCGATGCTCGCCGGGTTTTCATCGAACGAAATCGCCGGGGAGTGCGTTGACGCGATCATCTCGTCCGGCATCATTCCGGTGGCGCTGGAGTTCATGGACCGCCCGGCGATCCACGCCTGCGAAGACTTCGCCCATGCCGGCTATCCATTGGACGCCGAGGCGATGCTGATCATCGAAGTCGAAGGCAGCGTCGANNGCGTTCGGCGCGATCGGCCGCATCAGCCCGGATTATCTGTGCATGGACGGAACGATACCGACCAGCAAGCTGCCGGAAGTGTTGCGCCGCATTCGGGAAATCTCCGACAGCTACGGTCTGAAGGTCGCCAACATCTTCCACGCCGGCGACGGCAATCTGCATCCGCTGATCATGTTCGACGCGAACGATCCCAAAAGCTTCCACAGCGCGGAGGAATGCGGCGCCGACATTCTGAAACTCTGTGTCGAGGTCGGCGGTTGTCTGACCGGCGAGCACGGCGTCGGCGTCGAGAAGCGCGACCTGATGCCGTTCCAGTTCGCCGAACATGAGCTTGAACAACAGCGCCGCATCAAATCCGCGTTCGATCCGGACTGGCTGCTGAACCCGAGCAAAGTGTTTCCGTTGCGCGAGCCGCCAGCTTTGCCGCGCGCGGCATGATCCCGCCCGCATGATCCCGACCGAGGCGGAAAGCGCGATCGCAAGCCGGATCGCGGCCGCGCGGGAACCGTTGCTGGTCCGCGGCGCCGGGACCAAATCCGGTATGTTGCGACCCGTTCAGGCGGCGGGCGTGATCAGCACCGCCGGCCTGACCGGCATCACGCTTTACGCGCCAAAGGAACTGATCATTTCGGCTTGCGCCGGAACGCCGCTGCACGAGATCGAAACCGCGCTGGCGGAGCACGGACAGCATTTGATCGCCGAACCGCCCGATCTTTCGGTGCTGCTCGGCACCGCGGCCGGCACGCAGACTCTCGGCGGTGTCGTGGCGACCAATTTGTCTGGCCCTCGGCGCGTGGCATGGGGCGCGATGCGCGATCACGTCATGGGTGTGCGCGCGGTGACCGGACGCGGCGAGGTCATCCATTCCGGTGGCAGGGTGCTGAAGAACGTCACCGGTCTCGATTTATGCAAACTGCTTACCGGCAGCCACGGCACGCTCGGCATCATGTCGGAAGTCACGTTGAAGGTACTGCCGGCGCCTGAATCTGTTGGCACCATCGTGCTGCCTGGCCTGGACGCCGAGGCGGCGGTCGTTGCGCTATCGGCGGCGCTTGGTTCGCCGTACGGTGTGTCGGGTGCCGCCTGGTTGCCGGCCGAAGCCGCCGCGCTGTTGCCGGACCCGGCCCGTCACTCCGTCGCGTTGATCCGCATTGAAGACTTCACCACGTCGGTTGCTTATCGCACCGAAAAATTGCGCGGTGAACTCGCGGTCGCGGGCGCTGAAATCCTGGACGACACAGCCTCGCGAACCTTGTGGCGAGCAGTGCGCGATGTACGTGTGCTACCGGTCGCCGATGGCGATGGCGTCTGGCGGGTTTCCGTCCGGCCGTCCGCTGGTCCAGGCGCCTTGCGCGCGGTTGAGCATGCGGCGGGATTCCTCGATTGGGGCGGCGGACTGGTATGGTTCTCCGGTCCCGCGACCGAAACGACACATCGCGCGATCGAGGCTGCCGCGCGCGCCGCGGGGGGTACCTGGACGCTGATGCGCGCGCCGGACTCATTACGCAACGCGGTGGATGTGGTGCCGCCGGAGCCCGCGCCGCTCGCCGCGATCACGCGCCGCGTGAAGCGGGCGATGGACCCGCGCGGGATATTGAACCCGGGCCGGATTTACGCGGGACTGTAGCCACATGCAGACGAATTTCACCGAGACGCAACTGCGCGATCCGGAAACCGCCACCGCCAACCAGGTGCTGCGGACCTGCGTGCATTGCGGGCTGTGCACCGCGACCTGTCCGACGTTTCAGTTGCTCGGCGATGAACTCGACAGTCCGCGCGGGCGGATTTATTTGATCAAGGACATGCTGGAAAAAAACCAGCCAGCGCCGCTGGAGGTCGTTCTGCATGTGGATCGCTGTCTGTCCTGCCTGTCCTGCATGACGACGTGCCCGTCCGGCGTGAACTACATGCACCTCGTCGATCACGCGCGGACCTACATCGAACGCACATACCGCCGGCCATGGACCGAGCGGACAATCCGCCGCGTGCTAGGCTGGATCATTCCGCGGCCGTGGTTGTTTCGTCTCGCTTTGGCCGGTGCCAGCCTGGCGCGGCCATTCGCCGGACTGGTGCCTGGCCAGAGCATGCTGGCGCGCCGGTTGCGGGCGATGTTGTCGCTGGCGCCAAGGAACCTGCCAGGTCCCGGCCCCCTCGAAGGCCCGCGCGTTCACGCCGCGATTGGACTCCGAAAAGCCCGCGTCGCGCTGCTGGCCGGCTGCGCGCAACAGGTGCTTGCCCCCGAAATCAACGCGGCAACCATCCGCCTGCTCACCCGCCTGGGCTGCGAGGTCATCGTCGCGGAAGGCGCCGGCTGCTGCGGTTCGCTCAATCATCACATGGGTCAGCACGATGAGGCGATGGCCCTCGCCGCCGCGAACATCGAGGCCTGGTCGCGGGAAATCGATAAAGACGGGTTGGACGCGGTGGTGATCAACGCGTCCGGCTGCGGCACGACGGTGAAAGATTACGGCTTCATGTTCCGTAACGAGCCGGCTTCGATCCGGGACAAAGCCGAACGTATGGCTGGTCTCGCGGCCGACATCACCGAACTACTGACCCGGATCGGTTACACACCGACACGACCCACGCCTGGACTGACCGTCGCATATCATTCCGCCTGCAGTCTTCAACACGGCCAACAAATCACCGCCGAGCCAAAAGCGCTGCTGCGTAAAGCCGGGTTCCGCGTGGTGGAGCCTCCGGAGGGGCATCTGTGCTGTGGCTCCGCCGGCACGTACAACATGCTGCAACCGGAAATCGCCACGAGGCTGCGCACGCGCAAACTGCGCAACATTGAAAAGACCAAACCGGACCTGGTCGCCGCCGGCAATATCGGCTGCATCACGCAATTATCCGGTGGCGCGTTGCCTGTCGTGCACACTGTCGCGCTGCTGGACTGGATGGCCGGCGGTCCCCGGCCGGAGGGCATCTGATGCGCCGCCTGATCCTGCCTCTGCTTTTGCTGCCGTCATTGGCTCTGGCCCAGCCGGCCAAGGACAAACGCGCCGTGCTGGACAAGATGCTCGACACGTTGCGCACCGCGCCGAACGAGCAGGTCGCGTCGGCGCTGGAAGACAAGATCCGCCAACAATGGGTGGAAGCCAGCACACCGGCGGTGACGCTCCTCATGAGCCGCGGTCTGCGCCAATCCAACGCCAACGCGCCGGGTGACGCGGTGTCGGCGTTCAGCGACGCCATCGTGCTGGATCCGACCCTGGCCGAGGCCTGGCATCAACGTGCCATCGCCCGCTTTAAGTCTGGCGACACGGTCGGCGCGGTGCTCGACCTTCAGGAAACCCTGAAGCTGGAACCTCGGCATTTCGGTGCCTGGCAGACGTTGGAAGCGATCGCCGAGGCGCGCCAGGACTGGAAAGCCGCGTACGACGCCTGGCAGCACGTGATGGACATCGATCCGCGCACCCCGCATGGCGAGGACCGCCAGAAGGACCTCAAGCGAAAGGCGTTCGGCGACAACGCGTGACCGGCGTGATACCAATCCGCATCGACACTGACTCTCGATCGTAACGCCCGCGTACCGTCATCCTCGGGCTTGACCCGAGGATCTCTCGACATGCGATGAAGTCAGAAGTCGGGCGAGGTGTCTGGGCCGACCGATCCTCGGGTCGAGCCCGAGGATGACGTTCGGGGAAAAGTTTCGCTATCGCCGGCCTGATCTTGATGCCTATGGGGCCTGACCCTGGCATGACGGATAGGCGGCCGATAAGGCAACCTTTTGGCCGGTTGGTGTTACCGAACGCGCGCGTAACAAAAACAGTCGCGCGGCTCGTCGCTGATGTTCGGATAGACCAGCCAGCGCCGCAACAAACCTTCCCGAGCCAGCCCCGCTTTTTCCATCACCCGCGCGGAGCCGATGTTGTCCACGTCGCACGTGGAGGCGACGCGGAACACGCCATCCTGACGCAGCACCCAGCCCGCGATTTCAGTCAGCGCCTCGGTCATCAGTCCCTGACCCCACCAGCGGCGGGCGAGCACATAACCAAATTCCATGCGATGCGCCTCGGCGTGACGCAGGTCGAAGCCCCCGCGCACCACCCCGTCGTCCCGCCCGGTCAACACGAACGTCCGCGAGGCGGTCGTGGGCGCCGCGAGGCAGTGCGCGATATAGGATTCGGTTTCCTCGATCGTCCGATGCGGCCGCCAGGTCAGAAAGCGCGTGACCTCAGGATCCTGAGCGTAACTATCGAAGATGACCGCGGCGTCCGCCGGCGCGATTGGACGCAGGATCAGACGAGACGTTTGAAAGCCCTCGGGAAGCATCGACGTTCAACGGTCCGTCAGCCGGATCTCGATCCGCCGGTTCTTCGCGAACGCCTCAGGCGTATCGCCCGGATCGAGCGGCTGGTTCTCGCCAAAGCCGGTCGCCGCCAGATGCGCCGCCGGAATCCCCTGCGTGATCAAAAACTTCACCACCGAAATCGCCCGCGCCGCCGACAATTCCCAGTTCGAGGCGAAACGCCCGTTATGGATCGGCGTCGAGTCGGTGTGCCCATCGACCCTGATCACCCAGTTCAGGTCGGGAGGTATCTTGTCGATGATAGGCCGGAACGTCGCCGCGAAGTCGCTCATTTGCGCCATGCCGGCCGGCGTCAGATCGGCGCCGCCAACCCCGAACGACACGTCGCTCTGAAACACGAACCGGTCGCCGACAATCTGCACCCCGGGCCGATCCGCCAACACCGCGCGCAGCTTGCCAAAGAAGTCCGAACGATATTTCCGAAGTTCCTCCACCTGCGCCGCCAGTGCCAGGTTCAACTGGTCGGTCAACCCGCTGTTCTTCGCTTCCTCATCGGCCCGCGCCTTTTCGCTGACGCCGAGTTCGCGCTGCAACTGATTGAGTTCCTGTGTCAGCGCGGCGATCTTCGCGCGTGACGTATCGGACAGCTTCTTTTCGTCATCCAACAGAATCTCGACCGCGCGGCGCTTCTGTTCCTCGGTCATCGCGGCGGCGGCGGCGGTCTTCACCTGCGATTGCAGATCGTCCCGCAACGCCGTCAACGCGCGCGTCTGTTCCGCGAGGCGCGCGAGATCGGAAATCTTCGCGTCGATCGTGTCCTTGTCGGCCTTTACTGTCTTGTCCAGCGCGGCGATCTGATCGCGCATCTCTTTCAGCCGGGCCTGAGCCGCGGCCAGATCGGTGGTCAGTTGCCGGTTCGCCGCGTCCGCCGCGTCGGCGCGTTGTGTCTGCGTCTCGACCTTGGCGGTCAGCGACCGGTTCATGGTCGCGGCGGCGGCGGCGGCCATCTCGACCTCTTTCAACAACGCCGACAGCTTGTCGCGTTCCGCCATCGTCGCCGCGGTCTGCGTGTTCAGGTCCCGCAATTGCGCCAGCAGCGCCGCGCGCGCCGCGTCGCCGGCCGTCAAATTCTGGTTCAGCCGGTCGTTCCGCGCCCGCTCCTGGGTCAACGTCTGATTCGCGGCGGTGAGTTCATCGTTGCGCTTCGATAACACGACCGACTCGAGCGCCTGCGCCAGCACGAACACCAGCAGCACGAACATCACCACCATCAGCAGCGTGGACAGCGCGTCCACATAGCCGGGCCA
>PLSZ01000652.1 GCA_003164305.1 Acetobacteraceae bacterium
TGGCGGGGTTTGGGGCGGAGCCCCAACGCTTTCCCCACTCAGGCCGCGGCGTCGCGCGCTCACCCGGGGAAATTCACGTGCCCTGGAAGCAAACGTGGGTTACCATGTCTGTTCCATGACATACCGATAACGCATGCCGCGCGGATCGCTCCCTCCTGATACGCCTATCCGCGTGGTGGGCGATGTGCATGGCGACGCCACGGCGTTCGCCTACGCGGCGGCGACCGACCGGTTCGTGGTGCAGCTTGGCGACCTGACCGACTATGGCCCCGACAGCGCGGAAACCCTGCGCATCATGTTCGACCTCATCGATCGCGGCCGCGGCCTGTTTCTGTTGGGCAACCACGACCTGAAGCTGGCGCGCGTGCTGGCCGGGTCGGCCCGCCCGGAGCCCGTGGTCAAAGCGACGATCGAGCAACTCGATGACGCGTTACGCCAGCGGGTGATGCTGGAAGTCGCGCGCGCGCCGGCCTGGTCGCGGCGCGGTAACGACTTTTTGGTGCATGGCGGGTTTCATCCGGCAATGCTGACCGGCCCGCCCCCCGAGCACGGTCTGGAACGCGCGGAAGGGCCGTTGGCGCGCGCTCTGTTCGGGGAGCCGACGGGGCGGACGCAACGCGATGGCTACCCGGAACGCAGCCTGCGCTGGGTCGATCACATTCCGCCTGGGATCACCGTTTATTGCGGACACGACCGGCGCAGCTCCGACGGCCGGCCGTACTCCAGGCAGGGCAGCGCGGGGGGCACCGCGGTGTTTCTGGACACCGGCGCGGGCAAAGGCGGGCATCTTTCGTGGATTGATATCTAGCAATTCGCGTCCTGTAGCGAGGCCGCAACGGGTGGGGCGGCAGAGTGTCGCCGTCGTCCGTCCTGAACCCTTGGCGACGCTACTTTGGCCATAGGATTTCGCCCATGAGAACGTTTGGCTTTCTCGTCAACAGATCGTCCACTTTGCACGAGGTCCGGATTCCCGGCGCGCGGCTGGCGCGGGTGAACCAGTCGCTGAAACGCCGGCTCGATGACGATGTCGAGGAAGTGTTCAGCCGCGCCTGCGCCACCAACGATCTGGTCGCGGCGACGGACCTTCTGGGCTTGCTGGAGAAGTGGCACGCGCGGCGCGCCGCCAGCTATGGCCGCGAGCGGCGGATCAGCGGTGCCGGCCTTGCGCGCGCGCGCAAGGAGTTGGAGCGGTTGGCGGCGTTGAAGGGGACCGACCTCGGGTTGAAGGGGAACGACGTCGCGTTGAAGGGGACCGACGTGGCCGAGCCGGCGAAAAACCCTGTCGAGCCGTAAGGCACGCGGCACTGTCGAGCCGTAAGGCACGCGGCACTGTCGNNACTGTCGCGCCGTAAGGCACGCGGCGCTCCGGGTCCGCGTCGCCGGGCAACGCGGTTGATCGAGCGACGGCCGCGCGAGCACGGCACCGTGCGGCCCTGACCGGCCGGCCGGCGGTGCCGGGTGAGCGGCGTGGAGAAAACCAGGGGCGCGCGCACCCCTGGTTTCGCATTGTCATTACTTCAACACATCAGAATCCGCGCGGGAATCCAATGGTCAGTTGAGGCACCACGACGATGGTTTTGTCGAGACGATACGCGAGGCGGGCCGCCCAACCGCGATCCGCCCCCTCAAAAACTCACATGCCCAAACACCGCCGTCAGCACCGCGTAAAGCACGCCGCCAACCAGAAACCCCACCAGCGTCCCGTTCATCCGCACGTATTGCAGATCCTTTCCCACCCGCAATTCCAGCCGCTCGGTGATTGTCGCCGCGTCCCAGCCGCCCACCACCTGAGCGATGAACGACGATAATTTCTCTCGCGCCGCCGGCAGTAATTCGCTGGTGATCCCGGCCGCGGCGGTTTCCACCCGCGCCCGCATCCCGGGATCCGACAGCAGCATCTGTCCCAGGTTGCCCAGGGCGCCTTCCAGATACGCCACCGTCCGCCCATTGGGCCGCGCGGCGTCGGTCTCCAGCGCCAGCCGCAACCGCGACCACACGTCCCAGATCCAGGCCTGCACCGTTTCATGCGCCACGACCTTGCGGATCGCCGCGCCGATCTCCGCCGCCCGCGCCGGGTCTTCCTCCATGCGGTCGATCTCGCGGCGGATCCACTCGTCGAACGCGGCGCGCAGTTCGGAGCCGTCGGGACTCATCTTGTCCAGTTCGCCATTGATCGTGGTCAGCACGCGGCGGGCGATCGAGGCGCCGAGAGCCCAGCCGATGAGGCGGCCGCCTTGTTCGCGGACGCGTTCTTCGATCGCGACGCGCAATGTTTCCTCGCGCGCGCTCAGCAGCACCTTGAGTTGTTCCAGGATGAACCCGAAGACTTCCTGATGGCGCCCGCCCTCGACCAGGGTGCGCATGGCGCGCGCGACCACCACTCCGGCGCCGGCGCCGCCGAGCACGCGGGGTATGATGCGGCTGGCGACGCGGCGGGCGCGGCCGTCCTCGACCGTCGCCAGGATGCGCGGCAACAGCGCCGCCAGCGTGACGGCGGCCGGGCGGGCGGACACCGGGTCGTTCAGATAGCGCGCCAGGATGCCCGGCACGTCGAGCTTCACCAGGACCGACGAGACCTCGCCTGCCGTGATCACGTGATTGGCGACGAAGCGGCCGAGGGCCAGGCCCAGACGCTCCTTCTGGTTCGGAATGATGGCGGTGTGCGGGATCGGAATGCCGAGCGGATGGCGGAACAGCGCGGTGACCGCGAACCAGTCCGCGATGCCGCCGACGAAGCCCGCCTTGGCGGCGGCCTGTAGCAAATCGGTCCCCCAGCCTGGCGGGAGCGCGTAGCAGCCCAAAGTGAGGGCGGCCATCAGGAGCAGCAGGAACATCGCGAAGGCGCGGTGCGTTCGCAGTTCGCGGCGCGCGTCGGCGTCAGGATCGGTGTCGGTCATGTGAGCGTCAGGATACTACCAAAACGGCGCGAGACCGAATGGGGGAGGTGTGGTGCGAAGCGTCGCCGGCCCATGCCGCGGCTGACGCAAGAGATGCCAGGACCCCGCCGCCGGTGTCCGATCAGACGAGGGAAGGGCATCACGGAGGGTGCGGAGGACGCGAAAGGTCGCGGAGAAGAAAACGACGGCGCTTCGCGCGGTGCCCGATCACACACCGCGCGAAGCGCCAAAATTTCTGCTCCGCGTCCTCAGGTGTGCTCCACGTCCTCCGTGATGCCCTTACTTTCTTCACTTACTTGCTTCGCCAACACCCACCGGGTCGCCAGCCCCCGCCGTGCCGCTCCCCGTCCAACCGCGAACGCAACTGCCCCTTCCCGGGCCGCCCAATGGAATGTTATATCGTAACCATGTTCAGCAGGCTGCCCGCTCATCCCCTGTCCCCCTCCGCCGGAGCCGGAGCGCGATTGGTCCTCGCCGCCGCGGTCCTGACCGTCGTCTGGCTGGCCGTGTTGTGGGCGTTACAGTGATTTCGGCCCCACCGCCCATCCGGCTGGAGCATGTGACGCTGCGCCGCGGCGGCCACGACGTGTTACGCGACCTGACCGGGGACTTCGCTCCTGGCTCGCTGACCGCGGTGGCGGGCCCCAATGGCGCCGGGAAATCGACCCTGCTGCACGCCCTGTGCGGCGCACTGCCCGTGACCTCCGGCCACATCGTCCGAGGCGGCCTCGACCCTCGCTCGATCGCGTTGTTGCCGCAGGAGGGCCGCCTCGACCGTTCATTTCCCATCAGTTGCCGGGACGTGGTCGCTCTGGGCTGGTCCGCGCGTCTGGGCTTGTTCCGCCGGATCGGCACCGCGCAATACGCGGTCGCCGATCACGCCCTGGCCGCCGTCGGCATGGGCGGCCTCGGCGCCCGTCCCATCGGCGCGCTGTCCGCCGGCCAGTTCCAGCGCGTGCTGTTCGCCCGCACCATCGTGCGCGACGCCCCGGTGATCCTGCTGGACGAGCCGTTCAGCGCCATCGACACCGCGACCGAGGCCGATCTGATGGCGATCGTCCGCCTCTGGCACCGGGAGGGGCGCACCATCGTCGCCGTGCTGCACGATTTCGAGCTCATCCGCGCCGAGTTCCCCGACACGCTGCTCCTGGGTTCCGGACACCCGGGCTGGGGGCCGACCGAGAGCGTGCTGACAGTCAGGCCTGGCCGGCCGCATCATCTCGCCGCCGCCTACCCGGCCTCCGTCGAGAGGGCCGCCTGATCATCGGGCTGCTCCATGACCTGATCGTCGCCCCATTCGGCCTCGGCTTCATGCGCCGGGCCCTGGCCGGCTGCCTCGCGCTGTCCGTCGCGGCACCGCCTCTGGGCGTGTTCCTGGTGCTGCGGCGCATGAGCCTCATGAGCGATGTCCTGCAACACGGCGTGCTGCCCGGCATCGCCATGGGCGCCGCCGTGGGTGGACTTTCCGTCTGGGCCATGGGCGCCGGAGGCGTCGCCGCCGGCCTGGTCGTGGCGCTGCTGGCCGGCTGGTTCGCGCGCCGGACCGGCACCGGTGAGGACAGCCAGCTCGCCGGGCTCTATCTGGTCGCTCTGGCGGCGGGCGTCGCGATGGTCTCCGCGCAACGCGGCGTCGATCTGACGCATCTGCTGTTCGGCAGCGTGCTGGCCGTCGACAACACCGCGCTGTTCGCCATGGCGGGCGCGGCGACCCTGACCTTGCCGGTGCTGGCGGTGATCTGGCGGCCGATGGTGCTGGAGAGCCTCGACCCCGGCTTTCCCGCCGGCTTCGGCGGGCTGTGGCACGGAAGTTTCCTCGGCCTCGTCGTCATCAGCGTCGTCTCCGGCTTCGAGGCATTGGGCACCCTGATGTCCGTCGGCCTGATGATGCTGCCGGCGATCGCGGCGCGGCACTGGTCCGGATCGCTGGCGGGCCAGGTGAGCCTCGCGGTGGCGCTGGCGATCGCCGCGTCGGTACTGGGCTTGCTGGTGTCGTTCAACGTGGAGATCCCCGCCGGCCCGGCGATCGTGTTGAGCGCGGGAGCGTTCTGGGTAGTCAGCCTGGTGGCCGGCCCGCGTGAGGGACTCTTACGCGCGCGCCTGTGACGTGTGGGCATGGCGAGAAATCTGTTGGCGCCTCGTCACCGTCCTGACGGGTTCCGCCGATTCCGGTTCTCACGGACCGTCTACTCGGGCACCGGGTTATCCACCTTAAACACCGCGCCTCTCCCCGACCCATCCGGCGTGTCATCCGACGCTGTCACGAACACCGACTTTCCATCCGGTGAAATCGCCAGATTGGCGTGATGCGCCGCCGGCAACCCGACCTTTTTGATGAGCTTTCCGTCCCCCGTCAGCACCGCGAAGCCGCCGCCGTCATAAAGTCCGACAAATATTCGACCCTGTTTGTCGAGCCGCACGCCATCGGGCGTGAACACGGTGTGCCTGCCATCGGCCAGGATGGTCCCCAGCGCCGCCAGTTCCGCGCCGTCCGACAGTTGCCCATGCGGACCGATCCTGAATGACAGCAGACGATGCTTCTCACTTTCGGCGAGGTACAGCCGCGTTCCGTCGTTGGAGACCGCGAGACCGTTCGCATAGCTGATTCCATCGGCCACGATTCTCACGTGACCGGCGGCGTCGCGATAATAAACCTTCCCCGCCACGGCCGCGTTGCCGGAGCCGGTGAAATACACGCCTCCCACCGAGTCGGCCGCGAGATCGTTCGGACTGACGAACCGGCCGCCGGCGTCGTCGTGCGCGATCGTTTCCCGAACCTGACCCGCGGTGGTGATCCCGACGATCGTCCCGCTCTCGTAACACGCGACCAGGAGGCCGCCCGGCACGGCGACGAGACCGTTCGCGCCGCACCCGTCCCGGTGCCAGACGGTCTCGACCTTGCCGTGCGCCACGCGCAGCACATCCGATGTCGCGTAATCCACGAGGTAAAGCGTGTCGCCGACGAATATCGTGCCTTCCGGGAAATGCAGCCCCGACGCGACAACTTCCGTATCCGCCGCGAAGCCCGGCAGGGCCGCCAGCAGCATCGCGCTCGCGGCGGCCGCGCGAACGAAACCGTTCGCCACGCGCATCCATCTGAACACTGGCCGCCGGCGTCGGCTGAACCCGCGGGATGATTTCGCAAGTAATACCAGCATGCCAAAGGAATGACGTACAGGCCGCCCATCCGTCATGCCAGGGCCTGACCCCATAGGCATCAGGTTAAGGCCGGCGAAGGCAAAACTTTCCCCCAAACGTCATCCTCGGNNGCCTATGGGGCCTGACCCTGGCATCTCCTGATGCGGGCCCCGTGCGCTCGGGGTGGGCACGATTTCCGCGCAGGCCGATCCTCGGGTCGAGCTCGAGGATGACGCTACGGGGGCGCCACGACCGAGAGTCACCGCCAACGCGGGTAGGTATAACTTCATTTCAGGAACTCTCATGTCATTGCCCGCGGGAGTGAGCGGCTGGTCAGGCGGCGGGGCGGTAACGCTCGGCCGCATGGGCCTGCATGATATTCGGCAGCATCGCGCGGCGCGCGGCTTCGAGCGCGCTCCATTGACCGGCGTCGGGCAGCGGCGGGATCGTCACCGTCTCCCGCCGGTCGAAGCCGACCAGCGCGGCGTCCACCAGTTCCTCGACGTCCATCGCCGCCGGCAGCGCGTTCACGTCACGCCCGGCGCGCTCCCAGATTTCGGTGCGCGTCGCCGAGGGCAGCACGGCCTGCACATAAACGCCTTTGGGGCCAAGCTCGAGGGCCAGGCCCTGGCTCAGGAACAGCGCGAACGCCTTGGTCGCCCCATACACCGTGAGACCGATTTCCGGGGCGAGCCCGACGATCGAGCCAATGTTAACGATCGCCCCTTCGCCTTTCGCCACGAAGCCCGGCGCGACCGCGTTGGCCAACCGGGTCAGCGCCGTGACGTTCAGCGCGATCATCCCGGCAAGACCGCCACCGCTTTGGTCGAGAAAATTGCCTTTGACGAGCGCTCCGGCGTTGTTGACCAGAACGCCAATGCTTTGGTCCTCGCGCAGCCGCGCCTCGACACGCTCCAGATCCCGCTCATCGGTCAGGTCGGCGCGCAGCACATCGACCCGTACGCCCGCCTCGCGGCGCAGGCGGTCGGCGAGGTGCTCCATGCGCGAAAGATCGCGCGCCACCAGCACGAGATCATGGCCGCGGCGGGCGAAACGGTCAGCGTAGACGGCGCCAATGCCGGTCGACGCGCCGGTGACGAGGACGGTGGGGTGCTGACTCATCGCGCGGGACTCCCGAGGACATATTCATGATGATCATCATGTTGCGTTTTACATTATGATCATCATGTATGGTTTCAAGATCCCCTGGGAGAGAAAAAATGCGCGTGAGCCGTGAACAGGTGACGGAGAACCGGCGGACCATCCTCCAGGCCGCGAGCCGGCTGTTCCGCGAACGTGGCTTCGACGCCGTCACCGTCGGCGAGGTCATGCGGGCCTCCGGGCTGACCCATGGCGCCTTCTACGGCTATTTCAGGAACAAGGAGGAACTCATCGCCGAGGCGCTTGGCGAAGCGATGTCGGGGACCGCCGCCCCCTCGGGCGATCTGGCGGATTATGCCGCCCGCTATCTGTCGCCGGATCATCGCGACGACCGGGCGCACGGATGTCCCGTCGCCGCGTTGGCCGCGGAGACGGTGCGTCAGGCGGGTGGCGCCCGGGCGGAGATGACGGCGGGCCTGAAACGACAGATCGACCGCCTCAGCCGGGTCGCGCCGGGCGAGGACGACCGTCGGAAGCGCCAGACGGCGATCGGAAGTTGGGCGGCAATGGTCGGCGCGATGATCCTGGCGCGCGTCAGCGATGACCCGGCGCTGTCGGACGAGGTGCTCGATCAAACGCGGGCGTGGCTGGCGGGCCAGGGGAAGGATCATGGGCCGCGCAAGAGGACCTGATCGTGGGTGAGTGGGACAATCGACCCGGTCCATGCCGCCGGGAGCCTGGACGGCTTCAGCTCGGGCTGACGCGACGCGATCTTTGGAATGCTCGGACGACGCGGCGACGTATCCGCGGCGATTCGTCGCGAAGCCATCCTGATGCGATGGGCCACACATAAATTTTGATTTTTGGTATTTAAAAATCCCGCCGCGCGAATACTGCCGCGGGAAGCACCGCATTTCCCACGCGAGCCGTAACGGTTCGTAACGACGCAACCGCGATCGATCTAAAAAACGTTCTGATTCCAAAGGACTTCGACGAATGATATGGTTCGCACCGTAAGCGAAAATCCGCGATACAAATGATCGAAGCCCTGCTATTCTCTTACGGTGGGAATCACGCTGTATTACCGTAACAGTGGATTATCATAAGAAAAATGGTGGAGAATGAGTGGGGTGACGATCAGGCATAGGATAAAGCCGCCGCGGTCCGAACGTTATCGTAACGGAAACGCCACGATAACGCCGCGCGCGATGCCCCCCACGGAAGGCCGCGGATAAACCGATGGGAACCGGGGGGGGGGCTGGTCGTCATCGATTTCTCCGCGCAGGGGAACAGCGCCTGGTTCCGCCATGCCGGCTGGAGCGGGCAGGAGCCCGATCGTGTGTGGGGTATCGGCCCGCGCTGTGTCTTGCGCATCCCGCTCCAAACGTCCGGTGTGGCGTGCATCCTGGAAGTGGAACTCGGCCCATGCCATGCCCCGCCGGAGATTTCCGGACAGATCGTCCGGATCAATATGAACGGCGTCGCGATCGGTTGGACGCGCCTCGACGCTCTGGCGATGATCCGCTGCGAAATCGCCCCGTCGGTCACGGACGGCGACGGACTGCAGGACATCGAATTCGAATTCCCGGGCTTCTACCAACCCGAGATGTTGGGCCTGTCCACCGACAGCCGCCCATTGTCGGCCTGGTTCTCCTTCGCGCGCCTCTACACCACCGACATGTTCCGGCCTGGGCCGCATTTTCCGACCAGCCATCCCGACATTCCGGTGATCAGTCTGATGCCGCCGCTCGCCGGCGCGCCGGTCGCCGATATGAAGACGGTGACTTATACCTTCGGACGCGGAGCGACGGCGTTTCGCTACATGCGCGATGGGTGGAATCTGGGCGAGGCCAACTTTACCTGGACTGAAGGCAATGTCAGTCGTCTGGAATTACCCGCGCCGGGAGGTTCCGGATGTTACGCCTTACGCCTCGACGCCTGGCCGATGACTGTTCCTGGCGAAGTCCCCAGGCAGGATGTCACGATTCTGCTGGACGGCTACGTGATCGGCCAACAGCGCCTCGATGGACGTTCCTTCTGGCTCGTCCCGTTGCCCAGGGAATTGACCGAGGGCCGGACGGTACTCCCGCTGGCGTTTGCTCTGCCGGATGCGAGAAGGCCCAGTGATTTCGGCGACTCTCCGGATTCACGGCAATTGGGCATCGCCCTTTCCAGCATCGGCGTCATTCCATTGCCGGATCATTTGCGCGCCGCCGGAAGTCTCCGGGCGGAGCAGGAGGCCAGCCCGCCGCCGATCGCCGTATCGCGTGAGTTTCTGGCGGTCGGCAAGGCCACTTTGCCAACCGCGATCGAGGCCACGCTGAAGATCGGTCCGGCCGCTTTGGCGCGTGGGTTCGAAAGCATCGGCACCAACTGCGAGTTCGGGATCGTTCAGCGGCAACTGGGGGTCGAGGTACTGAATCTCTTCCGGTTTTGTAATGTTCCGCTGCCCGAGCTGATGCTGGCGTTGACTGACGATCTCAAATTGTTGGCCGATCCGGCGGCGGTGACGGTTGAGTTGAACGACGCCGAGCGGCGGGAGTTTGTGGTCGCGCTGCCGGCGTATAATTTGCGCTGGCATACCTTCACCTATGAAGACCAGGGCAATCAGGAGACGCTGGCGCGGACTCACGGGATCAAGCTGGGCTATCTGCGCCGGAAATTTTACGAAGGCCTGAGCGCCGGTCGGAAGATTTACGTGGTGAAGCAACGACCGCCCATCGCGGTTGCTCAGGCGCTCGCGTTGCTGATGGAACTCAACCGTCACGGGCATGCGACATTGCTTTGGGTTGAGCAGGCCCTGGACGCGACCCGGTCCGGTGAGGTCGAGTTGCTCGCGCCGGGCCTGATGCGTGGTTATGTGGAACGGTTCGCGCCAGACAACGACGTCGAGTCCGCCGACACCGCTGACTGGCTGCGCGTGATCGCCAATGCATTTCTGCTGCACCAAGGGCCAAACGCGGTGTTTCGTGAGGCGGAACACGCCGCATGAACAACAAGGAGCTGGCCACGCGCCTGACCAGCATGCTGCGAGAGGCCTTCAGCCGGCCAACCCTCGAATACCGGGCGCGAGCTCAGATGCGCGACATTCCCGGGTTCGACTCGGTCAATTTCGTGATGATGATTTTGGCGCTGGAGGCGGCATTCGACATCCAGCTGCGGGAGGACGAGGTCGATTCGATCTTTACCATGGGCGACGTGTTCGCCCTGCTCCGGCGCAACGTGCCGGAGACCGACTGATCACCCGCCCAGACCGAGTCGTTCCGCCAGGCCAATGCGTTGCGGCTTGCCGGTCGCTCCGGTGGGCAGTTCGGCCAGCATGACGATCCGCTTCGGTACCTTGAACGCGGTCAGCCTTGTGGCGACGAAATCGCGGAGCGCGGTCTCATCCACGCTCATGCCCGCACGCGGGACCACGGCGGCGGCGACTTCCTCTCCCATCAGCCGGTCGGCGAGCGCGAACACCACGGCGTGCCGCACCGCGGGGTGCTCCAGCAGCACCGCTTCGACCTCCAGCGGTGAGATCTTTTCGCCCGCGCGATTGATGACTTCCTTCAGCCGGCCGGTCAGCCGCAGGTAGCCATCCGCGTCGAGCACGCCCTGGTCGCCGGTCCGGAACCAGCCGTTGCTGAAGCCGCGGGCGTTGGCCTCCGGGTTGTTCTCATACTCCCGCATCACATTGGGTCCGCGCACCACGACCTCACCCACGCGGTCCACGGGGAGCAACTGGCCCGTCGTCTCATCCATCACGGCGATCTCCGGACCGGAGGCGATCCCGACGGAGCCCGCGATCCGCCGTGCGGGGGGCAACGGATTGGAGGCCATCTGATGCGCGGCCTCGGTCATGCCGTAGGCCTCGATCACCGGCACACCGAACGCGATCTCCAGATCGCGCATCACACTGGGCGGCAGCGAGGCGGAAGAGGAGCGGATGAAGCGCAGCCGGTTCTGGGCCAGCCGATCCTGGAAGCGCGGCACCAGTTCCAACAATGTCTGATGCATGGTCGGCACGGCGGTGAACCAGGTGGGTCGCGTCTCGGCGAACCAGGTAAAGAATCGGAACGCGTTGAGTCCAGGCGCGCAGCAGACGGCGGCTCCGGCGGTCAGCGAGGCGAGCAACGCGGCGATCAGGCCATGGATATGGAACAGCGGCATGATGTTCAGGCAGACGTCGTGCTGATCCAGTCTGAGAGTGGCGCCGATCCGCCGGGCGGACGCGGTGACATTCGCATGGGTCAGCGGCACGATCTTCGGGCGCGCCGTGGTCCCCGAGGTGTGCAGAATCAACGCGATATCGTCGGCTTCGGCCATTCCGGTCCGGGCTGGCGCGCCCTGCCCAGAGACGTCGGCGCGCAGCACGAAATGTCCGGCGGGACCCTGGCCGGACAGCAACTCGATCACCGGGATGCCGAGAGAATCAGCCGCGGCGCGGGCGGGCGTTGCACCACCGGCGGGAACGATCAGCGCTTTCGCGTGCAGGTCGTCGAGATAAAAGCCGAATTCCCGCTCGTTGTACGCCGGGTTCAGCGGCGCGGCGGTGGCGCGGCAGGCGACGGCGAGGAAACTCGTCGCCATTTCCGGTCCGTTCGGCAGGACGATCGCGATCCGATCGCCCCGCCCGATCCCCATGGCGTTGATCCCGGCCGCCGTGTCGGCGATCAGTTGGCGCAACGCACCGTGGCTCAGCCAGGGCCGACCTGGCGCGCCGATCGCGTTGGACTGGTGCGCTGCCTGGAGCAAACTGTCGGCGATGGTCGTGGCCGCCGGATGGGTCACGGGCAGGTCTCCGCTGATGAGCTCGGGCTTGTGCATAATCGGTCGCCGCGCGGCGGGAAAGCAGCCCTGCCGGGCGGTTGGCCGGAGATCCCATGCGCCCCGGGATAAGCCCCCTCGCCGTCATGCTCGGGCCTGACCCGAGCATCTGTTGACGCGCCTCAAGTGTCGAAAGTTGGCCACAGTGCGCGATGCGAGCGATCCTCGGCTCACGGCCGTGACTTCCGTCGCCTTCTTTAACCGTCGCTTAACACGAACGGTGCAGCATTCCGCTCATGTAACCAACGCATAGAGGCCTGGCATGAGCATCGCCGCCATTCATCCAACCTCCCCGGTCTCCCCGGAGGAGGCTTCGCCGCACGGTCATGGGCAACCGGACGCGCGCTCCCCCGGGCGTGACGCCGAGCATCCGGCGCATCACCCCGGCCATGCGGCGGTGTCACCGCCATCGCCGGTTTCCCCCCCGGCGGTTGATACCGTGGTCTGACCGGTCGGCGCCGGGAGATCGGTAATCGGCATCGAACGCGTATCTGGGGGCTCTTGATGACCGGCAATTAATCAATAGGCAAGTTGACTATCAACCAATTGATTGATATTCGATGGGTCATGGTTATCGCGGTGGCACAACGGGATGACGCGGCGGCGTCAGCGGCCGCCGAGAGCGAAGTCCTCGATCGGGTGTTCTTCGCGCTGTCCGATCCGGTGCGGCGCGCGATCCTGGCGCGGCTCGACCAGGGATCGCGGCTGGTCTCCGAACTCGCGGCGCCGTTCGCGATCTCCCTGCAGGCGGTGTCGCGCCACATCCACGTGCTGGCCGACGCCGGTCTGGTGCGCCAGAAGCGCTCCGGGCGGATCAGCCGGTGCAGCCTGGAAACCGGGCCCATTCTCGCGGCCGCCGTCTGGATCAATCACTACAGCAAGTACTGGCAAGGCCAGTTCGATCTGCTGGCGATGACGCTGGAAGACATCGCGAACGAACCCAAAACCGGGAAGGAGCAAACACCATGATCAATCAGGTCGTGTCCCGCGACGCCTGGATCGAGGCGCGCCAACGACATCTCGCGCGGGAAAAGGAGTTCACCCGCCTGCGCGATCGACTGAGCGCGGAGCGGCGCGCGCTGCCCTGGGTCAAGGTCGATAAGAACTACGTGTTCAAAACACCGGATGGCGACGTTACGCTCGCCGAGTTGTTCGACGGCCGCTCCCAGTTGATCGTCTATCACTTCATGCTCGGCCCGGACTGGGACGAAGGCTGTCGTGGCTGCTCATTCTGGACCGACAATTTTCAGGGTGTCGATGTGCATCTCGCCGCCCGCGACGTGACGCTGATCGCCGTGTCCTCGGCGCCGCCGGATCGGATCGAGAAGTTTAAGTCAAGGATGGGTTGGACGCATAAATGGGTGTCCTCGGCCGGCGGCGACTTCAATCGCGATTACCACGTCAGCTTCACGCCCGAGGACCTGCAACAGGAAATTTATTACAACTACAGACGGATCAAGTCCTCGATGACGGAGCTGCCCGGGATCAGCGTGTTTTACAAAGAAACGGACGGCACCGTGTATCACACGTATTCGACGTATTCCCGCGGCCTCGACATGCTCAACGGCGCCTACCACTACCTCGACCTTGTACCAAAAGGCCGCGATGAAACCGAGCGTGCCCCGAGCATGACCTGGGTACGGCTGCACGACAGCTATGGAGTGTGACATGAATTACCGGGAAAGTACCGCGGCGCTGGAGGCTTATCGTGGCCAGATCGCTGAGCTGCGGCGCAAAATGCGAGATATTCAGGCGAAGGTGGAACCCGAAGCCGTTGCCGATTACACGTTCGCCACACCGGATGGACCCACGCGCCTGTCCGACCTGTTCGGCGGTAAAAAAGATCTGTTCGTCATCCACAATATGGGCGCGTCGTGCCCCGCCTGCACGTTGTGGGCGGACGGATACAACGGGATCTACGATCATTTGGCGGATCGCGCCGCGTTCGTGATTTCCTCGCCCGATGCGCCGGACGCGCAGCGCCGGTTCGCCGCCTCCCGCGGCTGGCGCTTCCCGATGGTGAGCCACGCCGGCAACACGTTCGCCGCCGACATGGGCTACCGGTCGGAGAGTGGCGGCTGGTGGCCGGGCGTGTCGGTGTTCCGGCGCGAGGCGAATCGCATCGTGCGAGTCTCCGACACGCACTTAGGCCCAGGAGACGATTTTTGTTCGCTGTGGCATTTCTGGAATATGCTGCCGGAAGGCGCGGACGGGTGGCGGCCGAAGTTTAAATACGCGTAAGGCGGTCATGGCCCGGACGAACCGGGCCATGACGCACGTCTTACACCAATCGGGCGTTGACGTTGACCCTCGGTCGTAACCAAATCGCATCGTCATCCTCGGGCTCGACCCGAGGATCGGTTTGCACGGAACTCGTGCTCTGACCTGAGAGCACGGGGCCTGCGTCAGGAAATGCCAGGATCAGGCCCTGGCATGACGGATCGATCGCCGGTCCCGTCATTCCTTTTGCCGGTCGGTATTACCCGTGATACTCCGGCGTTTCCTGCAACAACGGAAACGCGCTGTGCTGATGCGGTTGCGCCACGATCGGCGCGTTGCGAAAGATGAACGACGGGTTCAATTCGTTCAACGTGCGCGCGCCCGACAGAGCCATCGCCACGCCGATCTCATGCTCCAGCAGTTCCAGCATCTTGTGCACGCCGGCATCGCCGTCCGCCGCCAGCGCGTAGCAGTACATCCGTCCCATGCCGACCGCGTCGGCGCCCAGAGCGATCGCCTTCACGATATCCGTGCCGCGGCAGAAGCTGCCATCGATCATGACTTTCGCACGGCCACGCACCGCCGCCATCACCTCGGGCAGCACGTCGAGGGAGCCGCGGCCGTGGTCCAACTGACGCCCGCCATGGTTGGAAATATACACGCCATCGACGCCGTGCTCGCAGCACAAAGCGGCATCCTCGGCGGTCGCGATGCCTTTCAGGATCAGCGGGATCGTGTGTTTGTCCTTAAAGTGATCGACATTATCCCAGGTGAATCCGGCCTGGAACGTATGACCCGTCGCGGCGGCGCGCCATGGCTTGACGAAACGTCCGGCGATGTCCCGCTCGCGCCTTGAATACGCCGCCGTATCGACCGTGATCGCGAACGCGTCATAGCCGTTATCCACCGCCCGCTTCACGACGTCATCGACCCAGGCTTTGTCGCCGCGCACGTACAACTGAAAGATCTTCGGGCCGGGAGTCGCCGCCGCGATTTCTTCCAGGCCGGGATGGGTGACGGAACTGCACATGATGGGCGTGCCGAACGCCGAAGCCGCGCGGCCGGCCGTCGCCGCTCCGCCCGGATCGAACGATTCCAGGGAGCCGACCGGGCAAAGAAACACCGGCAGCCGCCATGGCTTGCCAAACAGGTGCGTAGTCGCATCGATTTTCGACACGTCGACGCAGACTCTGGGCCGCAGCGCCAGGCTGTCGATCGCCATCCGGTTCCGTCGCATCGTGGTCTCGCTCTCGGCGGCGCCGACCAGATAACCCCAGAGGTGATCTGACAATTTCTTGCGCGCCGCCGGAATGAACTCGTGCAGGCACTGAAAATCGCCGCCGGGTTCGTGCAGATGTTTGGGTTCGTCCATGTCCGGTCCTCCGTTCGCGTTGCCGCTATCAGGCATATCGGCGGGCGTTCACGCAAGAGGCGCCGGGTCGGCGGCCCCGCGGCCTTCATTGGCCGGCCGGGTTTCCGGCATCGCGAGCGCCAGCGGCAACGTCGCCAGGGCGCCGGCCAACGCCAGTCCCAGAAACGCCATTCGCGCGCCCATGCGGTCGGCGACCCATCCGGCGATCGTCGTGCTGAACGTCGCGCCCAGGCCGGCGGCCAGCACGATCGAGCCGATCGCCAGGTTCAAATGTCCGGTACGCCGCGCCAGGTCCGCCGCGGCGAATGCCCGCGAACCGCCGGTCAGGCCGCGGCTTTCGCCTCCCGCCGCCGCCGGTGCAGGATGAACTCGGTATACCCGTTCGGCTGCGTCCGTCCCTCGAAGATCAGATCGCACGCCGCCGCGAAGGCCGGCCCCTCGAACGCCGGCGCCATCGGCTTGTACAGCGGATCCCCCGCGTTCTGCCGGTCCACCACCGCCGCCATCCTGTGCAACGTCTCCATGACCTGGGCCTTCGTCGTCACGCCGTGCAACAGCCAATTGGCGATGTGCTGCGAACTGATGCGCAACGTCGCGCGGTCCTCCATCAATCCCACGTCATGGATATCCGGCACCTTCGAGCAACCGACCCCCTGATCGATCCACCGCACCACATAGCCCAGAATGCCCTGGCAGTTGTTGTCGAGTTCCTGCTGGATGTCCTCGGGCGACCAGTTCGGCCGGTCCGCCACCGGAATGGTCAGCAGGTCGGACAATTTCGCCCGCGCCCGCGACGCCAGCTCGGTCTGCCGCGCCGCCACGTCGATCAGGTGATAATGCAGCGCGTGCAACGTCGCGGCGGTGGGCGAGGGCACCCATGCCGTGTTCGCCCCCGCCTGCGGATGGGCGATCTTCTGCGCCAGCATGTCCGCCATCCGGTCCGGCGCCGCCCACATGCCCTTGCCGATTTGCGCCTTGCCGCGAAGCCCGCATTCCAGGCCGATATCGACGTTCTGGTCCTCGTACGCCTTGATCCACGCCGTGCCGCGCATGTCGTTCTTGCGGATCATCGGCCCCATCTCGATCGAGGTATGGATCTCGTCGCCGGTCCGGTCGAGGAACCCGGTATTGATGAAAGCGACGCGGTCGATGGCCGCGCCAATACACGCTTTGAGGTTCGCGGACGTGCGCCGCTCCTCATCCATGATGCCCATCTTCAACGTGTTCGCCGGTAAGCCCAGAAGCGTCTCGACCCGGGCGAACAGATCGGCGGTCAGCGCGACTTCTTCAGGCCCGTGCATCTTCGGCTTGACGATGTAGACCGAGCCGGCGCGGCTGTTTTTGATCGGACCCTTGCCTTGCAGATCGTGCATCGCGATCAGCGACGTCACGGCGGCATCCAGAAACCCCTCGGGAATTTCCCGCCCATCGGCGTCGAGCACCGCGTCGGTGTACATGTGATGGCCAACGTTGCGTATCAGCATCAAACTACGCCCGGCCAGCCACAGCGTCCCGCCACCCGGCTTCGTGTATTGACGGTCCGGGTTCAGCGCCCGGGTCATCGTGCGGCCGCCTTTCTCGAACGTGTCCTTCAGGTCGCCGTTCATCAGGCCGAGCCAGTTGCGGTAGGCGAGCACCTTGTCGTCGGCGTCGACGGCGGTGATCGAATCCTCGCAATCCTGGATCGTGGTGATCGCCGCCTCGACAAAGACGTCGGCGATGCCGGCCGGATCGTCCTTGCCGATGAAATGCCCGTGGTCGACGGAGATCTCCAGATGCAGGCCGTGATGTTTCAGCAGCACCGAAGACGGAGCGGCGGCATCGCCCTTGTAGCCAAGGAACGCGGCGGGCTGTTTGAGACCGGTCTGGGAGCCGTCCTTCAGCGTCACGATCAGCGCGCCGCCGGTGCAGGCGTATCCGGTCGCGTCCGCGTGGCTTCCCACCGCCAGTGGTGCCGCCTGATCCAGAACCGACCGCGCCTTCGCGACCACCAGCGCCCCACGGATTTTGTTGAACCCGCCGCCTCGCGTGGCGCCATGATCCTCGGGGATCGCGTCGGTGCCGTACAGCGCGTCGTACAGGCTGCCCCAGCGGGCATTGGCGGCNNCGTCGTACAACGAGCCCCAGCGCGCATTGGCCGCGTTCAGCGCGTAACGGGCGTTGGTCACCGGCACCACAAGCTGCGGTCCGGCGATGGTGGCGATCTCCGGATCGACGTTCGCCGTCGCGACTGTCACCGAGGCGGGTTCGTCCACCAGATACCCGATGTCGCGCAGGAAACTGAGATAGACGCCCTGGTCG
Organism: Acetobacteraceae bacterium; assembly: GCA_003164305.1. The sequence goes on from PLSZ01000652.1 coordinate 17,839, forward strand.
AACGGCTTGCCGCGGTTCTCCAGGTGCCACGCGTCGATCTGCCCCTGGATCGCGTCCCGCTTCGCCAGCAGCGCGGCGCAACGCGGCGCCAGATCGCTCAGCAGGCCCGCGAAGCCGGTCCAGAACGCGGACGCTTCGACACCGGTGCCCGGGATCGCCTCGGCGTTCACGAAATCGTAGAGCGTGCGTGCGATCTTCAGTCCAGCGGCCTCGGCCCGTTCCATCGTTGTGACTCCCTGATCGATCGTAAGTGGCCCGAATTTTCCGCGGGTGCGAAGAGAATACTGCGGTGCAGCAATTCGGCCAAGTGGGGGATAAGAGCAGTGGGGGATAAGAGCAGGACATCCAACAGCGCCGGACCGCGCGCGGGGTAATGCCAGCCGGCGTTGACATTAACGCTCGGTCGTGACGCCCCCGTAGCGT
>PLSZ01000353.1:0-201 GCA_003164305.1 Acetobacteraceae bacterium
CTCGTCTCGTGCGATAAGGGTGGACAAAATGCCGGTAAGAAGGAATAATGTCAAGGACAATCAGGGTTTGTGATCCGGCGACATGACACTTCAAATCCCGGCGGCGGGACCTGGTACCTTGGCACAGAGGTGTTGACCGTATCGAGCCATGTCTGTCGTCCATCGCCCCCGGAGTTCCGATCCTATCCGGGCGGCAACTTC
>PLSZ01000353.1:225-12001 GCA_003164305.1 Acetobacteraceae bacterium
GTTCCTCGTAATGATCCCGGAGTGCGCGAACCTGCCGCCCCGCGCGTGGCGTGAAGACGATCAACGCCGCCGCGTGACCCGGCCTACCTTACCGTTCGTCTTCCGCGCCTCAAGGCGGGCGATGCTCTCGTAAAGCTCGCGCATGATCTCGTCGCCCGGTACGGTCAGTCCGGCGGCCAGTTCCGCCCGACTCTCCGCGAGGGCTTCAAGCCACCCGGCGGGAACTGGCTGCGTGGAGGGGGTGATCTCGTCCATGACCCGCTCAAGATCGGTCTTTCCAGCGCCGTGCGCAAGGCAGTTTGGCATGACCGGGAATGACGCGTCGCTTCATCCGAAACAATGCCGCCGAATCTGTCCTATGCCAGGTAGCCGACGCACGAGCGTCCGGCCCGCCGGGTCGTCCGGCCGCCAGCCGCCAAGGGAAACCGAGACAACCTNNCCATGACCCGCGACCAGTTCTTCGACTGGGCTGAGGCCCACGGGGGGCGGTATGAATTCGACGGGTTTCAACCGGTGGCGATGACCGGCGGGAATCTCAATCACAATCAGATCGCGATCAACATCCTCGTTGCCCTTCGCGGGCGCCTGGGCGGAACCGGGTGCCGGACTCACGGCATGGACGCGGGCGTTGCCACGGTCGGCGATACCGTCCGCTATCCCGATGTGGTGGTCACCTGTTCCCCGGTCGATGGCTTCAGCCGTCTGGTTCCCAACCCTGTCGTGGTGTTCGAGGTCATCAGTCCGACATCGGGCCACACAGACCGGATCGTGAAGCTGCGCGAATACGCCGCTGTCGATTCGATCCGGCGTTATGTCATCGTCGAATCCGCCAGCGCCGGTCTGACGGTCCACGAACGCCAGGCAGCGGGGCAGAGATGGACCGTCGCGCCGGCCACGGTGGACGACCTTCTGCCGCTGCCGGAAATCGGCATCGCGATACCGGTGGCCGAACTGTACGAGAGTGTTGATTTCCCGGCATCGGCCACTGGCGCGGTGTCAGCGTAACAGACGACGCACCTGTAACAGATGACGCACCTGGCGGCTCCATCCGCTCGTGCCGTCAGAGTGGGACTTTACACAAGCGATCCATTTATTCGATCAACCGCCAGCCGCCACGCCCTAAATCAAACACAACGCCCGCAACTCCCGCCGCAGCACAGCGGGCAACGCCTCCTCCCCCAGCGCCATCGCCGCCTCGTCCAGATCCGCCGGCGCGGCCTCCGGCGACAAATACCGCCACCCCTGAAACGGCCGCGTCGGCCGGCCGATCAGCGGCACCACATCCGGGTCGAGGATAAAACTCGCGCAGGGCGTGTCGTCGTCCCGCTTGTCCTCGACGATGTCCACGATGCGTTGCCGCGCCAGCATGGAGCCGCTGATCACCCAGTACAGCGAGCCTCCCGCCAGCACCTCGTCCCCCCGCCGCGGGAAATTGCGCGTACGGTGCCGCAACGGCGGATGGGTCCGCAGCCGTTCGGCCTGCAGCGCGCGAATATGGTCGATATCCCGCACGCCCACGGCGAGTTTGGCGATATGCAGCATGCGCGCGACTCGGGGTTTTGGTTCTGGCCGCCAATCATGCCATCGTCGGCCGCCGAACGGGAGTGCCAGACGGCAGCCGTGACGGTGAAAAAAACAACATCAAGGGAAACGTCATGAGCGACGCCGTCATCGGGCCGCTGGAGGAACAGTACCGCCGCTCGAAAGCCTTTCGCGACGCTTCGGACCAAACCCGGGTCACGCCCACGCATTACCACATCGCGATCGCCAACGGCCTCGGCTGGGGGTTCGACGGCATGGACGGCGTGATCTTCGCCCTCGCCACGCCGCTGCTGATCAAGGAGTTCGGCGTCACCTTGTCGCAATGGCGCTCCGGCATGCAGATCGCGCTGTTCATCAGCATCGCGGGGATCTTCTTCTGGCCCTGGCTGGCGGACCGGGTGGGGCGCCGTGGCCTGCTGGCCCTCAACATCGCGCTGTTCTCCCTGATGATGCCGGTCGTCGCGCTCTGCACCACGTTCGCGGCCTTCGTCGCGGCCCGCGCCGTCGTGGGGTTCGCGCTGAACGGCGAGTGGGCGCTCGGCTCCTTGCTGGTGGCGGAGACCTGGCCCGCCCGACTGCGCGGCCGGGTCATCGGCATCAACCGCGGCACCTGGTGCTTCGGCGCGGCGGCGGCGGGAGCGATCGCCACCTTCGTCTTCACCGATTACGGCTGGCGGGTCGCCTGCGTCATCCCGGCCGTGGTCTCCCTGGTGGCGATCTACGTTCGCGCGAAATGCCCGGAATCGCCCTACTGGGTGCGCACCCAGGATCGCAAGCGGCGGATCCGGCTGGCGCGGGAGACCGGCGGCGCGCTCTCCGCCGAAGACCAGACCTGGCTGGACAAATCGGCGAAAATTCCGCTGCGGCAACTGTTCATGCCCGACATGTGGCGCGCCACGGCCAATGCGACGTTCGTCGCCTGTTGCTCCACCATCATCTACGGAACGGTCGGCGGCTGGATGCCACTCTATCTCGCCCGGGAGCGCGGGTGGTCCGCCTCGGCGTATGGAACGTTCTATATCTGGTGGGGTCTCGTTGGATTTCTGGGCCTGCTCGCCTCCGGCCTGATCTCCGATCGCTTCGGCCGCCGGCCGGCGTTTTACGTCATGCTGGCCGAGGGCGCGGTCTTCCTCACCCTCTGGGTGTTCGCTGAAACCAATACCGAGCTTTGGGTGTACGGCCTGCTATGGAGCATCGGCTTCCTCGGCTTCTGGGGTCCCAGCACGATCCTGACCGCCGAAATCTACCCCACCCGCATTCGCGGCGCCGGCAATGGTTTCACCTGGGCCATCGCCTGGTTCGTCGGCTTCGTGCTTTGGCCGTTCGTGACCGTCTGGCTGACGGAGCGCACCGGTTCCTTCGCCGCCTCGTTTCTGATCGTGCCCGCCGCGATGCTGTTGATGGGCGTCGGGATCTGGCGGTTCACCCCCGATCACGCCGGGAAAGACCTGGATTCCATCGCCGTTTGACTTTAGGACCCTTCGCATGAACGGCGGCCTCGAACCGATTTTGACACTCACCTTCGGCAACGGAGGCAATGAGGCCAATCATCTTGGGAACGGCTGGTCCGGGGATGAACCCGGCAGCCGCTGGATGGTGGGGCCGGCCAGCGAACTCTGGATCGAGAACCCCGGCAAGGGCCACGACCTGATCCTGGAACTGGATATCGGTGTCGTCAGCCACTCGGACGGCGCGGCGCGGCGTCTGGTGGTCGGCGCGCGCAACCGGGGCGTCGCGCAGATCTCCGTGACGCGCGGGGGCGCCGTCGGATTTCACATTCCAGCCGCGCTGGTCTCCGATCCCGGCCCGGTGCGGCTGCTGTTCGTGCATCCCGACTTCCGCCGGCCCATGGATTTGCATGGCGGCACCGACGACCGCCAATTGTCGTTCTCGATGCGGACCCTGCGGCTGTCGCGGGTGCTGCCGCGGCCGGCGCCCCCCATCGCGCCGATGCCGCCGCCGGACCAAATGATCACCCGCTTCGAAAGCCTTGGCGACAACTGCGAATTCGGCCTCGTGCAGCGCCGCATGGGCGCCGAGCCCTTGGGCCTGCTGCGGTTTTCCTTCATCGAGTTGCCGCTGCTGCTGCGCGGTCTGCGCACCGGTTTCGACGGCCTCGGCGATCCAGGCAAGACCGAAGTCACCGTCGAAGGCGCGGACCGGGAATTCGTGGTCCGCGAGTCCGTCTACGGCATGACCTACCATACGTTTCAATACGAAATACAAATGACGCTGGAGACTGTGCGCCAGCAGCAGGCCACGCGCCTGAACTTCCTGAAGCGCAAGTTCATGGAAGACGTCGCCGCCGGCGAGAAAATCTTCGTGCTGAAACGCTCCCCGCCGCTCCGGCCGGAGGAGGTGTTGCCGATCTACGCCGCCCTGAATGAAACGGGCCGGACCTGGCTGCTCTGGATGGTCCCCGCCGACGCGGCGCACACGCCTGGCTCCGTTGAAGTCCTGTTGCCGGGGTTGCTGCGCGGCTACATCGACCGCTTCGCGCCCTCGGAAAACGCCCACGAGCTGTCGATGCCGGTGTGGACCTCGGTGTGTGAGGCAGCGTGGCGGGCGGTCGGCGGCGCGTTGGGGTGACGCGCCATTCGCGATTGACGCGACCTGGCATCCCCGAATAGATGCTGGTTCGCCGGACAGCGAACGCCGCGCCGATCCGGCGATCTCTCCGGGTGATGCATTGGAATCGCGCCGAGTGCCCGCACCCCGATGGATCGAGGCCGCCCGCCGGACGCGTTGACCTCAACGGAGGCCCTGATGACCGACCTGAAGACCCCCGGCAGTGGCACAATGACGATCACCGGGTACTTGCCACCGTCTGTCGTACCGGCCGACGAGGGGGCTCGGGGTTGCCTCGGTTATTCCGGCATGATGCCGGAAGGCGACCGGTTATGGACCCTGGGCCCGAGTTCCATGCTGGCTTTCGCCCTGCCGCCCATCTCCGGCCAGTCCGTGCTGATCCGTTTCGATGTCGCGGCATTCGTATGGCAAGACGCTCTGCCAAGCCAACGCGTACGCCTGCGAATGGGCGATACGCTCCTCGGCGAATGGTTGATGACCGATGGGGCAATCCACCGGCGGGCGATCGCCATCCGCGGCCAGGATTTGCCGCCTTCGGGCGTCGTGGCGTTGACCATCGACACGCCGGACAATGCCCGGCCGATCGATCTGGGAGTCAACAACGACGTCAGGCCACTCGGGATCGCGATCACCCGCGTTCAGTGGGCGTATATGGCGGATTTCGCACAGGCTGAAGCTCAGGCGCGGCGCTACGGCCGGCGGGTCGGCAACGAGGCGCGCAAATCGTTCGACGACAAGCTCGATGCCGGCTTTTGGGGCCGTTTCATCACCGGTCCGAACGTGCTCGATGTCGGATTCCGCGGCTATGATGACGATATCGTGCCGATCGTCGAAGGCGCGATCGGCATCGATCTGGACTATCCCGGCTACGACGGTACCAGGCTGCCGTTCGACGACGAGAGCCAGGACACCATCTTCTCGAGTCACTGTCTGGAACACATTCCCAATCATTCGCAGGTGATCCACGACTGGTTTCGCGTGACCAAGGTCGGTGGGCATATTATCACCGTCGTCCCGAACGCGATGCTGTATGAACGCAAGCTGCGGCCGCCATCCCGCCAGGCCGGTTGGAACCATCTGCGCTTCTATACGCCCCAGAGCCTGCTCGCCGAGTTCGAAAGCACGCTGACTCCCAACACCTACCGGGTGCGCCATATGGCGGAAAACGACGCGCGTTATCGCTACGATTTCACCCCGGACCGGCATCCCGACGGCTGCTATGAGATCGAGCTGGTGATTCAGAAAATCGTACCGCCGAACTGGGGGTTGGATGATTGAGATCGACCATGAGCTGATGTCGCGGCGCCAACTGGGACCCGAGGTGCGCAAGACGGTCCGCGCCCGCCTGGAATCCGGGTTCTTCGAGTGCTATCTGGGCGGCGCCAACGTGCTGGATATCGGGTATCGCGGCAACAGCCCGGACAATCAGCCGATCGTGCCGCATGCCATCGGCGTCGATCTCGGCTATCCCGGCTATGACGGGAAGACGCTTCCGTTCGAGGACATGACCCAGGACGCGGTCCACTCCAGTCATTGCCTGGAGCACATTCCGGATCCCATCGCGGCGCTCGCGGAGTGGTTCCGCGTGCTCCGGCATGGCGGCTACCTCGTGCTGACCGTTCCGCATCAGCAGCTTTACGAGCGCAAGCCGACGCCAACGAGCCGATGGGGCGGCAATGAGCATCTCCGCTTCTATTCGCCCGCCAGTCTGCTGACGGAGCTGGAGACGGCGCTGCCGCTCGGAGAGTTTCGCATCCGCTCGCTCCAGGATAACGATGCCGGCTTCGACTACGGGTTGGCCCCCGAGCAGCCGCCGATCCACTGCTGCTACGAGATCGAGGTGGTCGTCCAACGCATCGCGCCGCCGGCCCATGCGTCGGCTTTGCGTCTGTCGCCCGCCGCGAAGGCCGCGATCGAAGCCTACCGGGTCATGATCGACGCGGTGCTGCGGCTGGACGCGATAGGCGCGCCAATGGATGAGAAGGCGCTCAGATTGTTCGGCGAGGCGCTGGAAATTCCGCCTTACGCGGTGGTGAGCGCCCTGTATCCCGACACGCCCCATACGACCCTGCGGCGATTGCTGGCCCCCCTGGTCGATCCCTCCGTCGTCGATGCGCGATGGTATGTCGACAAATACCCCGACGTGAGCGTCCTGGTCCGCGACGACCCGAATATCGCGTTCGAACATTATCGCCACTCCGGTTACTTCGAGCGGAAATTACCGAACATGCGTGTGGGACTTTATGGTTAAGCGGGCGCGAGCGCGGCGCACGAGGCACCCTCTCCGCGCCATCAGTGACGCGTCGGCGGGGCGATGATCTGGCGTTGGTGGCAGGAGTGGCGGGAGCGACGGTCCGCCCTCGCCGAGGTCGCCGATCTAAGTCGGCACGACGAGGCCGTCGTGATGGATCAGCATCTCAATCCGCTTTATCAGGCCAAACAATCTATTGGCCGGAACGATGTCGAGAGCGCCGCCGCGCTTTGGGAGCGGGCGCGCCTGCTGACGCCCACCGCGGTTCTGACCTCGCCGGACTCCCTGGATATACTGTTTGGCCTGAAACGTTACGACGAAGCCGACACGTTGATGCGGGAGCGCGCCAAACGCTTTCCTCGCGATCGAACCTATCTCATCGGATTGGCTCGTGGCGCGGAAGAGCGCGGCGATCTCGACGAAGCCCTGAAGCGATGGGCGGTGGTCAGAGACCGCATGATGGATTCGATCCTCGGCCATCATGGCTGCGCCCGCTGCCTGATGGCGTTGCACCGATTGGACGAGGCTGAAGTCCAATGGGATTCGGCGATCCAGCGGATCCCGGACAATCCCGAAGCCTTCATGGGACGCGCCACCATCAGCGACTACCGGAAAGACTGGGCGGCGAGCGAGGTACGCTGGAAGCACGTCGCGGAAACCTACGATTTCGGCCCAGGTTTTGCTTTTCGCGCGCGGGCGCTGATCGAACTCGACCGGATCGATGAGGCTGAGTCGTATTTGGTGGAGCCGGCGAACGCCTACCCGGGTGACCTTGAAATCGCGATTACCCGATCCCATCTCGCCGAGCGTCGTGGTGACCTCAACGCCGCCTGCGAGCGGTGGCTCAGGGTTCGGGCCGTTCGCCCCGATTATCGCGCGGGATATGAAGAGGGAGCACGCCGCCTGTTTGAAGCCGGTCGGTACGCCGATGCCGACGCAGTACTCCAAACCGCGATCGAGCGGTTCCCGGAGCAGCCATGGCCCTTGATCAATTACGCCCGTCACGCGCATGACTGCCAGGACTGGCGTGAAGCCGCCGCGCGGTGGGCCGTCTTGCGCGACCGATTTCCTGACCAAAGCGACGGCTACACTCTCGCGGCGGAAGCACTCAGAGCCATGGGCCAGGAAGCTGAAGCCGCGACGCTGACAATGAAATAATGATTTGCCGGTTCCACTTTCCACTTTACAATTTTTCATTTTAATTCATTCACGGAGAAATCGAATGCGCTGGCCGCGCACCTTGCTTTTGGCGCTGTCTTGTCTGCCGGCTCTGGGATCAGCCGCATCGGCGGCCGACCCACAAATCTGGTTCAATCCGCACGGAACATCGGACATGATGGATATGTGGACCGATGACGCACCGTGGCCGAACGCCGCGAAAAAGGTGGACGTCCTGGAGATCGTGCACTGGTGGCTTGATACGGTCACCGACCAGCAGGTCCTTGAGATCACCAATTTCGCGAAACAACATCATATGAAAATCGACCTGGAGATCGAAGCGGTTACCCGGTTTCCAAATCAGTGCGGCCTTGGCGACGAGGGCTATACGGCCCCGGGCGACCTCGCGCGGCAGGCGGGGATGCTCAAGCGTCTCGGTGTCAAGGTGGACATCATGACCATGGATGAACCTATGTGGTTCGGACATTACGCGAGCGATCCAGCGGCCTGTCAGCTTCCCGTGGCCGATCTCGCGGCCAACGTGGCGGCCAACATGAGCGCCATCACCGCGCTGTATCCCGATATCCAGCTCTACGAGATAGAACCGATCCCCGCTGTTACCAATTTCCCCACCTGGCGTCAGGACCTGGCGGCTTTCCAAATTGGCCTGAGCCAGGGACTTGGGAAATCGGTGCGCGGCGTGCAACTGGACGTCGGCTGGGAAACTCCGGCCTGGCAACCGGCGATGCAGGGCATGAACAGCTTCGTGCATCAGAACAACATGACACTCGGCATATTCGAATATGCGACATTCGACGTCAGAAGCAACACGGAATGGATCAATTCCGCGGTTCAGCATATTGAATACGTGGAAGGCACGCTTGGGATCGTCCCGGAGATGGCGATTTTCACCACCTGGAGCCCGTACCCGCAAACCAGTATGCCGGAGACGTCGCCGACCACGTTGACCTGGCTGATCAACCGGTATTTCCGACAGCGCACGGTCATGACGGCGCAGTTCGTCGGCGCGGGCGCGCATGGTCAACTCATGGACGACGCCGGCCAACCGATCGCCAATGCAACGATCAATGCTTACGTTCCCGGTGTCGACTTCTCCCAACCGCTGCCCACGCGGGCGTTGCAGGATGTCGTTCCGCCCAATGCCGCCTATGGTCTGATTGGATATCGGCTGAATGTCGAGTGCAACTGCGCGGGCTACAACGATGTCCTGGTTGGGTTGCTCCAATACCAGGAGATCCAGGGTGGGACCCGAAGTTACAGTTACATATTTCCATTCTTCCCGCAGAACTACAGCGGTGTCATGGTCGATGCGGAATGGGTCGGCGGGGTTCAGGTCAATCGGGTCATCGCGACACCGACGCAGCAATTGGCCGCCAACTCGGCCTGGTTTCCGGTGACGCCGAATGCCACGTTCACGTTCACCGTACCGGCATCGACGATCGGCGGCGAAGGGTGGTTTGGCCACGCCATGGTGCTGTGGGCCGATGCGAACATGAACGGTATCACGACCAACGACTATCTCGTTCCGGACGCTGGCAAACGTTTGATGTCCTCAACGACGACGGCCGCCGACGGCACGTTCGCGTTGCCTGTCGTATGGAGGGTCGGGCCCGGATCGGCACCGATCACGATTGAATTCGCCGGTGACGGCACCCACCGCTCGGTGGCGTGGTCCCCATTGCCATGAGAGCAGGTCACGCCGCCGCCGGCCCGGGAATCCCGTTCAGCCTGGCCCGGTACCAAACGCGGCCTTCTTCGTAATCACACTGGTTCGACGCGCGAACTCGATGCTGCCAACCCAATTGGAGTGATCGGCAATGAAGAGATCGTACGGTCTCTCGCTGCCGATCATGGCATCACCAACCACCCTTCGAGCAAGTTGGGTAAGGTAATCGAACGCGCTGATGTTTGAACGCGCGCGGTAATCGGCCTGCGCGAGCCGTCCCTCGAAACTGGTGTCCAGATCCTCAACGATATAAATCCCCGACGGGATCAGGTTGGGAAACAGAATTTGCAGAGACTGGATCTGATGATCCCATTGGTGCGAACCGTCATCCAGCACAACCAACGGGCGGCCAAATTCCTTCAGCACGTCAAACAGGAATTGAGGATTGCTCGCGTCGCCGATCCTGATCTGGATATTACCTTGCTGATACTGCCGGCAATCGGTGTTGACATCCATCCCAACGATCGTCGCTCGCGGAAAATATTCGGACCATGTCTTTACCGAACCGCCTTGGTAAACACCGATCTCGAACATCACGAAGGTCGCATCGCGCAGATGCGCGAGACGGCGTTCGTACAGGCGTAAGAAATCATGCCCGTTCGACGCCTTGTCCGTCTGATTTCGCAGTCCGATGCCGTCGAGTTCCATAGTGCCTCTCCCGTCGCTCAACATGAATGTCGTGTCAGATCCGTTCGAAGCCAGTCGCGGTGAGCAGTGTGCGAAGACATTCCGCGAAGTGCGTTTCCGAAATGAAAAATCTGCCGTCACCGGACTCATCGACCGGTGCACCGAACACATAGCCGGTAGGCTGCTCAAGCGCTTGCCCGAAACCGGATTGGATGAACCCTGGATGGGGAAGTGATCCTCGAAGCGCGCACACGGTAGTACCCGGAAGGGAAAACAGGCTGCCATGCAGGGCGGAGCCGTATTCCCCAACGATCATTTTGGCGGACCGAAACAGCTTCACCTGATCCCGCAACGGCATAGCCTCGGGGTAGACCAGTTCGAGGCCGGCGGCGACCGCGATTTCCTCGACTCGCACGCGGTTCAGCAGCGCCCTGGTTTGCGGCGCTCGTGACCGCGACAGGAAGATCCGCTGATCCGCGGTGGTCCCCGTCGGTTCGCCCGTATGGTCGGCGATCAGGGACAGAAGAAATGCCGCCGCGTCACGCAATAGCGTGGTCGTTCGCACGCCGTTGTGGTACGTCGTCGGAACGAGCAACTCTTCGATCCAGACAACTTCGTTGACGGGGTCGAACAGGATGATGTTTTCCGACGGAATTCCCAGCAGTTGCATCCATTCAAGGCCGAATCGAGGCGTGTTGGCGGGAATCAGATAGCGGAGGCGGCGCACATCGTAGCCCCCTGCCTGTAACGACCAGAGCTTCGGCAAAAAGTCGCTCAGCCAGTGTCCGTAAACGCCGTATCCGGGGCCGGTGATCATCGCGACCGGGCCGGCCAGGAAACGCCTTGGCCTTGCCAGGGTCGGCGGGCCAAATTCAGCCACCAGGTCCTTGATGTGTTTCGGGTGGATATTGGCTTCATGACTGGCGAAAAGTTCGCCATTCTTGCATATGCCATAGGGCCCGACGACCTCGAAGCCATGCAGACGGTACACGCCGATGGCCCAGAGATGCGTGTTACGGTAATATCCGGCCGCGAGTTCGGCGTTAAATGTCCCGAATGTGAAGCGAGGTGGCGCGGGAACCAGGTTGGTACCCGGATACAGCGTGATAAAATCAACCGCGTTGCCAATGATGTCGCAAAGTCCCCGGACGGAAAACGGCGCCTCCATCGCTTAGGTCGCGCGTCCGGCCGTGGAGCGGGTGGAGGCGGCTGATGGCGCGATACCATCGGAGCCGTGTCCGCGCCGGCTTTCCCTCGTCATTCCGTCGTTCCGATGGAGGCTTCCGGCCAAGGTCTCATCAACAAAATCCTGCTGTTCCGCGTGGGGTTTCACCAGCATCGCCAGGTCAAGTCAACGCTGAAATCTGACCGGTCGTCCGACGGACGCGGTAGCCACACCCGATGGCGGGCCGCTGGTCCCGATCGCGCGCGGGACTTGACGAACGCCGTGAACTGACAAGTCTCCGCCGTTATCGAAGGAGACGTCCGCCCATGCCCCAGACCCCCAACCCCATCCGCACCCTGGGCTTTATCGGCCTTGGCGTGATGGGTGAGCCGATGTGCGGCCACCTCGCCCGCCGCGCCGGCAAGCCCATCCTGGCCCATGACCTGCGCCCCGAACCGCTGGAGCGGCTGGCGTCCAACGCCGTGACCGCGGCCTCCCTGGAACGCATCGCGGCCGAGGCGGACGTCATCCTGCTGTCGTTGCCCGACGGCAAAGCCATGGCCAGCGTGGTCGCGGCGCTGGAGCCGCGTCTGAAGCCGGGCCAGTGCGTGGTGGACACCAGCACCTCCTCGGTCGCGCTGACCCGGGACATCGGCGCGCGGCTGACCGCGAAGGGCATCCTGTTCGCCGACGCGCC
>PLSZ01000547.1 GCA_003164305.1 Acetobacteraceae bacterium
CAAGCCGAGCCATGACGTGGGTCAATGTTTCGGACGGCTGGTATTACACGGATTCTGGTGACAACGAGACGATTCACCTTTTGGTGATGATACAGTTTTGAATGGATAATATAAAGCGCCGCCGCGTTCGCTACCCGACTGTCGCCGCCTCCGTCTGTTCGGCCGCGGACCGAGCCGGCATCAGCGCTTTCCGCACATCGCGCCAACTGACGCACTGACCGCCAATCTCCTTGGTGAAGAAGTCGTAAAACTCCTCCAGCCAGGCCAGGAAACGGGCCAGGTCGTCGGCGGTGCGCACATACGGCGTGCCGCCCGGTTCCAGTGACGGGCTGTGGTATGTCATTACGAACACCCGTTGCCCGTCGCCGATCATTTGCCGGATCAGGCGCTTGCCCTCGTCGATGGCGATGCCTTCCGGGGTCAGGCGAATGCGCTCGATCAGTCCGAGACGCGCGACGGCGGCGGTCAGGCCGACGCCCTCGCTGATCCGGTTGAACAGCCCGGCGGACACATGCGGACCCAACCGGGCGGCGCGGCCGACGAGGGCCACGGAAATCGGCATTTCCAGCACGGTGCGGTCGCGATCGATCCAGTACGGCTCGGCCCGCACGGTGCGGAAATCGGGACCACCCTGCGGCGCGTAATTCCAGCACGGCATCATGCTCGTATCGACCAAATAACCAAGATGGCGCAGGATTTCCGCCGTGTTCGGACCATAGCCGTAACGGCCCGCGCGATAAATCCGCGGCCGGCTGCCGAACGCTTCCTCCAGCATGTTGGTCAGCGCCAGCAGCTTGTCGTACTCGACCACCATCGGCAGATTGCCGGGATAGCTGTTGCGGTTGGAGATGACCTCGACGAACGGCGGGTTGACCCAGGGATGCAACTGCGCGCCGATTTCGCACTGGCCGGCTTCCAGCAATTCCTTCAGCGGTCCGCGACCTTCGTCCTGCGACGCCACGGGAAAATCGACCAGATACGTCGGAATGACGCCATACCGTTCGAACACCCGGTGCGCTTTGTATTGCGACCGCATCGACGTCACCCGCGACGAGGTGCGGATGAACGGCCCGTTCCAGTCGAAATCCTCTTCCGCGTCGATCGTCGTCACCAACAACGGAACCCGCAACGACCGCGCCGGCGAGCGTGGCGGATACACCGGACCAAGATTCGAAATCGGCGCGCCGTCCTCATTCCAGAACGGCTTTTCCTCGACCGGAATCCGGTGTTCGGCGAATTCGCTCTCCTGCATGTCCTCCAGCGTCACCTTGGCGACCCGGCCGCGGTTCAGCCGCCGCCCAACGGACTGCTTCAGGCTGAGGGCCGGCGCGATCAGCGTCCCGGCGATCATGTCGATCCCGTTGCGCAGCCCGGGCTCGTCGCGAAAGATCTGACGCAGTAACGAACGCGCGGTTTTGCTCTCACTGGCGAACAACGCCATGCGGCGAAACTCGGCGCGGATCTGCCGGCGCTTGGCCGCGGCCATTTCGGCCGGCAGCGACAGCCGTTTTTCCAGATCGTCGATGTTGTACAGCGACGCCCGCATCAACCGGTCGGCGTTGGAGGAAATGCCGATGCCCTGCGTGTAATGCACCAGGATGTGCGGGCAGGCGATGACGCGCCAGCCGGCCGCGGCGACGCGCAGCCAAAGATTGTAGTCCTCGACCGAGATCAGTCTTGGCTCCTCGACGAAACCGCCCAGAGTCTCGAACACTCTCCGGCGGATCAGTACTGAGGAATTGCTGATCCAGTTGCGATCCCACAGCGCCTGGAAACTCAGTTCGCGTGGCGGCCGCTCGACCCGGTGATCCAGGCGGCAATGCGACAGGCCGACATCGTCGTCCGCCGCGTCGGCGAGTTGCAGTTCGATCTTGCGTGGAAACCACCAGTCGTCGGCGTCCAGCATCGCCAGCCAGTCGCCTGTCGCGAGGCTGGCGCCCAGATTGCGCGCGCTGGCGGGACCACCGTTCTTTTTGCTGACCACGCGCACCGGCGGGCCGAACCGCGACACCACCTCAACCGTATCGTCGGTCGAGCCGTCATCGACGACGATCACCTCCAGCACCGGCAATGTCTGGTTGAGCACCGTGGCGATCGTGCGGCTCACCCGCTGCCCGGCGTTGTAGGCGGGAATGATGACGCTGATCGACGCGGGCAACGATGGGCTCTCTGAATGATCCACCCGGTCAGCGATCCGCGGGCTGCCCGGACTCGGCCAGCAACTGGCGGAAATACGCAGTCGCCTTGGTCAATCCCGTCTCGAGGTCGATCTTCGGCTCCCACCCCAGCACGGATCGGGCCATCGAGATGTCGGGGCACCGCTGCAGCGGATCGTCCTGCGGCAACGGGCGGTTCACGATCTGGGAGCGGGAACCGGTCAACGCGATCACCCGCTCGGCCAGTTCGCGAACCGGGATTTCGTGCGGGTTGCCGATGTTGATCGGACCGGTGATTTCGGGACCGGTCGCCATCAGGCGGATGAAGCCCTCGATCAGGTCGTCGACGTAACAGAACGCCCGGGTTTGCATACCGTCGCCGTACAGCGTGATGTCTTCGCCGCGCAACGCCTGAACGATGAAATTCGACACCACCCGGCCGTCGTTCGGATGCATCCGCGGGCCGTAGGTGTTGAAGATCCGCACCACCTTGATGGCCGTCTTGTGCTGCCGGTGGTAATCGAAGAACAGCGTCTCCGCGCAGCGCTTGCCCTCATCGTAGCAGGCGCGCGGGCCAAGCGGATTGACGTTGCCGCGATAGTCCTCGGTCTGTGGGTGGACGGTGGGATCGCCGTAGACCTCGCTGGTGGAGGCCTGCAGGATTTTGGCGCCGACCCGCTTCGCCAGGCCGAGCATGTTGATGGCGCCAATGACGCTGGTCTTGGTGGTCTGCACCGGGTCGAACTGGTAGTGCACCGGCGACGCGGGACAGGCGAGATTGAAGATCTCGTCCACCTCGACATACAGCGGGAAGGTCACATCGTGACGCATCACCTCGAAATGCGGGTGGTCCATCAGATGGAGGATGTTGTCCTTGCGGCCGGTGAAATAATTATCGACGCACAGCACGTCGTGGCCGTCGCGCAGCAGGCGCTCGCAGAGATGGGAGCCGAGGAAGCCGGCGCCGCCGGTCACCAGAATCCGTTTGCGGGTCAGGCTCATGCGCGGTGTTCCCCTGCTCGGGGTTCCAAGGTCTCGGGACGCGGCAAGGGTTCAATCCTCCGGGGATCGTGACGTGAGCCAGGCAGCGTAGGAGCGGGCGCGGCCGGGGTGTCTGTCCGGATCGCCCGCTCGCATCGCGGTGGCATCGTATCTCGCTGAATTCTTCAAAAAGGTCACGTACAAATCGCCCAGGGATGTGCGGCCCAGGGCGCGCGCCGTGTTCCGCCAACCACTGAGCGTCATGGCCGGGCTCGACCCCATAAGCATCAAGAATAAGCGCCGCGAGAGGAAAACGCGCCTCTTCCCGTCATCCTCAGACGAGTAAACGTCATCCTCGGGCGAGTAAACGTCATCCTCGGGCGAGTAAACGTCNNGCTCGACCCGAGGATCTCTCGACCCCGCCGAGGACGTCAAAAATCGGACGACGCGTCTGTTCGGGCGGATCCCAGGGTCGAGCCCGAGGATGACGATACGGGGGAAGGGTTTCACCCTAGGCGGTCTTATCTTGATGCTTATGGGGCTCGACCCGACCATCTGTCGCCGAACGCCGAACGCCGCACGCCGCCCGACGTCAGCGGCCAAAATCGCGCGGGCGGAGAGCGGCGTGGAACCAGGTGATCAGCGAGTAGATGTCGAACACCGGCAGCCCCGTCGCCTCCCGCAGCGCGTGCGCGTAGGGCGGCATGTTGNNGGCGCGCGAGATCGACGTCCATGTCGTCCTTCTCCGCCTTGATCAGCACGCGGAAGAACTCGCGCCCGGTCTCGGTGCCGACGATGGGGGTGTCGAGCGGCACCCCCGCCGCTTCCATATGGCGCGGCGTCAACGAACCAGCCGAGACAGTGATGACGCCAACCCGC
>PLSZ01000037.1 GCA_003164305.1 Acetobacteraceae bacterium
GCCCAGGCGGGCGGCGATTGCATCGCGATACCAACGGACGTGACCGACGAAGCCAGCATGAAGGCGGCGATCGATGCGGCACTGAACCATTACGGCGCGCTGCACATCCTGCACAACAACGCCGGCGGTTCCACCAACGTCGATAACACCGTCGTCGATGCCCCGATCGAGGAATTCTGGCGGGTCATTAAGCTCGATCTGTTCGGCACCTTCCTCGGGTCCCGCTTCGGCATTCCGGCGATCATCAAATCCGGCGGTGGCTCGGTCATCAACATGTCGTCGAACGTCGCCCTGATGGGCATTCCCGGCCGCGATTGTTACACCGCCGCGAAAGGCGCCGTCGCCGCGATGACGCGCTCGATGGCGGTGGANNTCGGCGACGATGACCGATCGGGTGCGCGCGCTGGTGGCCGGCAATCCCGCGCTGAACAAGCTCGCGGACTCGCATCTGGTCGGTCTGATCGAGCCCGAGGACATCGCCCACATGGCGGTGTTCCTGGCGTCCGATGAATCGCGTATGGTCACCGGACAGGTGTATCCGGTGGACAGCGGCGTCACCATTTCCTGAAGGAGACGGGCCATGAAGATCAAACGCGTCGAGCATATCGCCATCGCGGTCGATTCCATCAAACAGTCGCTGGAGCTGATGCGCGATACGTTCGGGCTCGATGTGGAATATGAAGAACAAATCGGCCAGACCAGGCTGGCGATGTTGCCGATCGGCCAGACCTATATCGAACTCCTCGAAGGCACCGGACCTGAATCAGGCGTAACGGATTGGATCAAGGAAAAGGGAACCGGCCTGTATCACATCTGTTTCGAGGTCGACGACATCGAAGGCGCCATCGCCGAACTGAAGGCCAAGAACGTGAAGCTGCAAAGCGACACGTGGAAGAATGGCCACGGCGGGTCGAAGATTGTGTTCCTCGATCCCTCGGCCACGGGCAATTGCGTGATCGAACTGGCCGAACTACCGGCGGGTCACTAAATGACAGGCTTCGCGTATCCGGAGTTTCTGGTCGAGACCGGCTGGCTCGAACAACATCTCGACGATCCGACGGTGGTGGTGCTCGATTGCACCACGCATCTGATCCCGAACCCGAAGATCACCTATGACGTCGTACCGGGGCGCGAGGACTTCGAAAAAGGCCACATCAAAGGCGCGCAATTCTGCGACGTGTCGCGCGACGTATCGGACACGTCGCACACGTTCCGATTCATGCGGCAGACGCCCGAGGATTTCGCCGCCGCGATACGACGGTTTGGCGTGAGCGATGACACGAACGTCGTGCTTTACAGCACCACCAGTCCGCAATGGGCGACCCGTGTCTGGTGGCTGCTGCGCGAGTTCGGCCACGACAAGGCGGCGGTGCTGAACGGCGGCTGGCAGAAATGGGCGCGGGAACATCGCCCCACCGAATCTGGCGCCGGCACAAATCGCCCGCCAGGCACTTTCTCCGTAAAGCCACCACGGAACCTGATGGCCGACAAAAACCAGGTGAAGGCCGCGATCGGCGATGGCGCGATCTGCACGCTCAACGCGCTGTCGCCGGATCAGCATAAGGCCAGTGGCGGCAATACGTATGGCAGGCCGGGCCGCATCGCCGGCAGCGCCAATCTACCGGCCGCGCATTTGCTCGACCCCGCCACCAACACATTCCTGCCGGCCGGCGAACTCCGGAAAAAGTTCGACCAGGTCGGCGCGATGGATCGCGAGGTCATCGTCTATTGCGGCGGCGGTATCGCCGCCACCGCCGACGCGTTCGCGCTGACCATGCTCGGTCACACGAAAGTCAAGGTTTATGACGCTTCGATGTCGGAGTGGGCAAAGGACGACAGCCTTCCGATGGAAACTGGCTGATTGATCCGACCGCATCGACGTGTTCCGCGCGTGAATGAAACTTAGTGTCTTAGTGCCTTAGTGTTAATGCTTTCCGGCGGTTGAAGGTCGAGGACAGTTGAAGGGACACCGGGTGCGTCATCATGATCGGTTCGTGCGGGGCGGGGGTTCGCCAGCTTTAACACTGAGACACTAAGACACTAAGGTTTTTGGATGCTTTATTCCGCTATCGTCTGGATCCAATCCGGGAGAAACACCTCATGTTGCTGCCACTGAACGGCCGCCATATCGCTTACGACCTGGTTGGTCCGGAGTCCGCGCCGGTCGTTTGCATGACACACTCGCTCGCCTCCGACGGCGGCATGTGGGCCGAACAAGTGCCCGCGCTGCTCGCCGGCGGTTTTCGCGTGCTGCGCGTCGATATGCGCGGGCACGGCGGCAGCGATCCGGTCGGCGGGCCTTACACGATGGACCTGCTCGCCGCCGACGTCGCCGCCGTGCTCGACGCTCTGGGCTTCGCCAAAGTCCACTACATCGGTCTTTCCATCGGCGGCATGATCGGCCAGGCCTTCGCGCTCGATCATGCGGACCGTCTGTTGTCCGCGATGTGGTGCGATACGATGCCGCGAACGCCGCCGGGTTCGACCCAGATATGGGAGGAGCGTGAGAGGATCGTGCACGAGGCCGATTCGCTGCTGCCGATCGCCGACGTGACGGTGGAGCGCTGGCTGACCGACGACGTCAAAACCAATCGGCCCAATCGCTACAAGCAAATCCGCGACACCATCGTCGGCACCACGCCGGTTGGTTACCTCGGCTGCACGGCCGCGATCCGCGATTACGATTTCGTGCCGAAGCTGCCATCGGTGAAAATCCCCGTGCTGGTCGTGTGTGGCGCCGACGACGCCGGCACGCCGCCCGAGGCCAATCGCCGCATCGCCAGCCTCGTTGCCAACGGCCGCTACGAACAGATCGCCTCGGCCCGGCATTTTCCGAATGTCGAGCATCCGGAGACGTTCAACCACATCATGATGGAATGGTTGAAAGCCCGCCAATAAACGCCATCAAAAAAGGAACGACCATGCGCCTGCCAAACAAAATCGGCATCGTCACCGCCGCCGGATCCGGCATGGGCCGCGCCGGCGCGCTCCGCTTCGCACAGGAGGGCGCCGCGGTCGCGGTCGTCGATCTGGACGCGGACGCCGCGAACGCGGTGGTGAAGGACATCACTGATGCCGGCGGCCGAGCCATCGCGCTGTCCGGCGACCTGCGTGACGACGGGTTCGCCCGCGGCATCGTGCGCGAAACCACCCGCGCGTTCGGCGCGCTGGATTTCGTCTGGAACCATGTCGGCCATCCCGGACCAGCCGCGATCGAAGGCCTGGACTGGAAGGACTTCGACCTCGCCATGGACCTCAATGTCCGCACCGTGCTCGTCACCACCGAGGCGGCGTTGCCGGAATTGCGGGCCCGCGGCGGAGGCGCGCTGCTCTACACCGCGTCCACCTCGGGCCTGACCGGCTCGCAGTTCAGTCCGGTCTATAATATCGCCAAGTTCGGTATCGTCGGCCTGGTGCACGGGTTGTCGAAGCGGTACGCGCGGGAGAAGATCCGGGTGAACGCGGTCTGCCCAGGACCGGTGGATACACCGATGTTGCGGGTGTTCGTGGCACGGCCGGACAGTCAGTTGCCACCGGGCGAAACGGCGGAAAGCCTGGTCGTGAAACGTGGCGGCCAGACCCCCATGGGCCGGCCCGCGCGACCCGAGGAAATCGCCAACGCCGCGCTGTTCCTGATCTCCGACGAGGCATCCTACATCACCGGCGTCGCGCTGCCGGTGGATGGCGGCGCCACCGCCTGACGTCTCGGCGGCGGAATGAGCCGGGGGCGCTCTGTCCAACCTCAACCGTCCGCGCTACATGCGCGCCGCATGTCGAACGTCGATGAAGCCAGAACCGCCGCCCGCGCGTGGGTCAGGCGCGAGCAGCGCGAGGGGCAGCGCCTCGCGCGTCCGGTCATCGTACTCGGCGTGCTCGGCACCATCCTGGCGATCATACAGGCGTTTTGCGCGGCGAACGTGTTGACCGGAGCGGCGATCGGCGCCTCGCTGGCGGGTTTCGCATTGGCCGCCCTGTCGCGCGCCGGCCTTGGCTACGCCGCCGACCGGGCCAGTTTCACCGCCGGCGCCTCCGCGCGGCGCCGCTTGCGCACCGATACCGTCGCCCGGCTGGCCCAGGCTCGGCCGGAACTGTCGCGCACGCGGCATTCGGCTGAGCTGGCCTCGATCGTCGTCGATCGGATCGAGGCCGTGGACGGGCTGTTCGGCCGTTTCATTCCCGCCACCGCGCTGGCTGTCGCCGGACCGGCGATCGTCGTGCTCGTGGTCATCGCGCTGGATCCAATGGCTGGGCTGATCCTTGGCCTGGCCGGAATGCTGGTGCCGGTCGCCATGGCGCTGTCAGGCCTCGGCGCCGCGGCGGCGTCGCGCGATCAATTTCTGGCTCTGACGCGGCTGCAGGCGCGGTTTCTCGATCGCATCCGCGGCATCGCCACCATCGTCATGCATGGCCGCGCGGAGGACGAGGCGATTTCGCTCGGCCGCGCCGCGGACGAGCTTCGGGTGCGCACGATGCGCGTGCTGCGGATGGCGTTCCTGTCCTCGGCGGCGTTGGATTGCGCGGCGGCGCTGGCGCTGGTGCTGCTCGCCCTGCGCTACGGCGCACAACTCGCCGGCACGCCGCTTGCGGCCGGCGGGCTGGAGCGAACGGCGGCGGCGCTGTTCGTGCTGCTGCTGGTG
>PLSZ01000515.1 GCA_003164305.1 Acetobacteraceae bacterium
CGTCGAGATCGACCAGACGGTCCATATAATCGATCCTGGTGATCGATTTCGGCGAGATCAGGATGTTTTTCCCGTGCCACCAATTGCGGGTATCAACGATCAGGAATCTGATGCTCCAGTCAGAATCTTCTACCAGAAAATCCTCGACATGACCGATCTCGCCGTCGCTGGCGTGGACATGGTACCCGGTGACCGCCTGAGTGCCGCGGAGACGCGGATCGTCCCGATCTCGCTGGCGCCGGGCGATTTCCTCTTCGCGCCGGCTGAATCCCAGGGGTGGCGACCCGACCCATGCGCCGTTCGGATAGCCGAAACCGCCCATGTAAAAGCCGGCGCCCCAATAGGGCCTCCAACCATGGTAATCATAAACGTCGCTCTTCATTTGCCGCGATACGGGTCTGTCGGTTTTGATATTCGGGCTCTCCTTGACCTGCGTCATGCTCAGCCTGACAGGGAATTCGAGTTTCTCCGGATCGGGGTGCCCCAGGGCGAGCGGCGGCGGCAATACTTTGCGACCGGGGAGCCAATGGCCGGTATCGACGACCAACCAACGCACCAACCAGCTGTCGTCGTCAAACAGGAAGTCGCTGACCGTGCCGATTTTGCCATCGCTCGCCGCGATCGCGTAGCCCTTGATGCCCGATGCCGACCACGACATTGAACGCTCCTCTTTCGTTTTCAGTGTCTCGTCGATCGAAAACACTGAGATCCGGGATGACCCGCCGGATTTGCCACGCGCGAGACGCGTCGTCCAATAGGCGTCCATCTTCTGGCTTTCCTGATCGAAGTGTCCCGTGGGCGCGAACTGGTCATCGCTCACGTCCGGGGCGGCGTCCATCCTCGCGCTGGTCGCGTCGAGGACGAGCAGGTTCATGGTCCGTGTCGCCCTGAAGGCACCCCGGGGGATCGGCACGTATTTTGTGTCGAAGCCAAAAATCCCGTGCCGGGCGATGACCAGGTAAGCGATCTTGTCTGTCTTCGGGTTCATCACGATGTCGTGGACGCCGCCAGGCACCTGGTTGCGAGGATCGCCCACGTCGGTGTCGATCAACGGGTCGGATCGGAAGGCGATCCTCCTGTCCGTGACCGGCGGCGCGGTGTCGGGTTGTCTCCGCCACCAACCCGGACCGTCAGCCGCGGACGCCCCGGGTGGTGACGCCGCGAACAGGCGCCCGGGACCTGGCGCGGTTATCGGGCCGCCGTCCTTCGGTGCGTTGTGATGAAAATAATATCCTGGCATCGTGATCGCCAATTGACGTGGATCAAGGTCACCGCGGAAGCAATAAGCGAAAATGTTAATCGAGAAGTCGGGTCAGGAGGGTTGATCATGAAGGTTGCTTTGCTGTTCACCGGAAGTGGACCGCTTGTGATTATCACCTCTTATGCGTCGCTGACGGAACCGGCGCTGCTGGACAAGCTGCGAGCCAAGGGAATCACCAAGTTCATCGCTTACGAGATTCCGACCGCCGTGGCTGAAGTCCGATACGGCGGGCACTTTGGGGTCGTGATGCGCGACCTGCATGAAAGCGACGATCTCCGCGTTCTCGACTTCAATGGCGAGCGGGCATTCGGCCTCTTTCACCTCAAGGAACTTGGAACTCCCACCATGTTTGAGGGCGATGAAGCGCGCTGACCTCCGGGAACCTCAAGGGTATGCAACGGGAATATCAGCACTTTCGCCCGAAGCCGGTTGGCCGGAATCATGGGGCGCCGGAACCAATGGCTGGACCGATTAATCGCCTGCAATGACGACAGCGACTACGGCGTTGCCGCATCCGAATCCGGGTTTACGTGGGGATTCCTCAACGTGAGTCGATGAGTCCTTCGTGGCCGCGCCAGCTGATCAAACATCCAGGCCCAGGTGCCTGAGCGCCCGCGGGGACGTCATCGATTTCAGGATGATTGTGAATTTCTGCCGGCCGAGATCCGCCGCTCACGGAACGATGGTAACTGGCACCGGCGAAAGACTGGCAAGTTTTTGTGAGACACTGCCGAGCAGCAGTCCGGCGATACGCCCAGCACCACGTTTGCCGACGATGATGATGTCCGCCGGCTTTTGCCGGGCGATGTCGATGAGGGTCCGCGTGACCTCGCCGTGGCGGGAGTCGAGTTGGATCGTGGTCGCGCCGGCGAGGCGTGCGCGGTCCCTCGCATGTGTCAACATCTCCGTCGACAGCGACCTGAGCAACTCGTCCAGCCAGACATGTCCTCCCTCGGTGAAGGCCCTGAACACCGGGTCGGGAAGGCCATAACCGCCGATGACATTGACGATCATAAGCTCGGCGGCGTTGTCCTTCGCAAGTTTTGCCGCGTGGTCAACGGCTCGGTCAGCGCCTTCGGATCCATCGGTCGCCACCAGAACACATTTCATGATTTACCTCATCCATTCCACGACGTCAGTCAACAAAGCGTGGTCCGCTCGCGCCGGGTCACCGATGGCCGGGAACATGATTCACCAGCCAGTTCTCGGCCCGCGCCAGGTGCGCCGCCTGTCGTGACCCACGATGGTCGTAAAGCCTATAGGTGACAATCTCGCGGCCGCTGTTGATGAAGAACCAGACGAGCGCATAAGCCCAGACCAGCCCGGCGTTGCTCCAGCCGATCGGGGTGACGAACCAGCCGTAGACCGCGGCGCGCGCGCGGTTCCACCCGGATAGGTGTTCATGCCGGTCGCGGTGACCATGGCCTTCATTTCGCCAGGCCTGGCGATCGAACCCGAATGCGCGACTTCACCGGTTTTCTGATCCAGATCAATGCACGCCCGTCGCGATGGTTCCAGGCGTATTCTTGGCCTGGTAGCCAATTGTACTGGCGATGGCTGAACAGTTCCGGTCTTCGCCGGGCACGGTGACCGGGTGGTACACGACGTTGAAGATCAGTTCATCACGCATCGCCGCCGATACCGCGATTCATGCGACGAAAGGACATCTATAATGGACGCGAATTCCCCTCAGCGGACGGTCCCTCGACGCCGATGGTGGATCGGGGTGATGCTTGGATCAGGCATCCTGATAAATTATTTCGACCGCATCAACCTATCGGTCGCCGGGCCGGAGATCCAGAAAGTCTTCGGGCTGGACGCGGCGCAACTCGGCTGGTTGTTCAGCGCTTTCTTCTGGTCGTACGCGTTGATGCAAATCCCAACGGGGATGATCCTGGATCGTTTCGGGGTGACGCCGATCAGCCGTATTGGCGCCGCGCTCTGGTCGGTCGCCACCGCGCTCACTGCCCTGGCCAGCGGTTTTGGTGGGGTGATCGCCGCCCGGATACTGCTTGGCGTCGCGGAGGCGCCCGCGTTCCCCGCCAACTCCAAGGCCACCGGCTATTGGTTCCCGCGTTCAGAGCGGGCACTCGCCACCGCTATTTTCGATGCCGCCGCGAAGTTCTCCAACGTGATCGGCGCACCGTTGGTGGCGCTCGCCGTCATCCATTTCGGCTGGCGGGGTGCGTTCTGGGTCACCGCCATCCTGAGTTTCACCTACTTCGTCGTATTCTGGCTGTTTTACCGCGATCCCAGCGCCGATACGCACCTCAGCGTCGCCGAGCACGATTACATCAAGGCCGGTGGCGCGGCACCAGAAGGCGCCGCGTCGACCGGCGCGGGGGCGATGCTCGGCTATCTGTTGGGCAACAAAAAAGTCTGGGGGCTGACCATCGGCTTCGCCGCCTATGGCTATTCCTTTTACCTCTTCCTGACCTGGCTACCAGGCTATCTCGTGCGCGAAATGCATATGAGCCTGCTGACTTCGGCCGGCTATACGACCATCCCGTGGATCGTCGCGACGATAACGGACCTCGCCGTGGGCGGATGGCTGATTGACCACCTGATCCAGCGTGGCCACGACGAAACGCGCGTGCGCAAAACCGTGCTGGTGGTCGGCATGCTGATCGGTCTCGCGGTGTTTGGCGCGGTGTTCACAACGGAGCCCTTGTGGGCGATCATGTGGATCTCGATCGCGCTTGGTGGGCTGGCGGCCGCCGCGCCGGTCGGCTGGTCTATTCCGTCGCTGATCGCACCGAAGGGTGGCACCGCCACGATCGGTGGCATCATGAACTTCGTCAACAACCTGATGGGCGTCGTGGCCCCTGTCACCACCGGCTACGTTGTCGGTCTGACGGGTTCGTTCAGCGGCGCTTTCTTAATCGCCGGCGTGGTGCTGCTGATCGGCATCGCCTCATACGTCGTACTGTTAGGCAGGATAGAGCCGATACCGGACCAGGGAACCTCGTAGGGTGGGTATCCTGGTGCGCCAACCGGGCCAACGACGGTTTCAGCGACACCTGGTAACGTGGCCATGGTGCTCCAGGCCTTCGCATCGCGGGACACTCAACTTCGCACGACGATCGGCGAGCCGTCGTGATCGCCAGCGGCCGGGTCGAGGCACGTTTCCCTTCATCCTGGCGCGTCGTTAACCGATCGAATAACCCGCGTCCTGATCCGCGC
>PLSZ01000095.1 GCA_003164305.1 Acetobacteraceae bacterium
GCAACGTCCCGCGTTCGATCATGCCGGCCAGGATGGCCAACCCTTCCGACGCGGGCTCCACTTTCTTCAGTTCGTGGAACAGGATAAGCCCATAAAGCCGCGTGCCACCGGCACGGAAGAACGCTCCGCTCTCGAACGTCGCCGTGGGCGCTTCCGACACCCCGAACGTCACGCAGGTGCCACCCGAACGCAACATGCCCAGCGCCGCGCCCAAGGCCGAACCGCCCACCGAGTCCAGGATCAGATCGAACGGCCCGGACGCCGCGGCGGCGGCCAGGTCCGGCGCGACGATCGTTCGCTCCCCGCACCATTGCGCGACCATCGCCTGATATCCCGCGTTTCGCGCGTGGCCATAAACGATCGCCCCCGACGCGACCGCCAATTGACAGGCCAGATGCCCCACGCCACCCGACGCGCCGTCGATCAACACCTTGCGCCCGAGCAACAATCCCCCCTGCCGCAACGCGTGCAGCGCCGTGAGCCCCGCCACCGGCAACGTCGCCGCCTGGGCATCCGTCACGCCATCGGGCAACGCGGCCAGCGAATCCTTCGGCACCCGGATCGTTTCGGCCCATGCGCCGGATGGCAACATCCCAACCACGCGCGTGCCAACCGCCGGCCCTCCTCCTTCCGGGGCATCCGCCTCGACCACGCCAGCGAAATCCCAGCCGGGCCGCCAGCCGGCCTCCGCCACCCGCATTGCGCGATTGACCTCGCCTCGGTTCAAAGACATCGCGCGCACGCGGACCGTGACCTCATCCCGATACGCGGGCGCCAGGGGCACGCGTTGGATCGCCAGGCGTTCGTTACTGGATGGATCGACGACGACGGCTCTGGTCTCGGCCATGTTAAGTGTCCTCCTCGGTCATATCGTATCCGTCCACTCGCGCCACAGCAGGATCAGCACCGCCATGATGGCCGGCCCAAGAAACAGCCCGAGCAGACCCCAGGTGCCAACCCCGCCCAGAATCCCGAACAGCACCCAGATGAACGGCAGTCGGGTCGCGTTGCCGATCAGGATGGGCCGGACGAAATGGTCGGCGGCGAAGCTGATCACCGCGCCGGCGACCACGATCACAATCGCCTGGATCATCATGCCCTGAGCCAGCACCAGCAACGCCGCGAGGCCAAACACCAGTGGCGCGCCGAACGGGATCATCGCGCCGACCGCGGTCACCGCTCCCAGCAACGTCGGCCGCGGCACGCCGGCGAACAGGTACACCGCATAGAGCAACAGGCCCTCGGCGAGGCCCACCAACACCAACCCGTTCACGGTCCCGTGGATCGAGGCGATCATTTGCCTGCCGATCCGTTCCGCTCCTGGGCCGAACATGCGGGCTCCGGCACGGCGCATCTGGGTCACCAGGGTGTCGCCGTCCTTGAACAGGAAGAACACGGTCAGCAGGCAGAACCCGAAGGTCACCAGACGGTGCAGGATGATGACGCCGAGCTCGCGGCCCCTGGTGACGTATTCCGGGTTACTGAGGCGCGCCAGAAGATCGGCGGCCGCGTCGGGATCGGACAGATTCTGCCGCCACCATTGAGTCACCTGCGCGGCGAAGAACGGCAGATGGGTCACGATGTCCGGCACCGGGATGCCATTGTGCCGCGCGCTTTCCGCCCAGGTCATGACGGTCCGAACCTCGCGTCCGACCTGGAGTCCAGCCCAGACGATGGGCAGCACGAACACCAAAGCGATGCCCAGGGTGAACAGCGCGGGCAGCAGGACATTATGGCGACCGGGCGGCCAACGGGTGCGGGCGCGCTGGAACGACGGCCAGAAGGCGACGGCCAGGATGGCGGCCCAGACCAGGGCGGCCAGAAACTCGTCAAGCGTCCACACCCCCAGACCGATGAAGACCAGGCCGAGGATGGCCCATGCGATTCGTTGCGCGCGGAGCGGTTCGGGGGGTTCGATCCTGGCGTTGTCCATGCGCGTTCCTGACACGACCGCGAGGTGACGAACAAGTCCTCATCGGGCAGTCTGGGGTGGTTGAAACCCAGGGAGAGCCTCCGATGTATGTGCTGAACGCGTTGCCGCCTCAGATCGATCCGGCGCTGATCGAGCAGCTGACGCGGGCCGAACCGGCGACGATCGGGCATTTCCGCCATCACGGGTTCATGGCGCCGGAGGTTCGGCTGCTGCTGCCGGGCTATCGGCGGCTGGCGGGCACGGCGGTGACGGTGCGGAGTTATGGGGCGGATACGTCGATCGTGCATTATGCGTTGGGTCAGCTGCGGCCGGGGGATTTTCTGGTGATTGACCGCTCCGGCGATACGCGGCACGCGGTGTGCGGCGGCGGGGTGGCGTTCGCGGCGAAGGCGGCCGGATGCGTGGGGATTGTCATCGACGGGCCGGCGACCGACGTGCAGGAGTTGCGGGAATTCGACATGCCGGTCTGGGCTCGGGGCTTATCGACGGTCACGGGAAAAGCGCAGTTCACATTTGGCGAGTTCTGCACGACGGTCAGTTGCGGCGGCGTGTCGGTGGAGCCGGGCGACGCCATCCTGGCGGACGAAAACGGTGTGCTGGTGCTGAAACCGGGTGACATCGCGGAGGCGGCCGCCCGCGCGGTGGCGATGCAGGACAAGGAGAAGAATGAGACATTCAAGCGCGTGGCGGCCGGGGAAAAGCTGCCGGATATCAATGGCACCAACGCCCGGATCGCGGAAATCATGCGAAACGCGAAGGGATAATTCGTTGCGCTCAGCGCGCGCCGGGAACCAGCGGGCGGCATCGCCGTTATCGTTGGATGCGGAGCCGCGGCCCCGCGATGGCTGAACAGGCGGCGCCGCCGTGTCGCGACGACGAGGAATGACGCATGGCCGCGGACGTGAATCTTGGCTCGCCCACACGGCACCCCGGCTCCGATTCGGACGAAATTCAGAACTTCGACAACCCGAGTCCCGAGGCGGAACCGGCGGTCACGCGTCAGGAATATCCAGGTCCGGACAAGGCTCCCGGGTACCGGACCGGCTACCGCGACGGCTTCCATGACGCGACGGAGGCCGAGGAACACCAGGACGACAAAGACAACGACAAGGACAAGCCGGAGGGTCCGCCAAAATCCCGGCCGCGGCGTGCGCTGCCGTACATCATTGGCGGTTTGGTGCTGTTGGCGCTGATCGTCGGCGGCGTGCTGTACTGGCTGAACGCCCGGCATTACGAAACCACGGACGACGCCTTTATCGACGCCCATGTCGCCAATGTTTCGTCGCAGATTTCCGGCCGCGTGACCAATATCCTGTTCGACGACAACCAACAGGTCGCCGCCGGGCAGTTGCTGATGGAGATCGACCCGCGCGATTATCAGGAGAAGTTGGCGCAGGCGGAAGCGAGCCTCGGCAGCGCGCGGGCGCAACTGGCGCAGGCTCAGGCGCAGGTGGCGCTGCAAAAGGCCAATCTGGATCAGGCCAACGCCCAGGTGCTGGTCGCGCAGGCCGACTCGCAACAGGCGAACCAGGATCTGGCGCGTTATCGCGGGGTCGATCCGCGCGCCGTGACGCGGCAGGACATCGATAAGACGCAGGCAACGGCCAAGGGGAACCAGGCGCGGCTTGAGGCGGCGAAGGCGGCGGTGGGTGGCGGACGCGCGCAGATCGAGGCGGCGGAAGCTCAGGCCAACGCGGCCGCGGCGAGCGTTCGAGAGGCCGAGGCCAACGCCGATAACGCGAAATTGCAGTTGTCCTATGCGAAGATCGTCGCCCCCGTCGCCGGCCGCGTCGCCAAACGCAACGTCGAACTGGGCACCTACGTGGCACCTGGCCAGGCGCTGATCGCGGTCGTGCCAACGCAAATGTATATCACGGCGAATTTTAAAGAGACGCAGCTGACCGATATGAAGCCGGGCGATCCGGTGGACATTCATATCGATACCTATCCGGGCAGGACGTTCCGCGGCCGGGTCGATAGTTTCCAGACCGGCACGGGATCCGCCTTCAGTGTGCTGCCGGCGGAAAACGCCACCGGCAATTACGTCAAGGTGGTGCAACGTTTGCCGGTCAAGATCGTCTTCGACGACGATCGCCTCAATAACGTCCGCCTGGCGCCTGGCCTTTCGGTCGAGCCTCAGGTCAAGGTGCGCTGAGCGGTGGCCCAAAGGGGCAATAAGCGGGGTAATGCCAACGCCGATCTGCCTCGTTCGGCGGCCGGACCGAACAGTCCCTGGCTGATCGCCGTCATCGTCTCCATCGCAACGTTCATGGAAGTGCTGGACACGACAATCGCCAACGTGGCGCTGCGTCACATTGCCGGGGGCCTGGCCGCGAGCGAGGACGAAGCGACATGGGTGCTGACCAGCTACCTCGTGTCCAACGCGATCGTGCTGCCGATCAGCGGCTGGCTGTCGAACGTGATCGGCCGCAAGCGGTTTTACATGTCGTGCGTGGCGATCTTCACCATCAGTTCGGTGCTGTGCGGATTCTCGACCTCGTTGACGATGATGGTCGCGTGCCGCATCCTTCAGGGCATCGGCGGCGGCGGCCTGGCCCCCACCGAACAGTCCATTTTCGCCGACAGCTTCCCGCCGGCCATGCGCTCGATGGCGTTCGCGCTGTATGGACTGACGGTGGTCGTCGCGCCGGCGATCGGACCGGTGCTCGGCGGGTATTTGACCGACGACTATTCCTGGCACTGGGTGTTCCTGATCAACCTGCCGATCGGGATGATGTCGCTGACGTTGACCTACTTCTTCGTCTACGAACCGAAAGTGCTGGTCGAGGAACGCCGCAAGTTGTCGCGCGGCGGATTGTCGGTCGATTACGTCGGCTTCGCGCTGGTCGTACTGGGCTTTGGCACACTGCAAATCGTGCTGGATCGTTACGAGCGCGACGATGGGTTTTCCTCGACCTTCATCAGCACGTTGGCGGCCATCTGCTTTGTCTCCCTGACCACGCTGGTGATCTGGGAGGCCTTCAACCGGCAACCGGTGATGAACGTGCGGCTGCTGAAGATCCCGTCCTTCGCGATTTCCTGCGCCGTGATGTTCATCATCGGCTTCATGCTGATCAGCACGACGCAATTGCTGCCACAGTTCTCCCAGGATCTGATGGGCTACGACGCGATCACGGCGGGCCTGACGCTGTCGCTCGGCGGCGTGCTGACGGTCGTTCTGATGCCGCTGGCGGGGGTCGTCAGCGGGCGTGTGCAACCCAAATGGCTGCTGTTCGGCGCGCTCGCGATGACCGCGTTTTCGCTGTATCATCTGACCGGTCTCGACACGAGCGTCTCGTTCTGGACTCTGACGGACGCGCGCATGCTGCAGGTGGTGGCGCTGCCGTTCCTGTTCATTCCGATCACCGCCGCATCGTACAACGGGATACCGCCCGACAAGACCAACGAAGCCTCCGCCA
>PLSZ01000370.1 GCA_003164305.1 Acetobacteraceae bacterium
CTCCACCGCCACGCTCAGTTATTGCATCGACGCGCGCGATCCGGATTGGCCGGTCGCGCGGGACATCGCCGCCGCCGTCGCCGCGGCCTTGTTGCTGCAACCGAAGGAATTTCTCGTCGGCGACGATCCGAAGACCGCGGATATGTCCGGCGAGGACATGGACGACACGTACCGCCTGCTGATCCAGCATTGCGACGTGGCGTTTGGGTTTAAACTTGTGCCGGACGCCTATCCCGCGTGGTTGACGATCACTCGCCCGTATTACCGCGCCGCTTATGTTTATGTGACCACCGATACGGGCTGGAAATCCCTGGCGGACATGCCGGTCGATCGCCCCATCGGCGCCACCATCGGTACCAGCGCGGACATGCGGTTGACGCAATACATTCTGGCCGTTCCGGCGGCGCGACGCTGGGACAAATACCCGATGGCCTCGGACGAGGCGGCGTTGCGCGCGGTCACCACAGGCGGCATCGGCGCCGCGCTGGTGTGGGCGCCGGCGCTTTGGGCGTTGCGTCAGAAGGAACCGGCGTTCGTTTCGTTGCACGAGATTCAACCAACGCCGTTGCCGGTTTCGACCGCCGATGTCGGCGCCATATTGCTCAGCAAGCAATCGTTCCTGAGAAGCAATATCGATAAGGCGATCGCGTCGCTGACCAAGGACGGCACCATCGCCGGCATCCTGAAGCAGGCCGGTTTTCCCGGAACACCCGTGCCATGACCGCGGAACCCGCGATCCGCATCGCCGGCGTCAGCAAGCGCTACGGCCGCACGGAAGCGCTGAAGGATGTCAGCTTTGACGTCGGGCGTCAGGAATTGTTCGCTCTGCTCGGTCCCAACGGCGCCGGCAAAACGACTTTGCTGCACATCATTTGCACGATCCTGCGTCCCGACACCGGCTCGGTGATTGTCGGAGGTCTGGACGCGCTGGCGCATCCGACACGCAGCCGGCGCGATATCGGCGTGGTGTTTCAGGAGCCCAGTCTGGACGATCGTTTGACGGTGTATGAGAATTTAAATTTTCATGGGCTGGTGTTCGGGGTTCCCGCGGCGCTGCGTCATCAACGGATCGCCGAATTGCTCGACCTGGTGGAACTCAGGGACTGGCGCGACAGGCTGGTGCGGACCTTGTCCTCGGGCATGAAGCGGCGTGTCGAAATCGCTCGCGCGCTGATCCACACGTCGAAAATCCTGTTTCTCGATGAACCGACGGCCGGCCTGGACGCGCAGTCGCGGGAGCGCATCTGGACCTATATCAACCAACTGCGAAGCCAGCGCGACCTGACCGTTGTCGTCACCACGCATTATATCGAGGAAGTGGAAGGCTGCGACCGGGTATGCGTGATCGATCACGGAACGATTCTGGCGCTGGACACGCCGGCCGCGCTGAAAGCGGCGCACGGCCAGCAGTTGTTGCGCATCGTTCCGCACGACGACGCGGCCGCCGCCATCATCGCGGAATACCCTGACGCGACGGTGCGGCCGGATGGAGAAATCGTGATTAAATCAAGCGGCGACAGTTTCGCGGAATCATTCCTGTCCCGGCACGGCACCCATATCCGCCGGCTGTCGGTGGAAGAACCCAGTCTGGAGAGCGTGTTTCTGTCGCTCACCGGCCGCGAAATCCGCGATCAGGCGGCCGGCGCGCGCGAGCGGACTCTGGCGTTCGGCCGCCAGGGCGGAGAGCATACGCGATGACCATGACCGAAACGATCCGGTTGCACGCCGGTGGCCTTTACGCCATCTGGTTCCGTGAGGTGAAGCGCGCGATCCGCGACCGCGGCCAGTTGATCGGTGGAGTCAGCCGGCCTTTGCTTTGGGTGCTGATCATGGGCATCGGCCTCAATCCGTATTTTCGCGGCGAGGTGTACGGCGAGGTCCGGTTTGTCGTTCCGTACACGTATCTGCAATTCATTTTCCCCGCCGTCATCGCGCTGAACATCATGTACACGTCGATCCAGTCAGCGGTGTCGGTGATCTGGGACCGCCAGTTCGGCTTCCTGCGGGAGGTGCTGGTCTCCCCGCTGCCGCGCGCGACGATCCTGCTGGGAAAGATCCTCGGCGGCGCGACCGTGGCCTTGTTCCACGGCTGCCTCGTTCTGGTATTGGCGCAATTCGCCGATCTGTCGTTGTCCATCGGGGACATCGCCTGGGGGTTGGTGCTGATGGCGCTGTTGGCCTTTGGCCTGACCTCGCTCGGCGTCGTCATCGCCGGGCGCATTCGCAGTTTCGAAGGGTTCGGCGTGTTCTCCAACGCCGTGATTCTGCCGCTGTATTTCACATCGAGTTCGGTCTTTCCGCTCGATCCGTCGCTCACCAGCGCGCAAACCGCCGTGATCTATCCCGAGTGGCTGACGTTCCTGGTGCGGATCAATCCGATGACCTACGCGGTCGACGCGTTGCGCGGGGCGTTCATTCATTTCCACCAATTCGATCCGGCGTTGGGGCCGGCCGCGTTGCTCGCGATGGCCGTGGTGTTCTTCGCCTTGGCTTTGCGTGGCTTCGCCCGCGCATGAAACTTCCTGCCCGCCGCGACGTCATGTCCTTCGCCGGCGTGTTCGGTCTGCTGGGCGCGGTCTACTTACTTCCGCCCGACACGGCGCTCAGTCAGGTGCGCGCGGCGGGAACGTTACGGGTTTGCGTGCCGCCATCCTACCCACCGTTGGTGACCGGCGATCCGGCCGCGCCTGGCATCGACATCGAACTCTTGCACGCCATCGCCGCCGATCTTGGCGTCGGCCTGGCCATCGTTACGAATTCGGCGATGGGCAAAGACTTCAATCCGCGCGCCTGGCGGCTGACACGGGCGCAATGCGACGTCATCGCAGGGGGTGTCGCCGGTTCGGACACCACGCGATCGTTCCTCGACGTCACGCCGCCTTACGCCGCCACCGGCTGGGCCTGGCTCGCGCCGCGACCCGAGGCGGACCCGCGCGGCCGCCGCGTCGGCATCCTGGTTTCAGCCTCAGGGCTGGACCGGATCGCGCTGGCGGCCTGGTTGCGCGCGGCGAACGACCGCATCACCATCGTTCCCGACGCGCAAACGTTGATCGACGGCCTGAAGCAGGGACGCTTCGACGCCGCCGTCACCGAACGCATGCTGGCCGTGGAACTGGCGTCTCGGAACGGCCTCGCCGTGGGCTGGATGCCGCCGGAGCTCATGCGGTATCAGTTTGTCTTCGGGCTGTGGAAAGGCGATCTGACCCTGAAACGAGCGATCGTGTCTTCCATGCGCCGTCTGCGCCGCGACGGCGACATGGCGGGAATTGAGTCCCGCTACGTCCCCGCCGGGTCACTGGCCGAAAACGACGCGCGCGACAATGCTCTCGGCCGGCGCGAGTAAGCGTTCCGCCAAACCGCTCGCCACCAAAAGCATTAGTACCACCGCGGGATAAATCCGCATCTGGGCTACAGCCTCTCGCCAGGCCGGCAACGCGGCGACGAGCAGATGCTGCCCGGTTAACGGCGGTAGCGGCAACAGGTTGAACAGGGTGAACGAGATGCAAAGTTGCCCGAGCGTTTCGATAAAGATGAACAACGTCGCCGCCGCGGTGTCCGGCAGCAGACCGAGCAGAAAGGGCCGAGCCATCCGCGCCAGCACGGCCAGCAGCAACGTCGCGCCCGACGCCCCCGCCACGACCGCGACCAATCCCACGCGTCCGGATCGCAGCGAACCAGGATCCACCGCGATCGGACGGATCCAGCCGAACGTGAAAAACACCATCAGCAAGCCGCCGATCGGATCCAGGTGCCGCCACGGGCCCAGGCCAAGGCGGCCATCGTGACGTGGCCCCTGATCGCCCAAAAGGCAGGACATTCCGGCGATCGAGAAGCCGTGCACGCCGGCGATCAATAACACGGCGCCAATGCGCAGCACGACGTGCTGCAAGGTCAGGTCGCCCATGCCGTCGCTAACGTTTCAAGGTCATGTGCCGCTGCGCGTCCTGATCCGGGGGCAACTCGGTCTGGCCGGCGGGATATCCATTCTTGTTCAACAAAAACGCCAGCAAATCGGCATAAGTTTGTGGATTTAACTTTCCTGGACGGTCCGGCGGCATTTTCGCCAGCAGAAAATCGTACACAGCCGCGGGACTGCCATTGCCCCAGTGCCGCGCGAAATACTGGCCATTCAGCGGCGCGCCGCCGAATTCCCCGTCATTTAAATTGAAGCCGTGACAATCCTGGCAGGCGCGGCGATACGCGGCCTGGCCGCGACTGGCCTGCTCCGCCGTGAACGTCACCGGCACCGAAACGGTCGCCGGCCCAGGCGTTGTCTGACCGCGCAGCGCGTGGACCTCGGCCGCCGTCATTTTGGTGGCGCGCGCTTCGGCGATGTCGGTGGGAACGAACGGCTTAAAACCGGCTGGCAGAGCTTTGTCGTTGCCCCAACCATGCAGCACGTGATTGAGCGCGGCGGCGAGTTGCGCGTCGCTCAGTGTCTCACCCAACGGCGGCATCGTGCTGTCGAACGGCTTGCCATCGACGGTGATCTCGCCTTCAAGTCCGAAGACAACCAGACGCGCGAGGTAGGCCCGGCCGCCCGGCAGCGCCAGGACCTCCGGCGCATGCCCGGTTAAAGGCGGGAAGGTGCCCGGCAACCCGAGACCGGTGGGCTGATGACAGGCAGCGCACGTGGTGTCGTAGGTCGCGGCGCCCAGATCGCGCCATTGGAACGCGGCATCGTCCGCGCTCGCGCCGGCCGAGGCGAGCGACGCACACAACGCGGCGGCGTAAATCCGAACGGCACGCGGCATCAGACCATCCATGAGCGTCAGGCGGCGCCATCCAGCCGCGGGCCGCGATAGGAACAGCCGTCGCGTTGCATGTCCAGAGCCCGCCGCGCCCATCCGCCACAACTCACGACTTATCGCCATTCGTCCACCAATCGGACGCCGGCGTTAACACGCTCCGCGCATCGTGATACATTGAATCAAACCCGAGGGAGCAGCCGCCGTCATGAAAATCACCCGCGTCGAGGCGTTTCAGATCGAATGGACGCCGGGGGAACCGATGGAACGCCGCGGCGCCTTCCTGCTGGTCCATACTGATACCGGAATGACCGGCATCGGCGAGGCGTCGCCGATGATGGGCGGTCTCGCCTCGCTCACCATCCTTCAGCATCACATCGCGCCCGCCGTTATCGGCGCCGATCCGTTGGATCACGCGGTGATCCAGGACAGGTTGTTGCATAAGCTGGTGAAGCTCGGGCCGGAGGGCGCGCTCGGCGGTGCGCTGGCGGCGCTGGATATCGCGCTGTGGGACCTGAAGGGCAAACTGCTGGGGCAACCGATCTATAAGCTGCTCGGCGGGGCGTGGCGCACGGAGTTGCCGTTCTACGCCTCGATCGGCGGCAACGGGGCGCGCACGATCGACGAGGTGTGCAAGGTGGTCGAGGAACGGCTGCGCGACCAGCCCTCCGCGATCAAGATTCGTTTCGACAACGATCGTACGACCCTGGACCACGACATTCCGGGCGACATCGCCAAGGCCCAGGCGGTGCGGCGGCTGGTCGGCGAGGGATTTCCGCTGGCGTTCGATGCCAACAACGGATTCACCACGGGCGGCGCCATCCGGGTCGGCCGCGCGCTGGAGGAGCTCGGCTTCTGGTGGTTCGAGGAACCGGTGCAGCATTACCATGTCGGGCAAACCGGGGAGGTCGCGCGGGCGCTGGACATCACCGTTTCGGCGGGCGAACAGACTTACACCGTCGCCGGAGTCGCGGATTTGATCTCCGCCGGGGTGCGCATGGTGCAGCCGGATATCGTGAAGATGGGCGGCATCACCGGGCTGATGCGCTGCGCCGCGTTATGCCAGGCGCATGGGGTGGAACTGGTGCCGCACCAGACGCAGCCGACGATCGGGCACATGGCCAATCTGCATGTCAGCGCGGCGCAACTGCACGCCACCAAGCCGTGCGAACTCGACGATCCGTCGCCGCGCCGCCATGTCGTGTTCGCCAATCCCCCGCGTCCGGTCAACGGATTGTTTCATCTGCCGACAGAACCTGGGCTTGGCCTCGAGCTGATCGCGGCGGAGGTCGAGAAGCGCCGCGTCGCCATCGGCTGACCGGATATCGTCCGTTTCGTTCGAACCGGAGGGAACCAAAAGCGCCTCCCGTCGTACCCGGAATGGAGGTCATCCGGCATGGTGTCTCGTTGCTGGCGGCCGGCGCGCTTCCGGGCGTGGTCGCGGTGGGCGCGTTGCTGGCGACCGATGTCGGCGACCACCGCGAAGCCGCGGCCGTGATCGCCGGCGCGCGCCGCCTCGATCGCCGCGTTCAGCGCCA
>PLSZ01000218.1 GCA_003164305.1 Acetobacteraceae bacterium
CGCGAGGGACGGCAATGCGCCCGCTCGGTGGACCAGTTCCTGATGGGCAGGACGACGCTGCCGCGGTAGGCGCGGCGTGGCGCGGCTCAGGCTGTGACGGTGACGAAATGAGGACGGTACCGGCTCGCTGGAGACTTCCGACGCGGCTGCTCGCGCTGCGCCTGGTCATCTCACTGACGCTCATCGTGGCCGTTCGCGCCACCTACGCGGAGCCACCGGCCCCCGCGTATTCCCCCGACGCCCTGGCCGCCTTGCGCTACAAAGCGGTGCTGATCGCGGGGGATCAGAGCGCCGCGGCCTTCGATCATGCCACCGAGGCGGTGCGCGACCGGCTGTTGGCCGCCCATGNNTCCCGGCTGGACAGCGTCCTGGCGGCGATCGACCGCCTGCACCCCGGTCCCGGCGAGGGCTGCTTCGTGTTCGCGACCTCCCACGGCGCGTATCAGGAAGGATTCGTGCTGATGCCGTCGGAGAACTTCCTGACCCCCGCCGCGCTGGACAAGGCGCTGGCTCACGGCTGTGGCGACGCGCCGACCATGGTGGTGATCTCAAGCTGCTTCTCCGGCTCGTTCGCCAAACCGCCCATGACGCGCCCCAACCGGATCATCCTGACAGCCGCGCGGGACGACCGGCCGTCGTTCGGGTGCGGCGCCGGGTTCCAATACACCGTCCATGACCGCTGCCTGCTGCAGGCAATGGACGCCGCGACCGTGTGGCGCGCCGCCTACGCGATGATCCAGGCCTGCGTCTCNNCCGGACCCCACGAGGGGCGCTGCCCTTCGACCCCGCCAAGGGCTTGCCCTTGGAACCACTCATTTTGGTGGGTTCTTTGGGGAGGGCCAACCCAGACCTTGAAAGGTCTCGGTCGGCCCTCCCCAAAGAACCCACCAATGGACGGATTGCAAAGGCGTGCCGGAGCCTGCCCCCGGGCTTGACCCGGAGGCTGGGGTCGAGGGGGCAAAGCCCCTCGCGGGGTTTGGGGCGGAGCCCCAACGCCAGCCTCGCTAACGCCGCGGCACGTGCTTGCTCACGAAGTCCGCGGCGGCGGCGATGGCGCCGGCTTCAATGAGGTCGACATGGTCGGCGTCCGGGGCGATCCATAGTTCCTTGGGCTCGGGGGCGGCCGCGTGGATCGCCTCGCCCATGGCGAGCGGGATGATTTGGTCGCGAGCGCCGTGCATCACCAGAACGGGGGCCTGAACGGAGGCGATGGCGCGGCTGGATTCGAAACGATCTCGCAACAGCCAGCGCACCGGGACGAACGGGAAGCGTGCGACGGCCAGATCGGTGATGCTGGTGTATGGCGCTTCCAGCAGGAGCGCCGCGACCGGTTGCTCGGCCGCCAGTTGGATCGCGAGGCCGGAACCGAGGGATTCTCCCCACAGCAGGATGCGCGACGGCGGGATACCGAGCGCGCCGACGGCGTTCAGGGCGGCGTCGGCGTCCAGCCGCAGACCGGCCTCGGAGTGCGAGCCGGGGTTGCCGCCGAAGCCGCGATATTCCGGCAGGAACACGCCCCAGCCGAGGCGGCTCAGCGGGCCGATCCGATAGGCGCGGTGACCGATATTGCCCGCGTTGCCGTGCAGATGCAGGACGACGAAGCCGTCCTCGGACGCGGGCGGCAGATACCACGCCAACAGGGTCAGTCCGTCCGATGTGGTGAAGGTCAACGAGCGCAGGCCAGGGACAGCGGCGCGGGCGAGGTCTGGCGGTGTCTGATCGGGATGGAACAGGATTTGCCGCTGCAGCAGGAACAAAGCGGCGGCGACGAGGCCATAAGCGAACAGCAGCCCGCACGCACCGATCAACGCGATTCGCATGCGACTTCCCCCAATCCCGGTTGATCATAAAATAGCCCGGCCGGTTTGGCGCGTGGAAAGCGGGGGCGGCGGCGCGCCGCGTTACGGCATTGGATTGGAGAACCCTTCCCTCGGCGCGCGTCCCATGATCAGAATGGGGCCGCCGCCGGAGGAACTGGCATGTTTCACATCACGCACCTGGACCACGTGGTTTTGCGGGTCACCGATCTGCGGGCCACGATGAAATTCTACATCGATGTACTGGGCTGTTCCGTCGAGAAAGTGCAGGAGGAGCTTGGCCTGTATCAGCTTCGCGCCGGCAGCGCGTTGATCGACCTGGTGCCGATCGATGGCGAACTGGGGCGGCGCGGCGGGGCGGCACCGGGCAAGGAAGCGCGGAACATGGATCATTTCTGTTTGCGGGTGGAGCCGTATGACGCGGACGCGATCATCGCGCATTTGCGGAGTCATGGGGTGGAGACGGGACCGGTCGCGTCACGTTATGGCGCGGAGGGCCAGGGGCCGTCGATTTATGCCCAGGATCCGGAGGGCAACACGGTTGAGTTGAAGGGACCGCCGTGGCCGGCGGGCTCGGCGGGTTAAGCAATTCTCTCGAGGTTGGAGCCCAAAATAAAGCCCGGCCAGGGTGCGCCCGCGGTTATCAGCCTTGGTCCGTGTTCCAGTCCGCGCGACCCTGCTCAGGCCCTCGCCGTATTACGGCTTCGCGGGCGTTGTCGTGGGAGCGAAAGCCGACGGTACTTCCGGCGGTGTAATGAGTGGCGGCGGCGCGGTTGACGGCGCACCGAACGCGGCGGGGAGTTGCGGCGGGACGGCGGCCTCGGCCGGCACGGGCGGGGTGATCGCCGCGACCGGAGGCGACGCTCCCGCGGTGGCGGGGTGAGCGGTGGGTTCCTCGGCGGACGGCGGGTGAGCATCGGCGGAGGGTTGCGCGGGCGGCGGCGTAGGTTTGGCCGTGACCTTCGCGGGCGGCTCGAACGGCACCGTGTAATCCGGCACGACGCGGGCCTGCGGGCCGGCGATGACCAGCACTTTCTGGCCGACCGACAACGCTTTCTCGTCTTTCTGCGCGACGCTGATCATGTCGCCGTTGGCTTTGCGCACGATATATTCGAAGCCGTCGGTGTCGCCGACGATGTGCTCGGTCGCGACGCCGGCGATCCCGCCGATCAAGGAGCCGCCGATCGCCGCGAAGGCGCTGGTTGGACCCACGCCGACCTGCGATCCGGCGACCCCGCCGGCCGCCGCGCCCGCCACGCCGCCCACGGCGCCTTGCGCGCTGATATGCACCGGCCGCACGCCGGCGATGACGCCGGACTCGACCTTGGCGGCTTGCTGCGCGGCGTTGTTGGCATAGGTATCGGGCGAATAGCTCGGCCCGCACCCGCTCAGCGCGACGGCCGCCGGTGCGACAATGACCAGCGCGATGAAAAAGCGACTCAACAAGGTGACTCCGTCGTTCCTGGTCTCGCGCATACACATTGGCGAAATCGCCCTTGCGTCAACCCTGAGCGCGCGGCGTGGCGTTAATGTGGCGATCACTTAAGGTGATATGTGATGCACCGCCTTCACGTGGATTTTTGCCCCGGAGAAGCGTCCTCGGAAACGCGCACGGAAACCCCGACTGGAGCGCCCCTGGCCCGGAGCGTCGATCCTCCGCTACCATCGCGTCCGAGAACGGGGGATACCGGGATGACGTGGCGACTGGCGTGGCTGGCGTTGCTGGCTCTGACGATCGGCTGGCCGCGGCCGATTCAGGCCCAGGAGCCAAAACACGGCGGCGTGTTGCGCGTGTTTCATCGCGACAGCCCGGCCAGCCCGTCGATCCTGGAGGAGTCGAGCGATTCGGTGACCGCCCCATTCATGGCGGTGTTCAACAATCTCGTGCTTTTCAAACAGGACGAGCCGCGGAATACGGTCGATAGCATCGAGCCCGAACTGGCCACGTCGTGGGCCTGGAACGCCGACAACACCGCGTTGAGTTTCACGCTGCGGCAAGGCGTGCGCTGGCATGACGGCAAGCCGTTCACCGCGGCGGACGTGAAATGCACGTGGGATTATCTGCTCGGCCGCTCGGCGACGCCGTTGCGCAACAATCCGCGCAACGGCTGGTATCATAACCTGAAAGACGTGATCCCGGATGGCGATTTCAAGGTCACGTTCCGGCTTGGCCGGCCGCAGCCGGCGTTGTTGTCGCTGCTGGCGTCAGGCTATTCGGCGATTTACCCTTGTCACGTGCCGCCTCGGGAGATGCGGGCGCATCCGATCGGGACCGGACCGTTCAAATTTGTCGAGTTTCGCGCCAACGAGTCGATCAAACTGACGCGCGACACGGATTACTGGCGTCCCGACAGGCCGTATCTGGATGGGATCGAATGGACGATCGTGCCCAACCGCTCCACCTCCGTCATGGCATTCGCCGCCGGCCGGTTCGACATGACGTTTCCGAACGAAATCACGGCGCCTGTGTTGCGGGATCTTAAATTGCAGGAGCCGGCGGCGATTTGCCGGATGGTGGCGAACAATTGCGCGATCAACGTGCTGGTGAACCGGGAGAAGCCGCCGTTCGACGATCCCGATATCCGCCGCGCGCTGGCTTTATCGCTGGACCGGCAAACGTTCATCGACATTCTGACCGACGGCAACGGCGTGGTTGGCGGCGCGATGCAGCCGGCGCCGGAAGGCAGTTGGGGCATGCCGCCGGAGCTGCTGGCGACCGTGCCCGGCTATGGCCGCGATATCGAGGCGAACCGCGCGGAAGCGCGCAAGCTGATGGAGAAGCACGGCTATGGTCCCGACAACCGGCTGAAGCTGACGGTGAACGCGCGTAACGTGCCGGCGCACCGGGAGCCGGGGGTGCTGCTGGTGGAGATGCTGCGGCACATTTATATCGACGCCGAACTGGTGCCGATCGACACGGCGGCGTGGTTTCCGAAGATCACCCGCAAAGACTACACGATCGGCCCCAACATCACGTGCGGCGCGGTGGACGATCCGGACCAGAATTTTTATGAGAACTACGCGTGCGGGTCGGCGCGCAATTTCACGCAGTATTGCAACAAAGAGCTGGAACCGCTGTTCGACCGGCAATCGATGGAGACCGATGTCGCGAAGCGGCGGGCGATGGTGTGGGACATCGACCGGAAATTGCAGGAGGATCTGGCGCGGCCGATCCTGTACCACAACAAGGCGGCGACCTGTTGGCAACCGGCGGTGCATGGCATCACGCCGATGGTGAACAGCGTGTACAACTGGCCCAGGTTTGAAGACGTCTGGCTGGACCGGTAGCCGTTCGAACGGTGGATTTTGCTTGACCGGTCCGGGCGCGCGCTCTTAAGGTATCTCACTGATTGATTTTGTCTCACGGGTGGAGCGTCGCCGCAAGCCACGCCCGATCCCGATGGTCCGGTGCGATCTCCCGCATGGTTGGCGTGACTGCCGCGACTGATTGTCGCGCGGGTCGTCGCTGACGATTTTTCCCGTGTGCCGCTGTTGGGGCGGCCGATCTCTGGATTGGCTCGCGGCTTTCGCCGGCGGGCGGACGCGCTCCGGCGCGCGGATCAGGAGGAGTTCCGACATGGCCTGGTACGACGATCGCGACGGTACGAAATTGCTGACCAATCCTTTTGCCCAGGGTGCGAAGGGCTCGAACGGGACGGTGAAGCGGGTGGTGATCCATACTGTCGGCTATCCCGACGGGGCCGCGAGGACCGAGAAGAATCAGGCACCGAGTTGCTGGAGCGAATGGAATGGCAAGAGCACCGAAAAGTTTCGCGTCTCGGCGCATTTCTGCATCGAACTGGACGGAAGGGTGATCCAGTTCGTCGATACCGCCGACATCGCTTACGGGACCGGATGGCTGACCGGTGGCTCGGTGCATATCGAGCACGCGGGCACTCACCCGTACGAAATGACCGATACGCAGTTGCACAACAGCGCCGATCTGGTGGCGTGGCTGAAGATGATGCATCCGGAAATGACTCTGGAACTGACCGGAACGAGTATCGCCGACCCGGGCGATCCGGAGAAGCCAGGCATTACCTGTCACCACTTCATCCAGCAGGTATACCACAAGAAATGGCCGGACAGGGATATTACCTTCAAAGCCTGTCCGGGAACCGGGGTCATTGGCCAGCTCCCGGTTTTGTCGTCTCTGGCGAAGACATATTACGGCGTGATGTACAGTTAAGGACGCACCGGCTGGCAACGGACTCAGGCGATCGTCCCGGTCCGTGGGTGGTCCGTGGGGACGGGGGATCGATCAGACAAGAACACCGGTCGCTGTAGCCGCGATCGAATTCGTGTCGCGGAAGTTTCAGTCGCCTCGGCGGCGACCGTTGTTGGTGGCCTGACGGCGGATCTACCGCGGCGCCATGCGCAGCGCGCCGTCCAGGCGGATGACCTCACCGTTCAGGAAACGATTGGCGACGATGTGCAACGCCAGCGCGGCGTATTCCTCGGGCATCCCCAGCCGGCGCGGGAACGGCACCCCATCGCCCAGACTCTTCCGGACCTCCGGCGGCAATCCATCGACCATCGGCGTGTGGAAGACGCCTGGGGCGATGGTCATGACCCGCACCCCGGCGCGCGCCAGTTCGCGCGCGATCGGCAAGGTCATGCCAACCACGCCGCCTTTCGACGCCGCGTACGCCGCCTGCCCCACCTGACCGTCGAACGCGGCGATCGAGGCGGTGTTGACGATGACGCCGCGCTCGTTATCTCCCTCTGGATCCTCCAGCGGATCCAACGCGTTCATTTCGGCGGCGGCGAGGCGGATCATGTTGAAGGTGCCGATCAGGTTGACGCGGATGACCCTCTCGAAGGCGTCCAGCTTCAACGGTCCGTCGCGGCCGAGCACCCGGCCGGCGGTGCCGATGCCGGCGCAATTGATCAGCACGCGGGCCGGTCCGTGCGCGGCGCGCGCCGACGCGACGGCGGCCTCGGCGGACGCGGCGTCGGCCACGTCGCACCGGATCGCGATCCCGCCGATGGCCGAAGCATGGGCTTTCGCGGCCGTGTCATTGATATCGAACAATGCGACCTTGCATCCGCTCGCGGATAATGCCGAAGCCGTGGCCGCGCCGAGGCCCGAACCGCCACCTGTCACGATCGCCGCCTGCCCATCCAACTTCATCCGCCCAACCCCTTCCGTTACGCTTGACCGTGGGGGCAGCGGGTCGGACAAACCGGACCACAAGTCAACAGAGGAAACCCCCGCGATGACCGACGCCGTGTCCTACGATGAGGCCTACGCCGATTGGCGGCGCGATCCCCAGGCGTGGTGGGCCGAGGCGGCCGAGGGCATTACGTGGACGAAGCGCTGGGACCGGGTGTTCGATCCGTCGCTCGGTGCGTATGGGCAATGGTTCGCCGGCGGCATGCTCAACACCTGTTACAACTGCGTCGATCGGCATGTGGAGGCGGGACGCGGGTCGCAACCGGCGCTGATCTGGGACAGCGCGATGACCGGCACGGTCGTTGTCCATACGTATGCGCAACTGCGTGATCGCACGGCGAAGCTGGCCGGCGCGCTGGCCGATCTCGGTGTGGGCGCGGGCGACCGGGTGGTGATCTACATGCCGATGGTGCCCGAGGCGGCGATCGCCAT
This sequence comes from Acetobacteraceae bacterium, assembly GCA_003164305.1. Next base: position 7,426 of record PLSZ01000218.1, read on the forward strand.
GCTGGCCTGTGCCCGGTTGGGCGCGATCCACTCCGTGGTGTTCGGCGGTTTCGCGGCGGCGGAACTGGCGACGCGCATTTCCGACGCGAAGCCCAAGGTGATCGTTTCGGCGTCGTGCGGGCTCGAGCCTGGCCGGGTGATCAAATACAAACCGCTGCTGGATCTGGCGATCGAGATGTCCTCGCACAAGCCGGACGCCTGCCTGATCCTGCAACGCGAACAGGCGCCGGCGCCCCTGATCGAAGGCCGCGACCATGATTGGCTGGAAGCCGAGGCGGCGGCGCCGCCGCGCGACTGCGTGCCCGTGCTGGCGACCGATCCGCTGTATATTCTTTACACCTCCGGCACGACGGGACGGCCGAAGGGCGTGGTGCGCGACAATGGCGGGCACGCGGTCGCGTTGTGGAACTCCATGAAGATGATTTACGGCTGCGACGCGGGCGACGTGTACTGGGCTGCCTCGGACGTCGGCTGGGTGGTCGGTCACAGCTACATCGTTTACGCGCCGCTGCTGCGGGGCTGCACCAGCATCATGTATGAGGGCAAACCGGTCGGCACCCCCGACGCCGGCGCGTTCTGGCGGGTGTGCGCGCAGCATAAAGTGAAGATTTTGTTCACCGCGCCGACCGCGATGCGGGCGATCAAGCAGCAGGATCCGGAGGGCAAACTGGTCGCCTCGCACGATCTTTCGAAGCTGGAGGCGCTGTTTCTGGCCGGCGAGCGGTGCGATCCGCCGACCGCCACCTGGGCCCACGAACTGTTAAAGATGCCGGTGGTCGATCATTGGTGGCAAACCGAAACAGGCTGGGCGATCACCGCCGGGTTCCGGCAATACGGGTTGTTTCCCTTCCGGCCCGGTTCGGGCGGGCGGCCTTGCCCAGGATACGATTTGCATGCGTTGGATGACGATGGGCATGTGCTGGAGGCCGGCACGACGGGCAATCTGAGTATTCGCCTGCCGCTGCCGCCGGGCTGCGGGCCGACTCTCTGGCAGAACGATGAGGGTTATCGCACCGCGTATCTGGCGGATTTCCCGGGGTGGTATCGCACCGGCGACGCGGGCGTGGTCGATACGGAAGGCGACGTCTGGGTCATGGGGCGCACGGACGACATCATCAACGTCGCGGGCCACCGGTTGTCGACCGGCTCGATGGAGGAAGTGCTGGCCTCGCATCCGGACGTCGCGGAGTGCGCGGTGATCGGGGCGAAGGATGAGTTGAAGGGCCAGACGCCGATGGGGCTGGTGGTGCTGAAAAGCGGCGTGAACCGGCCGCCCGCCGACATCGAGCGCGAGTTGGTGGCGTTGGTGCGGGAGCGCATCGGTCCGGTGGCGTCATTCCGCGACGCGCGCGTGGTGGCGCGGCTACCGAAGACACGATCCGGCAAGATTTTGCGAGCCAGCATCAGGAAGATCGCCGATGGCGAGTCAGCTCCCGTGCCGCCGACGATCGAGGATCCGGCGGCGTTGGAGGAACTCGCGGCCGTGTTGAACGCCGGCGGGCGCTGATCGCACCCGCCGGGCTTCAGAAGACGGTTACTCGCGGGTCGTCAGTTCGGCCAGCAGCGGCGCCCTTCGCGGCCCAGATGCCAGCCCGGGGGGCACGCGCGCCAACCCGGTTCCCATTCGCGCCAGTTCGGTACGCACCGTCCGTCGGGAACGCGGTGGTAGTCACGACCGCATCCGCCCTCGACCAGAACGATGGGGTTGCCGGCGACCGGCCCCGATAGCGTGGTCACTGCCGCGTAGGTTGGGGAAACCAGGGCCGCCGCCATGACCAGACCCAGAAATGCCTTCATTTTTGTCTCCTTCGGCGCTCGCCCGTCAGGCGCGGCCGTTATTGGTTAAGAGGCCACTCCGGCTCCGTCAGCCCCGTGATCGGCGAAGCATCGAACCGCGCTGTCTCACCGGAATACACGTAATATCAAGGGACGCTTCGTGGCGAATTTTTGGCGCGCGCGCCGCGGTTTTGCAACAGAAAATGTTACGTTCCGAACCAACCGTGAAGCCTCGGTTAATAAGTTGGAGCCGCGGCGACACGTTCCATGAGTGGCGCGAAAAATTTGGCTGGCGCGAAAAATTCTGGGCCCAGGAAGGCTGGCGGGCGTTTCCGAAAGACGGGCCGGCGGCCCGCGGGAGGAAGCACGTCAGGGCGTCGAACCCTTTGGAAACAGATGCATGATACCCAATGGCGAAAGAAATGACGTACCGGCCGCCGATCCGTCATGCCGGGGCCTGGCATTTCGTGGTGCGGGCCCGGTGCTCTCA
>PLSZ01000324.1 GCA_003164305.1 Acetobacteraceae bacterium
ACGTTCGGGAGCCTGAGGATGACGTCCGGGGGAAGGTTTTCCCTTCGCCAGCCTTATATTGATGCCTGTGGGGTCAGGCCCTGGCATGACGGTATCGAGACGAACCAGGATGCTACCGCAGCGGGAAACCCATTTGGTGCAGGATCGACACCAGCTTGTCGCGCCCGCTCATCGCGGCGAGTTTGCCCATGCGGCCAATCACGCGCTTCGTCCAGGTGTCCTGGGTCATTTCATGGCGTTGTGAGAACGCTGCCATTCTCGCATCGTACGCGGCGCGCGCGGACTGTTCTCCGCTCGCATCATATTTGTCGTGGAACAAAATCGCCGACTGCGGCAGCCGCGGTTTCACTTCGTTGGTGACGGTCGGCAGCGGGTAGCCCACGCACATGCCGAACACGCCCATCGCGCCAGGCGGCAGTTCCAGCAAACGTCCGACCTCGATCGGGTCGTTGCGCAGCGCGCCGATGTAGACCATCGACAAGCCAAGAGATTCGGCGGCCACCGTGGCGTTTTGCGCGGCCAGGGAGGCGTCGATCGCGGCGACCAGATAGGTCTCGAAATGCGGCATCGTTTCCAATGTCACGCCTTCCTGTTCACCCAGACGCTGGTTGCGGGAGACGTCGGCGAGCCAGACCAGGAACAGCGGGCACTGCTCGATGTGTTTCTGGTGGTTGGCGAGTTTCGCCAGCGCCGCCTTCTTCGCCGGATCGGTCACCGCGACGACCGACCAGGTTTGCAGGTTGGAACTGGTGGAGGCGGACTGCGCGGCGGCGATCAGGGTTTCCAGAGTGCCCTCGGGCAGCGCGTCGGGCAGGAAGCCACGAACGGAACGGTGCGACAGTAATGTCGCGATGACATCGTTCCACGGTCCCGCTTTCGGCTCCGCGCCATTGCCGTAGCGCAAGGCCAGTGCTCCGGCCTGGGACGCTGTCCCGGTCGGCTGATTGACGTCCATCGGTCGGTTTCCTTCGTTGATTTATGTCTGGGCTCGCAAAATGCCGAAAGAACAGCGCCGATGCAACAAACCGGCACGCCGCGCGAATTCCGCGGGCAAGACCCGTGCACGTGTCCCCTTGATCCCTGGCGCCGCGATGCGCACAGATGGGCGCACGCCATCCGGCGAGGGGAGCGCATAATGCCCAGTTACGCGTATGAGACGGTGAATGTGTTCACGGGCGACCGGTTCGGCGGCAATCCGCTGGCCGTGCTGCCCGACGCGCGCGGCCTGACCGACGCGCAGATGCAGGCCATCGCTCGCGACTTTAATTTGTCGGAGACGACATTCGTGCTGCCGCCGGACAACCCTCAGAACCATGCGCGGGTGCGAATTTTCACGCCGGCGCATGAGATGCCGTTCGCCGGGCATCCTAACGTCGGCACCGGGTTCGTGTTGGCGCGCGCGATGGACAATCCGCCCGAGCATCTGGTGTTCGAAGAAATCGCCGGACTGGTGCGGGTGCATATTCTGCGTGGTCCAGACAAGCAAATCAACGGCGCGCGCATTTCGGCGCCCCAGGCGTTGTCGATCGGCGACGCGGTATCGACCGAGACGGTGGCCGCCTGCGCCAGTCTGACGCCGGCCGATTTTCTGACCAACGCGCACGATCCGCTGAAGGCCTCGGTGGGCACCGAGTTCGTGATCGCCGAGGTCGCCAGCCTGGAAGCCCTGGCACGCGCGACGCCCGATATCGCCGCGTTCCGTGCCGCCGGGGCGGCGGCGGGAAGTTCCGCCGGTGGCTCCAAACTTCGCTTCGCGCTGCTGCTTTACGTGCGGCGCGACGGGGACGCGACGCGGTTGCGGGCGCGCATGTTCGCGCCGTTGGGCGGCGTGCTGGAGGATCCGGCGACCGGCAGCGCCTGCGCCGCGCTGGCCGCGCTGCTGACCTCGATGGCCGTGGGAGCAAACGTCGATCTGCACTACGAAATCGAGCAGGGAGTCGAAATGGGCCGGCCCAGTTTGCTGATCGCGTCGGGAAGGAAGACGCAAGAGGGTCCGGTGGAGGCGACGGTCGCCGGCAGTTGCGTGCCGGCCGCGCGCGGTATGCTGGAGGTTTGAGCGGAACGTTGTCTGGCTCGGTTTCGCTCTCCCACACACGGCTGTGGATTTTGTTGGGCGCGGCGTTCGTCACGTTCTCGATCGGCGCCGGGTTCATGCATGCCTACACGGTGTTTCTGCTGACATTCGTGGAGGTGTTCGGCTGGAGCCGGGCGCAGGTTTCGATCGCCTACTCGGTGGCGCAGTTCGTCAGCGGTTGCAGTTCGCCGCTGGTGGGTTGGCTGGTAGACCGGTTGGGACCGCGGCGGTTGATCCTGATCGGCGGCGTCACGTTGGCCGTGGGCCTGCTGGCGAGTTCTCAGGCGACGCAATTGTGGCACATGGTGGTGCTTTACGGGATCGTCATGACATTGGGCGCCAATTGTCTGGGCCTGGTGGTGTTCGTGCCGTTGCTGTCCCGGTATTTCGTGCGCAATCGCGGCATGGCGGTGTCGGTGGTGCAATCGGCGAACGGCTTCGCGCGGGCGTTTTCCGCGCCGGTGACGACCATGATGATCGCCGGTCTGGGCTGGCGTCACGCATATTTGTGGCAGGGCGCGTTCATGGGCGTCGTGCTGTTGCCGCTGGCATCGCTGTTTCGCGGTCTGGGCGAAAGCACGGTGGCCAGCCGGCGCGCGGCCTCGGCCGATGGCTGGACGTTGCGCGAGGCGATGCGCACCCCGCATTTCTGGCTGTTGGGCGCTGTGTATTTGTTCACCGGCCTGGGCTCGTTCCTGGTGGCGCTGCATCAACTGGCGTTCGCGGTGGATATCGGCTTCGATAAACTTTACGCCGCCTGGGTATTGGGGATGGGCGCGTTTCTGTCGCTGCCGGGCGTCATCCTGACCGGAACGATTTCCGATTATATCGGGCGGGAATTGTCGGCGGTGGTGACATATGGCACGTCGATTCTGGGGGTGGCGTGCGGGATGCTGATCACCTCGCCGGATCAGCACGCGTTGCTGTGGGCGCATGCGTGTTTGTTCGGGTTGACGTGGGGCGCGCGCGGCCCGGCGATCACCGCGAAGACGGCGGATTTGTTCCCTGGGCCGAATTTAGGGACGATTTTGGGCGTGATCACGATCGGGACCGGGCTGGGCTCGGCGAGCGGTTCGTGGCTGGCGGGATATGTGTTCGATGTGACGGGGTCGTATAAGGTGGCGTTCGGGCTGTCGATCTTCTTTTATGTGTGCGGAAGTGTCGCGTTCTGGGCATTGCGGCGGCCGCCGGCCCGGCGGGGCGCCTGAAATTTTAGGCCATTCCAATGGTCGGGATTTTCTTAATCGTCTCCGCGAGGTCGCGTTCCGCCTGCCAAAGGTCGTGCGCCTGCTGCATCCGCAGCCAGATCCCGGGACCGTCGCCGCATAGCTTGCCAAGCCGCACCGCCATCTCCGGCGTCACGGCGGATTTTTCCGACAGAATGGCGTGCAAGGTCTGCCGCGAAACGCCAAGTTTTCCGGCGGCGTCCTTCACCGTCAGGCGAAGGACGGGCAATATCTCCTCACGCAGGAGAACGCCCGGATGGCTGGGGCGCAAGGCTGGCGGTCCTTTCACGATGTAGTCGGCCATGAGAGTACCTCTGCTTGTGTTTCCGTGTCCCGATAGACCCCAACTTAATGTGGCAAATTCCTTGTGTCAAGTCTAGCTTGACAGTTTATCATGCGATGCATTACACTTTTTCGATGATCCGGTCGTTCCGAAGCCGTTCTCTCATCGCGTTCTGGCGTGATGGCGATGCATCGAAGTTCCGCGCGGACCTGGCGGAACGTGTGCGAGTGCGTCTGTCACGCCTCGACCAGTGTGTGCGACCGGAAGAAATGAACATTCCCCGCTTCGACTTTCATCGGCTCCAGGGCAAACCAGTGCGCTACACGGTGCACGTCAATGGTCCGTGGTGCATCACGTTCGAGTGGGACGGGGAGGACGCGGTCCGCGTCGCCCTCGAAGAATATCACAGACGCTGACGTCCGAGCAATTAAACCGTTCCGCCTCCCAACCCGAATCCTGAGCCGCCAGTCAGCCGCCCCACGAAAACCATGGCCCGCGCGCGATGTGCGAAAGGGACGCGAAATGACATGCGCGATCTGCCCGCCGTGTCGCCGGCCGATCCCGTCACGATGTCGCGTTGATGGCTGGCGCGACCCGCGTTGTCGTCTCCCGCGTTTCGTCCCATCGCCAGCACGGCTGGTCCCCGCGAATGCATACGCCGCCCAGCCAGCGTTCAGGTGGCAACAGCGAAAGGTAATCGGTGGCGCCTGCCAGCACGTCCAGGCCCAGAGGCGTGATGGTCAGTCGTTCGCGGTACCAGCGGCGGTCGTCGTCCTCGAAGGCGCCGGTGAACACCGGGCGGGTCACGCGTTTCATCGCCTCGACGAAGTCCGCCAGCATCAGGTCGGTCAGGAACGGCAACGGATCGCGCTCGAGCATGAGGTCGCGGAAGATCTCGCCGATCCGATGCGGCCGGTCGGCGAGCCGTTCGAGGATCAGGCGCTGGGTCAGGCCGAGGCCGTCGGCGGCCCACGGCAGCTCCTGACAATGCCGGCGCAAAGCGCGGGCCAGAAAAGGCAGCGCGGTCAAGCCGCCCGTCGCGGCGGCGGCGAGCGGTGTTGGATCGGATTGGCGCAGTAACGACCAGGCAAGGCGGCCTTCTTCCACCTGAGCCGCGGAAACCGGCCGGCGTTCGTTCCACAGCAGCCGCAACGCCTCGGGCGGCAACTGGCCGAGGCCGATGAAGCGCATGGCACCGGGATAATGCTCCAGCGTCACCATCTCCAGCGTCGCCGGTGGGGCTTCGGCGAATTGCGCGAGGCAGCGTGACAGATTGATCTGGTCGTAACCGTCGTGTTCGAACCACAGCACGATGCGCTCGTAACGTGACGCCGCGGCGCGCAGGTCCGCCTCAGCCTGGGCCAGTCCTTCAACGATTTGCTGTTCGGTTCGGCCGACACCTGGGCCATAGGCGTTCGCCAGGAAGTGGGCTCGCTGATTGACCCAGGAAGGGTCGTCGATGACCGGTCCTTGGCAGAGCGGGTCCGAATACTCCAGGAAGTCGCCGGTGAAGCCGGCCTCGGTCAGCCGCGATCTGATGTCGGAGCCGCAACGGATGTGCAATGTTGTCCGGTCCGCGTCCGGCGCGGCGGCGCCACGCGCGATGCGCTCGCGCATGTCGTTCGCCGTCAGAATGTGCGCTTTAAGTCTGGGCCATGACGGCAGGCCGATTTCGCGGGCGATCACCAGTTGCGCGTCGGCGAGTTTGGCGGGCCGCGGCGTGAGGTCCCGGGAAAACGCCGGGTGGTGCTGGCGAAATCGCCGAAGCGCCGTTTCGTCTCCGGTGACGAAAGCCCGTTGCAGTTCCTTGGCGCGTTTACGTTGTTGTTCCAGGTCGAGGCGGAAGGCCGGTTCGAAGCCGGATGCTTCCGTGCGGCGTGCCTGTGGCGGCGTGGCGCGTTTGGCCATGGCGAATTCCCTTCTCCTGCGTCCGTGTCCGCCTGTCAGACAGAAAAGGGATGGGTCTGTCGTTGTGGGAATCGTCAGTCGTGGGCGCTGCCCTTTCCGCGGACACGGAGGCTCCGACCGAGCCGGAATTCAAGTACGAAAGACGCCTCGGGCCGTCAAGCGGGGGCGATCGTCTCGGGTGCCGTAAGCGGCGCGATGGTATGGGCGCCGGGGGGATGCGATTGACTGGCCGATGCCGCGCGTTGGCGTTAAAATTTAATTGGAGGTTGGGAGAATGGGAGGGGGCGTGGGACATTCCGGACGTCCCGCGATGGTCTGGACGGCGGGTCGCGATGGAACACCGAGGGCCGATGCCTGGGCCCTTACGTATGCGGCCAACGAAACGATCCGCTGATGCAAGCTGAGCGGCGCGGGGGTGAAGCGGCGGCGGACGCCGGCGCCCGATCGCGGTGACGATGGATCCGGCGCCGACCAGGTTATGATCGCACTGTTGACCGCGCCGGTTCTGGACGGTCCCCTGCTTCGCTGGAGTTGCCGCATGATCCTGATCACCAACAACGAAGGCACCGTCGGCGTGCCCACCACTGCGCGCATGCTGGCGGATGGCTCGGGCGCGCTGGACGCGATCGAGGCCGGGATCCGGCTGATCGAGGCCGATCCGTCCGTGCGCACTGTCGGCCGCGGCGGCTGGCCCAACCTGCTGTGCGAACTGGAACTGGATGCCTGCGTGATGGACGGTTCCACATTGCGCACCGGCGCGGTGGGCGCGTTGAAGGGCTTTCTGCATCCGGTCAGCGTGGCGCGGGAGATCATGCGCCGGCTGCCGCATGAATTCCTGGTGGGGCAGGGTGCTGCGCGGTTCGCCCAGGAAATCGGCGCGGAGGCAGGGGAAAACCTGATCGAGGATTCGCGGCGCGTGTGGCGAGAGTGGTTCGACCGCACGCTCACTCCGGCACAGAAACAAGCGTGGCCGGAGATCCCACTTTCCGAGTTGTGCCGTCATGCGATCGATCCGGAAACCGGGCGCGACACGACAGTGTTTCTGGCGCACGACGCCAGTGGCGCCATCTGCTCCGGCACCAGTACCTCAGGTTGGGGCTGGAAGTATCCCGGGCGCCTCGGCGACAGCCCGATTGTCGGCGCCGGGTCGTACGCCGACACGCGATATGGCGCCGCGGCCTGCACCGGCGCGGGGGAGATGACGATCCGTTGCTGCACCGCTCGGTCGATCGTTCTTTACATGAAGAAGGGCGCGACGGTGGCGGAGGCGGTGATGGAAGCGGTCGACGACATGCGGGCGCTGAAAACCGGCCTGATCAATCGCGTGACCGTCCATGCGATCGATACGCGCGGCGATCACAAGGTGGTCGCGGTCAACGGCACCGGCGGCAATGTGTACTGGCTGTGGGAGGGCGCGGGCGAACCGGTGTCGCGGCCGGCCGAGGCGGTCGCGTCGCGGTGATCGGCTGGGACCGCCACCCGGCCGTTCAGGCGCAACCTCCGCGTGACGCCGTACAGGATGGACAGCCGGCGTGGACGCGGCGATCCTGGCCCGAATGTTCGGGGCTCGTATCATGGGTCGCGCACACCACCGCCTGGATGACATTGGGACAGAATTGATGAGCCGCTTCTGGAGCAGCCTGATCCATGACCTGGAGCCCTATGTGCCGGGGGAACAGCCCACAGTGCCGGATCTGGTCAAGCTGAACACCAACGAGAGCCCGTTCGGCCCGTCGCCTCGCGCTCTGGAAGCGATCCGCGCGGCGGCGACCGATGACCTCCGTCTCTATCCGGACCCGGGCGCCACCGCGTTGCGCGATACTTTGGCCGCCTACCACGAGGTGACGGCCGAGCAGGTCTTCGTGGGTAACGGCTCGGATGAAGTGCTGGCGCACAGCTTCGCCGCGCTGCTGAAACATGAGGCGCCGCTGCTGTTTCCGGACATCACCTACAGCTTCTATCCGGTCTGGTGCCGGTTATTCGGGATCGCTTACGAAACGGTGCCGCTGGATGACGCGATGCGGGTGCGGGTCTCCGACTATCGCCGGCCGGCCGGCGCGGTCATCCTGGCCAACCCGAACGCTCCGACCGGGATCGCGCTGTCGCGCGCGCGGGTCGCCGATCTGTTGCGCGACCATTCCGGCCAACCGGTCGTGATCGATGAGGCATACGTCGATTTCGGAGGCGAAACTGTTATTCCCCTGGTGGACTCGCATCCGAACCTTCTCGTGGTGCGCACCATGTCCAAATCGCGGGCGCTGGCGGGTCTGCGTGTCGGCTACGCCATCGGTGACGCGTCACTTATCGAGGCGCTGAACAGGGTGAAAGATAGCTTTAACTCCTATCCTTTGGGCCGGTCGGCTCAGTCCGGTGCGATCGCCTCGGTTGAGGATGAGGCATACTTCCAACAGAGCCGCGCGAGGGTTATCGAACTCCGCGAGCGGCTGAACCAGGGTCTGCTTCGGCTGGGCTTCGAAGTCCTGCCGTCGGCGGCCAATTTCGTCTTCGCGCGTCATCCAGGCCACGGGGGCGCGGCCCTGGCGGCGGCGCTTCGCGAACACGCGGTGCTGGTCAGGCATTTCGCGAAACCGCGCATCTCCGACTATCTGCGCATCTCCGTCGGCACTGAAGCGCGGATCGCCAGGTTGCTGTCGGTGTTGGCGAACATCCTGTGACGGGCGAGGTTCTGGCCGTTGCCTCTGCCCCGACGTCGGATTTGGGTTGAATCGTTGAAGCGCGGTACACCCGAACCCCGTCATGGCCTGGCCCCATGTGCATCAAGAAAGGGCCACCGAAGGCGAAAACCTTCCCCCGAACGTCATCCTCGACTCCCTCATCGTCATCCTCGGGCTCGACCCGAGGATCGGCCGGCCCGGACACCTTGTCCGAC
>PLSZ01000298.1 GCA_003164305.1 Acetobacteraceae bacterium
GGCGTGTGTCAATGTTTAAGCGGGCTGGTATAACATAACAATTGTGACGATATTGTCCAGCATTCCCGGCGCCTCCTTGAAGGTGGATAATTGTACGCGACGCCAGCGCAACTCCTCGATTGCCCGCACTGGTTCAAAGTGGCACCAGCGCGGAACCGGGTCATTGGTAGTCTGTTCACTGTAGACACAATTGACACATCGATCATTGAGCCACAGCAACGTGTGCTCTCATAGCCGCCGATCGAGGTCGGCCGTCCGCCAACCAAGCCGTGGCCGAGGCTGAACTTCCCGCTCATAGGAAAACGACGTCTCTCCCGACCGCGGGATCTCGCGGACCGTATCGCGCGAGATCTTCAGGTGACGGGCGATCTCCTTGAAGTCAGGTGTTTTGGGGTGCCAACACGACGAGGTCTCTGGCGTATGGTCGTGGTCCGCCGTCAGTTTTCAGAATTTGATTGACGATTTGCAAAGCGCCAAGAATATCAGCGGCTTTATACGGTTTGGCCACGCAAGCCTCGCCTACAGCGGTTATCATTCGAATGTCGTTAGGGTAGCCGATTGCGCACAGAATGCCGGGGCGGTCCCGGGAGTCTAGCCGCGCGGCGATTTCTGTGCCGCGGGGTCATCTCAACCTCTCCCGGTGGTTTCCCGATGCCTACGGGCGCCGCGCCAGCCCCCTTACCGCGTCGGACGCGGCGGCGTCTGCGAGTAATCGTAAAACCCGCGCCCGGTCTTCCGTCCCAGCCACCCGGCCTCGACGTATTTCACCAGCAGCGGGCATGGCCGGTACTTACTGTCCGACAACCCGTCATACAACACCTGCATGATCGACAGGCACGTATCCAGCCCAATGAAATCCGCCAGCTCCAGCGGCCCCATCGGATGGTTGGCGCCCAACCGCATCGACGTATCGATCCCCGACACCGAGCCAACGCCCTCGTACAGCGCGTAAACCGCCTCGTTGATCATCGGCACCAGGATGCGGTTGACGATGAACGCCGGGAAATCCTCGGCCACCGCGGCGATCTTGCCCAACTTCCGGGCCAGCGCCTGCACCGCGAGGAACGTCGGCTCGTCGGTCGCGATACCGCGGATGATTTCCACCAGCTTCATGACCGGCACCGGGTTCATGAAGTGCATGCCGATGAACTTCTCCGGCCGGTCGGTCGATGCCCCCAGCCGGGTGATCGAAATCGACGACGTGTTCGTCGCCACGATGCAGGACGGCTTCAGCTTCGGCGTCAGCGTGCTGAAAATCAGCCGCTTGACGTCTTCTTTCTCCGTCGCCGCCTCGATCACCAGGTCGGCCTCACTGAACGCCGCGTAATCCGTCGATGTCGTCACCCGCGCCAACGCCGCGTCGCGGTCGTCGGAGGAAATGATCGACCGGCTCACCTGACGTTCCATGTTGCGCGCCATGGTGGCCATGGCCTTGGACAGAGCCTCGGCCTTGATATCCACCAGGGTGACCGGCAGGCCGGCCAAAACGCAGACATGGGCGATGCCGTTGCCCATCTGACCGCCGCCGATCACGCCGACATTGGCGATCTCCGCCGGTTCGATCAGGCTGTTGGCATCGGGAGACGGTTTGACATCGACGGTCATTCAGGAGCGCTCCAGTTCCGCCGCCAACTCCGGCAGCGCGGTAAACAGGTCAGCCACCAGGCCATAATCGGCGACCTGGAAGATGGGCGCTTCCTCATCCTTATTGATCGCCACGATCACCTTGCTGTCTTTCATCCCGGCGAGGTGCTGTATCGCACCTGAAATGCCGACGGCGATGTACAGTTCCGGCGCGACGATCTTGCCCGTTTGCCCGACCTGGAATTCGTTGGGCACGAATCCCGCGTCCACCGCGGCGCGAGAGGCACCGACGGCGGCGCCGAGCTTGTCCGCGATCGGATCGAGCAGCGCGAAGTTATCACCATTCTGCATCCCGCGGCCACCGGAAATCACGACTCTCGCGGCGGTCAGCTCCGGACGCTCGCTTTTGGACAGCTCGGCGGAGATGAATTTCGAGATGCCGGGCAGGTCGCCGAGGGAAACGGGCTCGATGGAGGCGCTGCCGCCCTCGGCCGCGACCGGGTCGAAGCTGGCGGCGCGCACCGTGATGACCTTCTTCGCGTCGGACGACTTCACCGTCGCCATGCCGTTGCCGGCGTAGATCGGCCGCACGAACGTGTCGGCGTCGATCACCCCGGAGATGTCGCTGATCGGCTGCACGTCCAGCAGCGCCGCGACCCGCGGCAGCACGTTCTTCCCGACGGCGGTGGTCGCCGCCAGGATGTGCGTGTAGGTCGGCGCCAGCGCCACGAGCAACGCGGCGGCCGGCTCGGCCAGCAAATGATCCAGCGCCGGCGACTCGGCGGTCAGCACCTTGCTCACACCCGCGACCTTCGCCGCCGCCGCCGCCGCCGCGCCCAGATCGACACCCGCCACAAGAGCGTGCACTTCACCCAAAGCCACCGCCGCGGCGACGGCGGAACGGGACGGCTGCTTGATGCCGGACGCGTCGAACTCCAGCAGAACGAGAACGGCCATGATCAGATCACCTTCGCTTCGGTTCGCAGTTTGCTCACCAGTTCGGCCACCGATTTGACCATCTGGCCGGCCTTACGCTTCGGCGGCTCATCGACCCGCACGATGGTCAGCCGCGGCGTGGGATCGACGCCCAGATCGGCGGGCTTCTTGTTGTCGATCGTCTTCTTGCGCGCCTTCATGATGTTCGGCAGCGAGGCATAGCGAGGCTCATTCAGCCGCAGATCGGTTGTGATGATCGACGGCAGGTTCAGCGCCACCGTCTCCAGCCCGCCATCGACTTCCCGCGTCACGGTGATGACGTCGCCCTCGACCGCCAGCTTGCTGGCGAAGGTGCCCTGCGACCAGCCGAGCAGCGCGGCCAGCATCGGGCCGGTGGCGTTCATGTCGTCGTCGATCGCCTGTTTGCCCAGAATGATCAGGCCCGGCTTTTCCTCGTCCGCGATGGCTTTCAGCAGCTTGGCGACCGCCAGCGGCTGCAGATCGACGTCCGTCTCGACCAGGATGCCGCGGTCGGCGCCCATCGCCAGCGCGGTGCGGATGGTTTCCGCGCATTGCGGAACACCCATGGAGATGGCGACGATCTCGGTCGCCACGCCCTTTTCCTTCAGGCGGACGGCTTCCTCGACGGCGATTTCATCGAATGGGTTCATCGACATCTTCACCCCGGAGGTTTCGATGCCGGTCTTGTCGGTCTTCACGCGGACCTTGACGTTGTAATCAACCACCCGCTTGACGGGGACCAAAACTTTCATGGGGCTACCCTGGCGCTTCCTGGAAGAGAAATGGCGACGTTCAGACACGTCTTGGAAGACGGACGGCCTGGGGCAGGCCCCGTCTTCACCCGACGTCTTTTCGCACCTGCGATATGGGGGCCGGACCATATGCGTGGGCCCATGCTCTGTCAAACGTTCGTCACCCTATGGGAACGGCTCGTTTCGCTGATCTGGGTTGCGCTCGTCGCGGTGATCCGGCCGACGCAAGGGAAGGCGACGCCCAACAATTTCGCGTCTGGCCGTCGCTCCACGTTCGTCATCCCCGGGACGGGCCCCACACGCGCAAGAAATAGCGCGGCGAGACGCAAGGCACCCTCGCTCGTCATGGTCCGGCTCGATCGGACCATCGGTGCGAACACACCGGTGAGAACGAGTTTGGGGATACCGGTGGACTGGTCGAGCCGGACCATGACGACGAACGAACGGTGCCATTTGATGCACGGCCCACTCCCATCGGGAAAGTACTTTAGTATCCCATGGGGTCGAGCCCGGGATGACGACAAAGGCCAATGCGTCGAACGACTCGTTTATTTTTTCGCTACCGGTTTGAATTTTTAGGGTTGATCCGCCGCAACGGATCGGTCTATCGGGCGTTATCGGTGCGCGGGGCCGGCTTTCCCGCGCCCGTCGTATGCAACCATGTTTAAGGGATCACATGAACCCGCGATCTACCAGCCAACCCGTGGAGAGTGACAGTGGGCGTTTCGCGCCGCCTGTGACCGCTCTGCTGGGTTGGATCGCCGCCCGGGTCGTCCATGTGACCGAGATGCCCGCCGCGTAAGCGATCGGGCCGACGGTCAGGCCCCCCGGGTTCGAGCAACCGCTTGAACCGTAGGAGAGGGCAATGACCGCCTTCCTCACTATCGAAGCATTTCACGCGCCCATCAGGCCGCGTCTTGATCATGCGCGGCATCCGCCATTGCCGGCCCGGTCATGGCCGGCGTGTTGTTTCGCCGCGCCCCGATTCCGGCCGAGCCAACGCTGGCGGACGGACGATCCCGCGCCTGACCACCCATCAGGCTGACGGGCTCGCCCGCCGTGCTTTGCCGATCCCGCCTCAGCCCAGAGGGATCCGCCCGCGTTCACGCCTCGCGACGAGATTGACCATGTCCGACCTGATCATTAACCACCCCGTTCGCTCCGCCGTCCTGGACGCCGCCCATCTCGGCGACATCGAGGGCGCTTTCGGCACCATCCGCCAGGGTGACAACCGCCATCGCCGCGGCTGGCGCGAACGGCTGCGCACCCTCGCCGTCATCGCCGGGCCAGGTCTGATCGTCATGGTGGGCGACAACGATGCCGGGGCGTTTTCCACCTACAGTCAGGCCGGGCAGAACTACGGCACCGCGCTGCTGTGGACGCTGCTGCTGCTGGCCCCGGTGCTCTATGTCAACCAGGAGATGGTGCTGCGTCTCGGCGCCGTCACCGGCGTCGGGCACGCGCGCCTCATTCTTGAACGCTTCGGCAAATTCTGGGGCGCGT
>PLSZ01000419.1 GCA_003164305.1 Acetobacteraceae bacterium
CGGGTCGAGCCCGGCCATGACGAAGGGCTCGAGCGGTGGGTTTTAATCGTCCCCCTCGCCAACGCGCGCCGGCGATTGCGCCAACGGCAGCCACGTGCTGACCGTCGTGCCGCGGCCTTCCTCGCTGTCGATCGCCAACTGCCCGCGGTGCCGGCTGACGATGTGCTTGACGATCGCCAGNNTCCGCCCGCGGAATCCCCGCGCCTTCGTCGGCGACCGCCAGCACGACGCCCGGCCGCGCCGGCCACGCGCCACCCGAGGCGAGGCCCGCGGTCAGCCGCACCGTGCCGCCCTGTTTGCCGTACTTCACCGCGTTATCCAGCAGATTTTGCAACACCTGAGCGATTTGGTCGGCGTCCCCGGTAATCAGCGGCGTCTCCGGCGCGATCGCCACCTCGATGCGCGTTCCCCCGCCGGCCAGCCGCGGTTCGTAGCCGGCGACGATGCGTGGCAGCAACGACCCAAGATCGACGATGTCGGAGGGCACCTGATGCTCGACCATTTCGATCCGCGACAGGCTGAGCANNCGATCAGCCGGTTCATCCGCGCGCCCTGCTCGGCCATGATGGTGAGGAACCGTTTGCGGGCGGGCGGGTCGTCCTCGGCCGGCCCGAGCAAGGTCTCGGTGAAGCCGATCAACGAGGCCAGCGGCGTGCGTAACTCATGACTGACGTTCGCGACGAAATCGGCGTGGGAGCGTTCGGCGCTGTGTTCGCGCGTACGATCCGACAGCACCACCACCGCGCGGCCGCCATCCTGCAGCGGCGGGTTGATGGGCACCACCGTCGCGCGCAGGTCGCGCGCGATGGGCGCGGGGATCGTCAGGTCGGCGGCCTGGGTTTCTCCCGCGCCGATCGCCCGATCCAGCGCGGCGCGCAGGTCCGGATGGCGCAGCACGGCGGGCAGGTCGCCGCCGAAGATCGTCTCCGTCGCCGGGTTGCGGCGGCTGACCGTGCGGTCCAGGCGCAGCACGATCAACGCGTCCGGCAATCGTTCCAGGATCAGCGTATCGGCCCGCCGTTCCTGCTCGATCCGCGCCGCGCGCGCCGCGAGGTGGCGGGCCAGCCGAGCGATTTCCAGACCCAACGGCTCCATCAGCGTTGGCCCCACGGTCTCGGTCGAGGCGCGGCCATTGGTCCCGGCCTCGATCTCGCGCACCGCCGCCGTCAGCAGATCGAGATCGCGCGCCCAGACCAACATGAAGACCGTCGCGGACAGGGCCGTGACGGCGATCGCCGTGACCGCCGCCAACGGGGCGGCGAGGCCGGTCAGCGCCATGACGGCGAGCGCGGCGATCGGAGCGGCGGCGATGCAAAGCGCGATGGTGATGAACGGCATGGAAGATGCGTATCATCAATTCCCGGCCGGACCCACCTCGCCGCGTGAATTCTGATCGGGCCGGAAACCGCTAACCGACCGCTCGCGGCAACTCGTCGATGCGTTCCCGGAGCGCCTCCGTCAGCGCCGCCCGCCGCTCCCACAAATCGCGGTACCACGCGATCCGCGGCGCTACCTGATCGGCCAGCATGCGATGCTTTCGCACCATCCGCCGCGCGTTGTCGCCGAGTTCCAGCGCGAGGTCGGGGATGGCGGTGAGGCGGAGGAAGTGGTGGTGGAACTCGTCCGGACTGTTGAAGATCAGGCCGGTTTCGCCGTGCGCGATGCTGTCGCGATACACCACCGAACTGGCCAGCGCGGCGACCCGGCAGGCGCCCGCCTCGATGAACTTCAGATCGGATTTCGCCCGGTTGAACGGCGTATCGTCCAACGGCATGAGGGAGATTTCCGACGTTCCCAGCAAGTCCAGGTATGTGTCGTAATCGCACAGCGGCGTGAAGGTTTTATGGCGGCTTTCCAGCGCCTGGAAAAATCCCTCGTCGTGCACGACACGGAAGCGCAGGCGGTCGCCCGCGCGCGCCGCGACCGCGTTGATCGGGCCGATCAGATCGCGCCAGTCCGGCTCGCGGTTGAGCGCGCCGAAGAACACAGTCAACACCCGAGGGTCGGTGAAATTGCGGATCTCCGGCAGCGCCATCAGCGCATTGGGGAACAGCGCCAGCTCGGGGTTGCGCTGGCGTAACAACCTGGCCAGTTCGGGCGTCGTCGTCTGCACCGCGTGCACGCCGCGGAACGACACCAAAGCCGGGTTGTTCAGGCCGCGCATGAAATCCGGATGGTCGTCGAACTCGGTGACCACGAGCCACCCTTTGTCGATCAACCGGTTGATGATGGCCTGACCTTCCGCGCCGAACAACGCCGGCCGGTGCAAAATGAAGATCCGCGGAACATCCTCGTTCCACAGCATGCCAGTCTCCGGACCGGTCCCGTCGGGCTGGCCCCCTGTGGCGTCGGCCGGTTCGGGTGGGTTGGTCGGCGGCGCGAAATGCGTGGTCACCGCCGGATCGGTCGCCATCGCCTGAAACGGATGGATGACCCGCAAATGCGAGACGCCGCCAACCGGGCGCAGCAAATCTCCCGCGATCACGATGCGCCGGACCGGCGTCCGCCGGACCCGCCAGACATGCTGCAGAGGCATCGCCTTGCGCGCGTAGCCGGCGGGGTCGATGCCCAGATTGCGCAGCGCCGGAAGCATCGCCTCGACAAAGGCCACGCCAGCTTGTTCATCGAGAATTCTCGGCTGCACATCCACCGGCACGAGGCCGATCTCCGAAAGGCCCCGCGGCATCGTGTCCAGAGCGAACCAGCGCAGATGCCGGCGGTCCAACAGGCCCGAGTCCTCATAGCGGAAGGTACCGCGCAACAGACGCTCGGTCAGACTCCAATGTTCCACGTTCGGTACGCAAATCAGCATCATGCCATCGGGCGTCAACGCCTCGGCGTGACGCGCCAGCATGCCGAACGGGTCGGCGAATTGCTCCAGCACCGCGCTGTAGACGATGCAATCGATGCCCTGCGGGAGGGCGAACGGCAGCGGATCGGCGGCGTCCGCCAGAACGCACTCGTCGTAATGAGCGCGCGCCGCCGAGACCATCGCCGGATCGTTGTCGATCGCCAATAAACGCGCGTTGGGGTTCAGCCACCGAAACGCCGCGCCGAGTTCTCCCCTGCCGCAGCCGATGTCCAGAACGACGCGCGCGCTGACCGGAATGAGCCGTGACAGGTCGGGCACGGGCGGCATCAGCGGCGAAACTCCTGGGCGACAGTCATGCCGTGGTAGGCGGAAACCGCGCGGCGAGGCAAGGGCAACGCCCCATCAGCCTCAGGATAAGCGGCGGACAGAGCACGATCTTCTGTACCGTCATCCGCGGCCTTCCGTACCGTCACCCTCGTCTNNTCGTCCTTCCGTACCGTCACCCTCGACCTTCCGTACCGTCACCCTCGGCCTTCCGTACCGTCATCCTCGTCCTTGAGCCGAGGATCGCTCGCATCACGCGAGTGGCCGATTTTCGACCCTCGGGGCGCGTCCACGGATGCTCGGGTCGAGCCCGCGCAAGACGGCGGGGGCCAATTTCGCCCTGTCCGCCGCCTATCCTGATGCCTATGGGGCGCCGCCCCTTGGCGGGTTTCAAAGCCCGCCCCGGGCCTGCCCCGCGGCCAGCGCCCTGACGGTCGCCAGGTTCGGGTGGCTGCCATGAGGCACCGCCTCCGCCGGTTCCCGCGTGCCGTGACGCCAGCCGCGCAGGGGGAGTTCGCGCAAGGTGGCGATGGTTTCCAGCATTCGTGTCTGCGCCCGGTCCAGCAACGTTCCGCGCGACAATTGCGGCTCCGCGCCGGTGATCGCGCCCAACGCGCGTGCCGCTTGCTCGATATAGCGGTCGCGCGCGATATCCCGCAGCCGGGCCGCCTGGCGGTGCAGCACACCGCGGCCGATATGAAACCGGGACAACTGCGACAGGTGCGCCCGTTCCAGCGCGGTGGACGGCCGCAGTCCGCGAAACGCGATGGCGAGGTCCAGCGTTTCCGCCCAATCGGTCCATTTTGGGCGATGGATCGGGGCCAGCGGACGAATGGCGACCCACGGAACGCGCAGCGCGTCAGCGACGATCACGCCGTGCAGCGCCTCGCTCAGCAGCACGCGGCATTGGCCGATGGCGGCGATGATGTCCAGCGGGTCGTCGCGCGGATCGATCAGCGTGGCGCCGGCCAGTTCGGCCACCTCCCGCCAGGCGCCGCGGCTGGCGCTCTCGAAATGCGGCATGAAGCCGATGTCGCGGGCGTCCCGCGCTGGTGCCATGCCGGCCAGTGGGATCAGCGAGCCCGGATCGCCAATGCCCAAACTGGGCGGCAGGCCGAGGTGGCGGGCGGTGCGAGGGCCGCGGACCCAGTGCACGATCCAGCTCTGATCCAGCGCGATGCGCCGCTCATAGCCGCCGTAACCGGACCCGGCGACCAGCTTCGTCGCGACGGGATCATGGCGGCCGTCCAGGATCGAACCGATGCCGAGAAAGCGCGTCCGCTCGTCCTCATCGAAGAAGCCGGGCAGCAATCTGGGCCACAGCAGACCGTTCAGTTCGTCACCGAAATTACGGTGCGGGCCGCGCCATTGGTAAAGAATCACGGCGTGCTCCGCGCGGATTGGAGGGGGCCGGACGTCTGGGCCGCCGAGCCGACCTGACGCGCGGCCTCGGTCGCGCGCCATCCCAGAGCGGCCCGGACGAAGCCGGCGGCGTAGGCCCATCGCCACCGCGGCGCGAGGCAACGCGGGGAAGATCGGGGCCACAGCGCGAACGGCGCGAACAGAACGGTGATCACCAGCCGGCGGGGCAGTTCTCGCCAGACGCTGGCCGGGGCGCGCAGCAGGCGGCGGGTCAGCACGGTCGACGCGCCCTGCCAGTAAAGCCGCGACAGCAGCCACCCGGGATTGAGCCGCCGCGCCTGGATCTGATGGAACACGACGATGCGCGAGTCATAGCGCGCGGACAGCCCGGCGTCCTGCAGGCGCCAGGCGAGTTGCACCTCCTCGTCCGACAGCAGCGCGGTGCCGATGCGGCCGATGCCGGTGCCGAAACCGCCGGCGGCCAGCAGGGTCGGCACGTGGACGATCATGTTGCAGGCATAGGGTTCCAGGCCTTTGGGCAAGGCCGTCGTGCGAAACTCGCCTTGGCCCTCCTGCTCGATGATGGACAGCAGGCCGCGCAGGGAGGGCGGCCACCAGGCGGGCAACGGGGCTTCCCAGAGGGGTAGAATGCGGCCGCCCAGAACCGCCGGGCCGCCCGCGGGCGGATGGCCGGCTGGGAGTTGGCCGGCGGGGAGAAGGTCAGCAGGGAGAAAGCCATCTTGAACGGGATGACCACCCGACGCGGCGAGCACGGCCAGGATCGACGCGACCCAATCCTCGGCGGGCACGGCGTCGTCGTCGATATAGGCGACGTAACCGGTGGTGCTGGCGGCGGCTCCGGCGTTGCGCGCGGCGCTGACGCCGGGCGCATCGACCCGGATCAGGCGAGCGCCAGCGTAGCCCTCGGCCAGTTCGCGCAATTCGGCCCGCGCGGGAGGCGGCGACCCGCTATCGACGATCAGCACCGCGAACCGGTCCTGCCCCGACGTCTGCTGGCGCAGGCCCGCGAGGCAGTCGCGGACATAGCCCGGACGGTTGTGGGTGCAAACGCAGACGGTCAAATCCATGACCCTGAAATAACCCGCCGCGGTTGACGAAACCTTAATCCGAGGCGGGGGATTCGCCTTCCCCGGCCCGGTCGTCGGGCCACCCCCGCACGCGACCGGCGATCTCGACCGATAACCCGGGCGCCCGAACGTCTGACGCTTCGCACGAGCGTCAGCCCTGTCATGGCCCGGCCGGACCGGCCAACGGCATCAAACGATGTGAAGAGCGATGACCCGGCCGAGCCGCGCCACGACGCGGTCGCGACGTCAACCGCGCCAGGATTACTTCGGCCGGCCGATGCCGTGATACTCGAAGCCGGCTTGGCGCATCGCGATCGGATCCCACGCGTTGCGCAGGTCCACCAGCACCTGGCCGCGCATCGTGTCGCGCAGGCGGGCCGGCGACAGCGCGCGAAATTCGTTCCATTCCGTGACCAGCACCACGGCATCCGCGCCGGCCGCGGCATCCAGCGCGTCGCGGCAATATGTCACGGATTCCGGCAGCAACGGTCGCGCCTGATCCATGCCCTCGGGGTCGAACGCGCGGATCGTCGCGCCATCCCCGGCCAACCGCGACACGATCGGTAGCGACGGCGAATCGCGCATGTCGTCGGTCTCCGGCTTGA
>PLSZ01000484.1:0-2520 GCA_003164305.1 Acetobacteraceae bacterium
ACGATCTGTGGGATCGCGACATCGATCGCCAGGTGGCGCGGACGGCGGGACGGCCGTTGGCTTCCGGAACAATCCGGGCGCGGCAGGCGCTGGTGTTCCTGCTGGCGCTGCTGGGGTGCGGGCTGCTGGTGCTGCTGTGCCTGAACCGGCTGGCGCAAGGGTTGGGGGTGGCGTCGCTGGTGCTGGTGGGGCTGTATCCGCTGGCCAAGCGGGTGACCTGGTGGCCGCAACTGGTGATGGGGTTCACTTTCGGGTTCGGCGCGCCAATGGGCTACGCCGCCGCGTCCGGGCGGATCGACGCGGCATGGGCGCTGCTGTACGCCGCCGCGATCTGCTGGGACCTGGGATTCGACACGATCTACGCGCACCAGGATCGCGAGGATGACGCTCTGGTCGGGGTCCGCTCCACCGCGCGATTATTCGGGGAGCGGACGCGGCCGTTTCTGGCGGCGTGCTACGCGGCCGCCGTCGGGTTGTTCGCCCTGGCGGGGTGGTCGGCGGGGTTGGGCGTGCTGTTCCATGTCGCGCTGCTGTTACCGGCGGGATTGCTGGCGTGGCAGGTCGCGACGCTGGACATCCACGATCCGGGACACTGCCTGCGGCTGTTCCGGATGAACCGGGAAACCGGCCTGGCGTTCGGGTTCGCGATCCTGGTCGGCGCGCTTCAGGCCGGCGGGTTGTGACCGGACCGGACCCGCTGGAATTCGTCCGCTCGCATACGGTCGTGGGAACGGCGCCGCTGGTCCCGGAGATTTCGCTGTATCTGGCGACCGAGATTACCCCGATCTGGCAGGCGACCGAGGACTGGCTGGCCGAACGCGCGCTGGCTCCGCCTTTCTGGGCTTTCGCGTGGCCCGGTGGGCAGGCGCTGGCGCGATATGTGCTGGACAATCCTTCTGTCGTGGCCGGCAAGCGGGTGCTGGATTTCGCGGCCGGGGGAGGGATCGCCTCGATCGCCTGCGCCAAGGCTGGCGCCGCCCGGGTGGAAGCGGCCGAAATCGACGACCTGGCGTGTGCCGCGATCCAGTTGAACGCGGCGGAGAACGGTGTCGCGGTGACCGTGTCCAAGGGCGACGTCGTGGGCGCCGCATGTCGCTGGGACCTGATCCTGTGCGGCGACGTTTGTTACGAGGCGCCGATGACAGCGCATATCCTGCCGTGGCTGGAGCGCATGGCGCTTCAGGCCGAAGTGTGGATCGCGGATCCCGGCCGCGCCTATGTGCCGAAAGATGGACTTTCGCACATCGCGCGTCTTGTCGTGCCGACCTCACTGGAACTGGAGGACCGCGCCGAGCGGGCGGTGACGCTGTATCGCGTCGTTCCCTGACGCGGCGGGCTCATCGCCGGCGTTGGCGGCCGTTTTGGTTACAGGACGTTTTGGTTACAGAACGGGCAAGGTCTTCGGCTGATTGGGCCAAAGCTCGATGGTCACGCCCTTGTTCCCCACGCAATGGATGTTGGTGAAGAACTTCCAGCCGCCGCTCTGCTTCACGCCGAACACGCTGGCGGAGCCGGATTTGGCCGTCAGGTAGAACTCCGGGTCCATCACCGAAACGTTCGGCTTCGCCCCGAAAATCCCGTCGGAGATCAGTTTCGCGGCGAGGTTGCCGTACGCCAGCTTGTATACCGCGTTGACATTGGACTGGTGCGAGCGTCCGAGCTCGGTCGCCTCGTCTTTCCCCATGCCGAACGTGGACGGCGGATCGGGTACCGAAGCCGTGATGTTCGCATGCACCGCGACGGGGATGCCGTCCTTCTCGCCGACGATGAAGCCGCAGGAATTCATCTTCGCCGTGATGAAGTAGGAGTATTTGTCGGTAAGGTGCAGAACGAATGCCTTGTCGTCGTTCCAGGGCAGCCAAAATCCAGTGAACGCGTCGCCCGCCGGGCTGATGTCGTAGGAGTTGGCCTGCGTGTTGTCGTTGGCGCCGTAAGTCTTGAACGATGAGGCGTTGTTGACGGTGATGATTTCCATGCCGAAGGCGGAACTTCGGCCCGAGATGTCGAGCGATGAATCCGAGCGATTGCCCGGGGTGAGAAAGCGTCGCGTTCCGAGATACGTCTTTGGATCCGCTAAAAACGACTGGGCGTTGAAAGCCATGGCGTGACGTCCTCTTTGTCGAATTCTGAACTTTAGAAA
The DNA here is from genome assembly GCA_003164305.1 of Acetobacteraceae bacterium. The sequence continues at coordinate 2,141 of PLSZ01000484.1, forward strand.
TGCTATATCAAAAAAAGTGTACGNNTGCTATATCAAAAAAAAAGTGTACGGACAATATTTTTCAGTGTCGGACTCCGGCCGGCCGCGATTGCAAATCAGTCGGACACGACGTTCGGACGGCGTTTCACGCGGACCTCGGGCCTTTCGCGCCAAGGCGCCCGTATTCGCCAAAGTCCGGGCTTTCGAAAGTCACCCCGTATGTCGTGCCGACGTCGCTCGAGTTGAAGGACAGGCGGGAGCGGGACGTGGAGTTGTACCGGGTGGTGGGGTGGTGTTAGTCTTTTCTCAGACATCGCCGGCCGCGAGGTTGCCCAGGTCAGGGTTCTGTCGCCATGCGTCACGCCGCGTCAAAATATGAAACTCCGGCGTTTAATACCGGC
>PLSZ01000484.1:2568-5073 GCA_003164305.1 Acetobacteraceae bacterium
GACGGGGATACTCATGCGTCATTGTTTTCGCCGTTTGGTTTAACGTCGCGGCGAACCTTGCTCCACCCCTTCCTCAGACCCGTCTCACCCCCGGCTGCGAGGGATCGTCCAGCACATACTTCATCGGCCCCATGCCGCGAATGGCGATGATCGCGGGCTCGGGGCGGCCGCGGATCATGCCGTCGTAACGCGGCGTTCCCGCGACGCGGTGCACGAAGCTGCCCGCCGTCGCCCGCGACGCGGTCAGCATCGTGCGGCGAGAGGTGACCGGGCCAGGCCCAATAGGCGCTAACGTAAGCGTCCGCGAGGACGCAAGCCCGGTTCCTCAACCAATGATCGTCATCGCCGGGCTCGACCCGGTGATCTTTCCCGGCACCGTGCTGGAACAGATGGCCGGGTCGGGGCCCGGCCATGACGTCGTTGGCGTTCGTGCGAAGAGTCAATCGTTAGGGCACCTGGTATTGGTAATCAATCGGTAACGAAAATGTTCAGCGATATCGACGTCATTTATGTTGCGTCTCCGATTCAACGACGACCCGAGCACGCCGGGCGACTTTTTCGGCGGTATCCAGGAGATTCGCGGCAAGTCAGGGCCGCGCCCGTCGCATTTGGGGGCGTCACGCCGAGGGTAACAACTGCCACCGCTGCCTCCATTGGCGGAGGCGAGCGCCCACGGACCGCGGGTTTACCAAAATCCTGGCGGGTGGTGTCGGCTCGGCCTGCCAAGGAGGTCCGCGAGGGAGCGGGCGTGGGCCTCTTCCCAATCGCGCGCCTGCCCGTCCGCGTCGAACCCGAACATGTTCCGCTTCGTCAATGGCTCGGCGAAGCATGCCCAACTCGGGCCCGCGTCGTTGAGCGCGCATCCCAGCAGAAACAGCGGCCATGGCGACATCGTGGTGATCCAACCAAAGCTGAACTCGCCGACCTTCGGGAACTCCCCGTTCCCGGTATCGAGTTCAAGGGCGTAGGTGGTTCGCATGTCTCGGCCGAATGGAGTCTCCTGGATCTTGTGGAGGCGAAGACCAGGGTGAGGTCCCGGGCCGCGGCGAGAAATCGCGCAATATCCCAGATCGTAATCCGGGCTGGCACGGAAATAACCGAAATTCGTCTCGCCGGCCGCGTGGTCGACCTGACTGAAACAGGCGTCCGGAGGCGCCGGTTTCGGGCGTATGGCCTGAATTTCGTATTCCCCCGCGAACACCCTTCCGCCAACGACGTATTCCTTGACGGGAACAGCGAACCTGTCGTTGGCGTCGAAAACAAGGTCCATGGTGGCCGGAACGCGGACGCTCAACTCCGATGACGGCATTTGGCGCCAGGCCACCGCGCGCTGCTGCCACCATGCGCCGAACCACGCGCCGTAGGCCCCAATCGGAAGAACAAGCCAGGCGATTGGAATACGTCGACCGAGCGTGGCCAAGGCGATGTGCGGTAACATGAGATTCGCGATGATCGAGACCCAATAGGGGCCGCCGAACATCATCAGCATGAGGCCGGTGAGCGGGAAGCGCTCCGCGAGATAGACGGCCACGGCAGCCCCGACGTGGATCAGGATGATCCGCGACCCCGCGGTCATCGTTCGTTAATCCGATTCAAGACTTTTGTGCCGCGTCAGCGTGGCTCGCAGCCGCCGATGCAACAATCCGCGTTCCACGGCCAGAAAGATCTGTCTCAAATTCAAAGGATTTGTTCATCATCGTCGCCATTCAACAATGTCGAAGCGAGACTGAAGAATTCTCACGCACGGACTAACGGCCCAAATCCGCCTCCGGCGATTGCACCTCTCAAAAGAAGTGCAACGGGAATGACGCCTTCGAAACAAACGGCTATCGTCATGCTTCATGCTTCACCCGGACACGCCCTCTCGCTTTGATGGCGCGGCGAGCCTCTCCCCTTCCTCAAACCCTTCTCACCCCCGGCTTCGACGGATCGTCCAACACATAGTTCACTGGCCCCATGCCGCAAATCGCGATGATCGCGGGCTCGGGATGACCCCGGATCACCCCGTCGTAGTGCGGCGTTCCCGCGACCCGATGCACGAAGCTTCCCGCCGTCACCGGCACGCACGCGGCGGGATCGAAATCGGCGCCGCTGTCGCACCACCACGTGCCCGACACGACCACGCAGAACCGATCGGTCGCGTAATGATGCGGCGCGCTCATGAAGCCGGGCCACCAGCGGATCAGCGTGTAATAAAGCCCGGGTTGGTTGATGTCGCCGGTGAGGAGGCAGTTGTCGACGGAAGGCTCGGGGTAGGCGAGGTTCGATTTCCACACCAACTGGCCGGGCGGGCGGATGATGGTCTGCGCGGGGTTCAGCGGACTGGCCTCGGCGCTGTCCGTCAGAGCGACCGGCAGCGACGACAGCAGCGCGGCCAGCATCACGTCGCGGCGAAAAGCGGATTGGTCCATGGCGACCTCCTGTTTTCGGGGAGGTTACCTTGTTTCGGCGCCGCCGTCGCCCGCGCCGCGGTCAGCATTGCGCGGCGAGGCCCGAACGGTGTTC
>PLSZ01000315.1 GCA_003164305.1 Acetobacteraceae bacterium
GGAGGCGTCGTTGTCGTTTCTTGGTCTCGGGCAACAGCCGCCGGACCCATCCTGGGGCTCGATGCTCAATTCCGCGCAACGCTTTTTGTCGCAGGCGCCCTGGCTGGCGGTATTCCCGGGCCTGGCGATTTTCCTGTGCGTGTTGTCGTTCAATCTTGTCGGCGACGGCTTACGTGACGCGCTGGACCCGAGAGGCCGGCGGTGACGCGGCTTGAGGCGATCATCCGTGCCGATCCTGATTTGATGACGGTGCTGAAGCGTGTGCGTGAAGCCGCGTTGCCGCAATGGCGCATCGTTTCCGGCCGTCTCTATCAGACGGTTTGGAATGTGCTGACGCACCGGCCGCGCGGCACCGGGATCAACGACATCGACGTCATTTATTACGATGCCAGTGATCTGTCCTGGGAGGCGGAAGATTCGGTCATCCGCCGCGTCGATCCAGGTTTGCAAATCCGCGATCAGGCTCGCGTGCATCTTTGGTATGAGCCGCATTTTGGCGTGCCATACGCTCCTTTGCATTCCGCCGATGAGTTGCTGTCGCGTTATCCTGTCATCGTTCAGGCTATCGGCGCGCGGTTGGAAGACGACGGACGCCTGGATATCGTCGCGCCATTTGGTCTGGATGATGTGTTCGGCATGGTTTTGCGGCCCAATCCCGCGTTCCCGCACCGCGAGACGTTCGACGCGAAAGTCGCGCGCGCGAGAGCGATCTGGCCCGAGGTCACGGTCGCGTGATCAGGCTGCTTTGTCTGATGGCGTTGTTGTGGCCGACTTTGGCGTTCGCCGCGTGTCAGGTGGACCAACGCGCTGTTGTGCCGTTGCAGGTCGTGGGATCGGCGGTGATCGTGCCAGTCAAGGTCAATGGGACTGAAGGCAGCTTCATTCTCGACACCGGCGCGGCGCAAACGGTTGTCACGCCGGACGCCGTTATTCATTTCAGTCTCGCGCTGGATGAATGGACCGCGACAACGATGCGCGGCGTCGGCGGGATCGAACGACGCCGCAACGCGGACCCACGTTCGGTCGAGCTTGGCGGTATTTCGTTGCACCGGCGTAGCCTCGCGCGAGATGCCACCCTGCGGGTCGCGACGTTACCGCGGAATATGGGCGTGCGACAGCCGATCGACGGTTTGTTGGGGCGGGATTTTCTGTCGGCGTTCGACCTGTCGCTGGACCTGCCGCATCGTACGTTGACGCTGTACGATGTGCACGGCTGTAGCGGACGGTTCCTGCCCTGGACTGAAACTTATCTGTCCGTTCCGGTTGAGAATCCAACCGAAAGCGCCCTGGTGGTCCCGGTCGAACTGGATGGCGTGAAGTTACGCGCTTTGTTGGATTCCGGAGCTGGCCAGACCCTGGTCGCCGCCCCCGGCATGGCGCGTCTCGGCCTGGGCCTCGATCGTCTGGCGGGCGATCCAAGCCAGATCGTCAGCGGCATGGGCCCGCATACCGTCACGATGTGGCATCATCGCTTCACCGCGCTTCGAATCGGGGGCGAGACGTTCAACGCGCCGCTGTTTCTGGTCGCGCCTATCCAATTGAACCCGATCAGCGACATGCTGCTTGGGGCGGATTGGCTGATGGGTCGCAAGGTCTGGATTTCGTACGCCACCAACCAACTCTTCGCCACGAACCAGGAGCGTTAACCTTGGGACTTATCAGTTGGATCATTCTCGGGCTGATCGCCGGTTATATCGCCTATCGCCTGACCGGACAGCGCGGCCAGGGCTTTCTGATGAACACCGTGTTGGGCGTCGTCGGCGCGGTCATCGGTGGCGAGGTCATGACCCTGCTTGGCCGGCACGAGGTCACCGGCCTGAACATTTACAGCATGGCGGTCGCGGTGGCGGGCGCGATCATCGTGCTGGCGTTGGTGCGGATCGCGCGTGGGTGATCGCCTCCCACACGCGTCCCGGAGTCGCTGGCATATCGAAATGACGAATCCCCAAAGGTGCCAGCGCGTCGTTGACGGCGTTCATCGCGGCGGCCATCGCGCCGACGGTCCCGGCTTCGCCAACGCCTTTGGCGCCGATCGGGTTCACCTTTGTCGGAACCTCCCGCGTGGCCAGCCGGAAGTCCGGCAGGTCACCGGCGCGCGGCATTTGGTAATCCATGAAGGACGCGGTCAGCATCTGGCCTGATGCGGCGTCGTGCAAAATCACCTCGCCCATCGCCTGGCCGATGCCCTGCACCACGCCGCCATGGATCTGACCGGCGACGATCATCGGATTGAGCACTTTGCCGAGCTCTTCGACCGCGGAGTACCGTACGACCTCGGTTACCCCGGTGTCGGGATCGATTTCGACTTCGCAAATATGCGTCCCGTTCGGGAAGGTCACCGCCGTCGCCGCGAACTCGCCACTTTCGGTCAGGCCGCCCTCTTCGCCGGGCGGCACGAAATTCGGATTGAAGGACGCGCGGCCCACACTGGCGACATCGATGGAACGGTCGGTGCCCGCGATGTGGAACCGTCCCCCCCGCAATTCAATGTCGGTAACTGACGCTTCGAGCAATTCGGCGGCCAGTTTCTTCGCCCGCTCGATCACCTTGTCCACCGCGAGCATCACGGCCGAGCCACCGATACACAGCGCGCCCGAGCCGCCGTTGCCTTTGCCCCAAGGCAGTTGGTCGGTATCGCCTTGCTCGTAGAGCACGTTCTCCAGGGGTACGCCGAACCGCTCCGAGACGATTTGGCAGAACGTGGTCTCCAGTCCCTGTCCGACCGACATCGAACCGGAACGCAGAATCAGTTTGCCATCCTCCGCGAAGCGCAACGTCGAGAGATCCTTCGCGGGGCGCAGGAATGGACCGCCTGCGACCTCGATGCAATTGGTCAGGCCGATGCCGCGCAGTTTGCCGCGTCCGGCGGCTTCAGCGCGCCGTGTTTCGAAACTGTCGAGTTCCGCCAGTTCGGCGGCTTTGGTCATGTTGCCTTCGAACTCACCGCAGTCGTAAAGGAATGTCAGAGCGGTTTTGTAGGGCATCATCTCCGGCGGAATGAGATTGATCCGACGCAATTCGTACGGGGAAATACCGCGTTCGCGCGCCGCGACATCGATCAGGCGTTCGATGGCATAGGTGGCCTCGGGCCGGCCTGCTCCGCGGTAGGCGGCGGTCGGTACGGTGTGCGTGAGAATGCCGCAGACCTCGGCGGAGATCGCGGGAATGACATAAGTGCCCGCGACACCGCCGACATTACCGACCGGCCAGCCGGAGCGGCCGGAACAATATGCTCCCAGATTGGCGTTCCAGCGTAACTTCAACGCGGTGATCTTATTGTTCGCGTCGAGGCCGAGTTCCGCGACGATACGCATCTCCCGAGCCTGTTCGTCGGTGAGAAACCCCTCGGTGCGATCGCTGATCCAACGTACTGGGCGATTGAGTTTGCGGGCAGCCCAGGCGACGAGAACGACCTCGATGTGGACGCCGGATTTCATGCCGAAGGAACCACCGACGTCGCCCGGGATGACCCGGATATCGGTTGGCGGGATACCGAAGTTTCCGTTCGCCATGCCGTTACGCAGGTTGAACGGCGATTGGTTGGACGCGTGCACGACCATCCGTCCGTCGGGTCCTGTTTCCGCCCATGCGCCGCGCGGCTCCATCGAGTTCGCGGTGACGCGGGAAACGGAGAATTCCAGTTTCGTTACGTGAGCGGCGGACCGGAGATTGGCCTCGGTTGCTTCGGCATCGCCGCGCTTCCATAGATAGCCGATGTTGTCCGCGTACTCGTCCCAAACGGCAGGCGCTCCGGATTCCATGGCGGCGATGGGATCGGTGACGACCGGCAATTCGCTGTAGTCGATCAACACCGCCTCGGCGGCTTCAAGACCGGCGGCGCGGCTATCCGCCAGCACCATGGCGACTGGTTCACCCACGAAACGGACCCGGTCCCGCACCAGCAGGGGACGATCGGTCTTCGCGGAAGGGCCGCCATCGGGGCGAGGAAAACCCAGCCCACCGGGAATCGGTTTGACATCGGTCAAATCGTCAGCGGTATAAACTGCGGCCACCCCAGGCATGCCGCGCGCGGCAGTCACATCGATGCCGGAAATTTTCGCGTGCGCATGCGGGGAGCGGACGAGGATCGCGTGCAACATTCCTTCGCGGTGGGCATCGTCCGCGTAGTTTCCGCCGCCGGTCAGCAGGCGTTGATCTTCGCGGCGACGGACCGAGCGTGATTCCAAGGTGCTCATGTGGCGACTCCCTTCACGTTTGCATGCCCCAGCGGCGCACCGTGCGGTTTTCGATTGTACGGAAGATCACGTTTTCCACCAACAGGCCGATCATGATGATCGTCAGGAGGCCGGCGAACACCTCCGGGATGTCGAGTTCGTTTTTGCTTTCGAAGATGTACCAACCAAGGCCGCCCTTGCCGGAGGAAACGCCAAAAACCAGTTCGGCGGCGATCAGGGTGCGCCAGGCAAACGCCCAACCGATTTTAAGGCCGGAGAGGATGGACGGAAAGGCGGCTGGAATGAGGATTTTGAAGACCAGGCCAAGACCGGATAAGCCATAATTGCGGCCGACCATCCTCAGTGTGTTGGAAACGGAACGAAATCCGGCATGGGTGTTCAGCGCGACCGCCCATAACACGGAGTGGACAAGTACGAAGACCAGACTCCCCAGTCCCAGACCGAACCAGATCAACGCCAACGGCAGCAGAGCAATCGCCGGCAGAGGGTTCAGCATCGCGGTCATGGTTTCCAGAAAATCGGTCCCGATCCGCGTGGTGATCGCCAACACGGTCACAATTCCCGCGAGCACCACGCCGGTTGTGAAGCCGATCGCCAGCACCTGCAAAGACGCCAGAATTCGCGCGGGCAATACGCCGCTGCGCATCCCGCCGAGCCAGGCCTGGAACGTGTCGGTCAATGTCGGAACCAGGAGTTGGTTGTCGAGGTATCGCGCGTAAGTTTCCCACACAACGGCCAGGACGATGAGCAACGCGGTCTTGCGCACCCAGCCAAGGTTGTAGAGCCGTTCAAAGACGGTCAGTTCTTTCTCGACGATGCCGAACTCTTCTTCGCCGCTGATCTCACGCAGGATTTCAGGCCGAGGCAACGTTTCAGACAATTTCTTCTTCCTCCACCCGGTCGGCGAAGAGCATGTCATGGATGCGCTGTTCCAGAATCGCCACCTCCGTGGGATGGGCCGAGGCGTCGAGACTGTTCAACTCGGCTTTGACCTGGCCAGGATGCGGTGTCATCAGCAGGATACGATTGCCGATTTTCACCGCTTCCGGAATCGAATGCGTGACGAACAGCACGGTGAAACGGGTTTCCTCCCACAAGCCGAGGAGCTCGTCCTGCATCCGCCGCCTCGTCAGTGCGTCCAGCGCGGCGAAGGGCTCGTCCATCAGCAGGATATCGGGTTCCATCGCCATGCCGCGAGCGATCGCGACGCGCTGTTTCATGCCGCCGGACAACGTGTGAGG
>PLSZ01000079.1 GCA_003164305.1 Acetobacteraceae bacterium
CGAGGGACGCCTGGTGAACCTGGGCAACGCGACGGGCCATCCAAGCTTCGTCATGAGCGCGAGCTTCAGCAATCAGGTGTTGGCGCAAATTGAATTATTCACCGCCCCCGCCGGAAAATATGAAAAGACGGTCTACACGCTGCCAAAGCACCTCGATGAGAAAGTCGCGGCGCTGCATTTGGCGAAGGTTGGCGCCAAACTGACCAAATTGACTCCAAAACAGGCTGAGTACATTGGCGTCAATGACCAAGGACCGTTCAAACATGAACTGTACCGTTATTGAGAATCTGGAGAAGAGGTTAATTCACCACTTTGTCACTCTGACACGCTGGTGAAGCCGGCCGCCGGTTCCTATCTGCTCGCTCGGACCAGGAACCGGAGTCGGTAATGAATGACTTTCCACGACAACCCGTGACGCGAGCGGTGTCTCTCGCGCTACGGGACGTGCACGATCCACGGGCGCGGTCCGATTTGCTTTTCCTGGAGGCGTGGGAAATGCATCGGCCGTCGAATTTGGGCGCGACCTTACGAGCGAACCAGATCCGTCGCGCCAACCCTGCTCTGGTCGCGGAAATCGAGCGGGAGCTGCGGGCCGCGAACTGAATTCGCCCGGATCCCCGCCAAAGCGCCGGGATCACACAACTATAGCGCGAGCTGATCGCGTCAGGTAAACTCCCGCCCCGACAGTCCGGTACGGAAGTGAATCCATGGCCAAACGATCATCGCGAACGACAAACGGCGCCGAACCCCCGATCACGAACGGGCAGGCTCCGGTCGTCACTGTCGCGCCGGAGGAGCCCACCAGTCTATCCGAGGCCGTGCCAAAGGTCCCGCCGGAGACGGAGCCTCAGGTCGTCGAACGGTCCGCGCGCGTTATCGCGTCGCTTCGGCACGATCCGGCGGCCATCCGCCACCTCTTCGAGTCCGGCGAGTATCCTTACAAAAGCCGGATGAGTGTGAAGCCCTATGAGGCGCACATGCTGGAATTGCAACGCGAGCTGCTCAAGGCGCAGCGCTGGATCGAGAAAGCCGGCGAGCGCATCATCGTGTTGTTCGAGGGCCGGGACGCGGCGGGTAAAGGCGGCACAATCAAGCGATTCACCGAGCACATGAATCCGCGAACCGCGCGCGTCGTCGCGCTGCAAAAGCCAACCGAACGCGAACGCACGCAATGGTACTTCCAACGCTACATCGCGCACTTGCCCGCCGCCGGAGAAATCGTGTTGTTCGACCGGTCCTGGTACAACCGCGCCGGCGTGGAACGCGTGATGGGGTTTTGCACGCCGACCGATTATCTTGAATTCATGCGGCAATGCCCCGAGGTCGAGCGTATGTTCGCCCGCTCGGGCATCAGGCTGATTAAATTCTGGTTCTCGGTCAGCCGGGACGAGCAGCGGCGGCGGTTCGCCGCCCGCGAAACCGATCCGCTGAAGCAATGGAAGCTGTCGCCGATCGACCGTGCCTCGATGGACAAGTGGGACGATTATACCGAAGCCAAGGAGGCGATGTTCTTTTATACCGACACCGCCGACGCGCCGTGGACGATCGTGAAATCGGACGACAAGAAGCGCGCGCGGCTGAATGCGATGCAGCATTTCCTGGCGCAGATCGCTTACGACGGAAAGGATCGGAGCATCGTCACCGGCCCCGATCCGCTGATCGTCGGAGCGAGCGCGCATGTCATCGGCGGCGATCTGCATATCATCAACAAGACGGTGCATCCGGCGCTGAAACGCGGCCGGGAGACTGCCGTGGCCTGAGGCCGGCAAACCATCGCTGGTCTTTCGCGCGTCCGGTTGCCCGTCGGCGTATCCCGGGCTACGGCTGGTACGCGCCCCAGGACCAGGATCCGAACCATGACGAGACTTCTCGCGCTCACCGCCGCCCTGCTTCTGGGCGTGGCGTCGGCCCATGCCGGGACGCTCGATGACGTTCGCAACAAGGGCACGGTTTCGTGCGGCGTGAACGTCGGGCTCGGCGGCTTCTCCATGCCCGACAGCACCGGCGTGTGGAAGGGGCTGGATGTCGATGCCTGCCGCGCCGTGGCCGCCGCGGTCTTCGGCGACGCCACGAAGGTGCGCTATGTTCCGACCACCGGCACCAGCCGCTTCGCCGCGTTGCAATCGGGTGAGATCGACATCCTGGCGCGCAACACCACGTTCACGTTCGTGCGCGACGTTTCGATCGGTCTGCATATGGTCATGGTGAACTTCTACGACGGCCAGGGCTTCCTGGTTCGCAAGACCGTCAACGCCAAAAACCTGACCGAGCTCGCCGGGGCGACGATCTGCATGCTGCAAGGCTCGACGCACGAGCTTAACCTCGCGGACTGGCAGCGGCAGCACAACATTCAATTCCAGATCGTGCTGCTGGATACCACCGACGTGCTGATCAAAGCGCTGCTGTCGGGCCGCTGCGACGTCGCGTCTTCGGACAGTTCCAACCTCGCGTCGATCCGCGGCGCCGGCGTCCCCAACCCCGACGATTTCGTGATTTTGCCTGACCGCATCAGTAAAGAACCGCTCGGCCCCATGGTTCGCCGCGCCGACGACCAATGGATCGATATCGTGCGCTGGTCCATGATGGCGATGCTGGAAGCCGAGGAATACGGCGTCACCTCGGCCAATGTCGATGAGACGCTGGCGACTTCGCACAACGCCACGGTGGAGCGTCTGCTCGGCAAAACCGGCGACTTCGGCAAATTTATCGGGCTCGACAACGCATGGGCGTACAACGTCATCAAGCAGGTCGGCAACTATAGCGAAAGCTATGAACGCAACGTGGGCAAAGGCAGTGGCCTTAAACTCGACCGCGGACCGAACGCGCTGTGGACTCAGGGCGGGCTGATGTACCCCATTCCGTTCCGGTAATGCTTCCGGGACGGAACAGCCGCCCAGCGCTCCTCGCTCCCTTTCAGGTTCGCGATTTTCGGCGGCAGTTTCCGGCGGATATGCTGACCTCCTGGGGAATCGAGATGGAGGTCCTGATCCTCGGTTGGTACATCCTGACCGAGACGGGATCGGTCTTATTGCTGACCGTTTATAGCTCTTTGCAATACTCCGGCACGTTGATCGCCCCGATGTTCGGCATGGCCGGCGACCGGTTCGGCCATCGTAACGTTTTGTGCGCGATGCGGCTTTGCTACACGGTTCTGTCATCGGTCATGATGATGTTGGCGTTCACCGGCACGATGCGGCCGTTGCTGGTGCTGCTGATCGCCGGCGTGAACGGCCTGGTCCGGCCGTCGGATCTGGCGATGCGGCAGGCGCTGGTCGCCGACATCATGCCCAATGAGCGGCTGATGGCGGCAATGGGCGTCGCGCGCACCACGGCTGATTCCGCGCGCATCTTTGGCTCGTTGGCCGGAGCGTCGCTGGTGGCGGCGTTGGGGATTGGCCCGGCGTACGTGGCGGTGGCGATGTGTTACGGAGGCGGATTGGTATTGACGTCGCGGATTTCGCGCAAAAAGCCGGGAGCGCCGGTCAGCACCCGCGGCGGGTTGGCGTTCCTGAAAGAGGTCTGGGAAGGCGTGACCTACGTGCGGCACCGGCCGCTGGAGATGGCGGGCATCTGGGTCGCGTTTTTGGTCAACCTGCTGGCGTTTCCCATAACGATGGGGTTGCTGCCCTACGTCGCGAAGGAGATTTATCACACGGATCAAACCGGCCTTGGAACCATGGTCGCCAGTTTCGCGGTGGGTGCCTGCACGGGGTCGTTGATTATCGGCGGCATCGGACGGTTCCTGCGTCCGGCCCGAATGATGCTGATTTGCGCCATGCTTTGGTTCGCGTTGATCCTGGTTTTCGCGCAGATCGCGAGCCCGGTTTCTGGGAGGATCACGCTGGTTCTGGCGGGGCTTAGCCAAAGTTTAAGTTTGGTGCCGCTGGCGACGATGTTGTTGAAAAGCGCCGGGCCGCGCTTTCGCGGCCGGGTGATGGGCGTGCGCATGCTGGCGATTTACGGTTTGCCGATCGGGTTGCTGGTCGCCGGTCTGTTGATCCCGCGGCTTGGCTTTCGCACCACGGCATCGGTCTATTGCCTGGTGGGATTGGCATCGATGGCGCTGATCGGGATCCGGTGGCGCGCCGTGATCTGGCCGCTGGATGCCATCGGGAATCAACGATAATGTCATCATGCTGACCATATCCTCCGTCGGCCGCCGTTTCTCAACCGGAACTGAGGCGTTGCGTGACGTTTCGCTGGAGCTGCGCGCCGGCGATTTCCTGGCACTCCTGGGCCCGTCCGGCTGCGGCAAATCGACCCTGCTGCGACTGATCGCCGGCCTTGATCGGCCGGATAGCGGAACGTTGCGTTGGGCCGCGGGAACGCCTCCTTTGCCCGGCGACATCGGCTTCGTTTTCCAGGACCCCACCCTCCTGCCCTGGGCTTCCGCCGAGGACAACGTCTGGCTTCCCCTGCGTCTGCGCGGGGTTGCCCGGAACGAGGCCGCGAGTGCCATCGCCTCCGTGTTGACCCGCGTCGGCCTGAATGGCTTCGAGTCGGCACGTCCCGCGCAACTCTCCGGCGGGATGCGCATGCGGGTCTCGATCGCTCGCGCGCTGGTCACCAAACCGCGTCTGTTGCTGATGGACGAACCCTTCGCCGCGTTGGACGAATTCACCCGTCACCATCTGCAGGAAGACCTTTTGTCCCTGTGGCGCGACATCGGCTGCACGGTGGTGTTCGTGACCCATTCGATTTATGAGGCGGCGTTCCTGGCCCAGAGGATCGTTCTGATGACGCCTCGACCCGGACGGATCGGATACGAGATGACCTCAACTCTGCCGCACGATGCGAACACGCGATTGGATCCGGCTTATGCCGCGCTGGTGGCGGATGTGTCGCGCGCGATGGCCGGCTTGTTGGCGACGGCATGAAGCAACCGCTCAGCCCGCGCCAACTCGCGATACGCGCTTTCCTGCATCGGCCGGTGGCGGTTGGCGGACTGGCGGTGATCGTGCTCCTCGTTGGGGTGGCGGTCCTGGCGCCGGCGATCGCGCCCTACGATCCGATCGCGACGTCCTGGACCGCGATCCGCAAGGCACCGACCCTGGCGCACTGGATGGGCACCGATGAGAACGGCCGCGACGTGTTGTCGCGCGTGCTGTACGGTTCGCGCGCAAGTCTGCTGGCGGGAGTCGTTTCGGTGTTGATCGCCGCCGGCATCGGCGTGCCCGCGGGGTTGCTGGCCGGATTGTCCGGAGGCTGGATCGACGCGGTGTTGTCGCGCATCGTCGATGCGATGCTGGCCTGTCCGTTTTTGATTTTGGCCATCGCGCTGGCGGCGTTTCTGGGACCCGATCTGACCAACGCGATGATCGCGATCGNNTTCATGCGGGTGGCGCGGGCCGCGACGCTCGACGCCGCCAGCAACGATTACGTGGAAGCCGCTCGCGCTTTGGGAAATCCGCCGTGGCGGGTGGCGGCGCGTCATGTGCTGCCGAACATCGTGCCGCCGGTTCTGGTGCAAGGGACGCTGGCCATCGCCGCCGCGATTATCGCGGAGGCGTCGTTGTCGTTTCTTGGTCTCGGGCAACAGCCGCCGGACCCATCCTG
>PLSZ01000195.1 GCA_003164305.1 Acetobacteraceae bacterium
CCCTACCCCATGCCGACCCTCTACCCGCCCGAGTATCCAGACTGCCCCGCCGCGCCGCTTACCTCATTCGGCCCGTCCTTTTCTGAGGAAATCTCTCGTTCGGTGATCGGCGCCGTCCTGACCGGGGACGATGAAAGCCAGGACGCGGACGAAATCCGCGCCGCCGCCGCCCTGACGATGCTGGAGGCTTTTCATCCCAGAGATCATCTGGATTGCATGCTGGCCGCCCAGGGTGTCGGATTCCACATGGCGATCATGGACAGCCTGGGCCGGGCCATGCGGGCCGACACGCCGCTCGCCATGGTGGTCAAGCTCCGCGCCAGCGCGACGCAGATGAACCGGGGGTTTTCCGTCATCCTGCGCGATCTGGAACGGCGGCAGAGTAAGCCGCTGACGCAGCGTCCGCCGGCAACGCCGCCGGCGGATCCGCCGATTGCTCCCCGGAGGAATGCTCCCAAGGGGAAAGGGCCCCGGGGGAACGATCCCCAGGCGGATGGGCCTCGCCTGGGTGGGCCGGGCGCGAGTGACGAGGCAGCGGCGTCCGCGGCCGAACTGGCGCTGGATGACATCCCGGAGCGGCCGGAGGACATCGAATTCCGGCCGGACGGGACGCCAGGGAGCCTCGCCGCCTATGTCCCGAAACCGCCGCCGGAGCCGGTCTATATTCCGCGCGAGGCGCCGATCATGCTGGCGCTGGCGACCCGGCCGAAACCCTGGCGGCAGGTGAACGCGGCGAACGATCACGCTGAACCCGCCCCTCAGGAACAGCCTCCTGAGGAACAGTCCCCCGCGGAAGCCACCGCGCCACGCTNNGATGCGCGGGCGGATGAACGAGAAGATGTTGGGCGGCGACGCCTTATCGCGTTTCGCGTCGGCTCGGTTGGACCCCAACGCGCCGGTCAAGACGCTGTGTTTCGAGCACGAGGATGCCATGGTGGAGCTGGAATTGATCAGCACCGGTGGTGACCCCGAGGCCGAGGCGGAGCGCGCGGCGATGATCGCGGCGCATCCCGAGGGGAAGCCGATCGCGACATTTCGCTATGGCTCGAAAATCGCCCCGAAGGATCCGGCGGACGACGGCTGAGCCGCCGCGGACCCGGATCGGGCTTCCGTGACTCTTGGCGCCTGGCCGGNNTGCTCAAATTCGGGGAAACCTGTCACATGGCAATCCCGAGCCAAGCCCGGAAACGGGAAGGTGTAGAGACCAGACGGGCAGCGCCTACGGCGAGACGCTATGGCGAAGGGATGGTCCAGACCACGAACTCGTTTCGACGGTGACGAACGTCGAAGCAGGGCGGCGAAAGCCGTGGTGGTAAGAAAATCCGTAGGGCGAAAGCTCGTGGGGGTTCGAGTCCCCCCGTCCGCACCAGTCGCATGTGTCACACCGTTCGCGCGCGGCCTTCACCCGATGCCGGCGCCCCGGATCGCGACACGCTCCAGATTGGGATGCGCGCGACGGGATTGAGGTCGTTGGCCGCGTCGGACCCGTCGGGCCATGCGGTTACCGGGGCCTGGCGGTGTTCCGCGACCTGCAGCATTTCCGAGAGCCGGACGCGTGCCCGATTGACCCGGCTTTTCATTGTCCCAACCGCGCAGGCGCACAAAGTGGCCGCGTCGTCATAGGAAAGTCCGGAGGCTGCGACAAGGATCAACGCTTCCCGGTGCTCCGGCCGCAGGCGCTCCATCGCATCGCCCAGTTCGAGGAAGTGGATATGGTCTTCCTGAACGGCGAGGGTTCGCAGGCGCGCGGCATGCTCGCCGTCCTCGTCCTGAACTTCCAGGCGGCGCTTGCGGTATTGCGAGTAAAATTCATTACGAAGAATGGTGTAAAGCCACGCGATCATGTTGGTGCCAGGCGCGAACGAGCCGATGTGCGCCAACGCTTTGACGAGAGTTTCCTGCACCAGGTCGTCGGCGCGTTCGGCGCTGCCACCGGTTCGGCCGCACAACGATATGGCGAAGGCTCGCAGTTTAGGCAGCGACTGGAGCAGTTCAGCTTTGACGTCCACGTTGGACGTCGCCGGCATCGGGGGAAAGCGTTCGGGTTGCATGGGAAGTTCCTTATCAGTGTGAGACTGACGGTTTGTCGCGGACCCGGCGTGGCGCTAAGCGCCTTTCGCCTCGGGAATGGCGGCGGGAGCGGTGGCGCGCCAGGAGGTTTGCTTCAACAATCCGATCAGCAACGGCAGTCCGGTGAAGACCACGGTGCCGGCGACGACGAGTCCGACATAGAGCGTTGGGCTTCCGACCGGCAGTTGCGTCGGCGGAAAGAAGCCGACGACGAACGCGAAGGCCACGCCGGCGAAGCCGACGCCGCTCACGCTCCACATGCCGGTCATGCCGCCGGGCACGCGATAGCCTCGCTTCAGATCGGGTTGCGAATACCGCAGGCGGATCGCGGCGGCATACATCATCATGTACATGATCAGGTAAAGCGTGATGGTGACCGCGCTGAGCAGGAAGAACGCGACGCTGACGTCGGCCATCACGAAGTACGCCAACGCGAGGACGGTGACGATAACGCCTTGCACGACGAGAATGCTGACCTGCACGCCATTCTTATTCGTCTTCGCCAGGATCGGCGGAATCTCGCCCTCCCTCGCCGTCCACAGCAACCCTCTACTGGGCCCGCTGATCCACGACATCACACCACCGATGCCGCCGAACGCCAGCAACAGGCACACGACCGGCGTGGCCCAATCGATACCGAAACGAGTGAAGATTTGTTGAAAGGCCTTCATGAGGCCTTCCTGGAGATTGATCTGTTGGTCCGGCAGAACGGTCGCCACGGCGAACGAGCCAAGCGTGAACAGCAGGATCACCACGACCGACGCGACCAGCATGGCCATCGGGAACTGCCGTTGCGGATTGGTCATCTCATTGGCATGCACGGCGTGCACTTCCACCCCGGCGAACAGCAGGATGATGCCCGCGAGGAAGGCAATGTCGCCCAGACCGGTGATGGCCGGGAAATAGCGTGGATGCGCGTGCCCTCCCGCCATCGACATGACGGACCCGGAGTCGGTCGCGACAGGGTGCAGCATCGCGATCGGGTTGCCCTGCAGGATCCAGATCACAGCAAGGACCATAATGATCACGCCAGGCAGAACGGTGCCGGCCAGGAACGCCCAACTGGTGACTTTCGCGATCGCGCTGACGCCTCGCAATGTGATCCAGGTGGCAGCCCAGTACGCGACGATGCAGAACGCGCCGACGAAGGGGCCGTTATTCGCCAACGCCGGTTTGCCCACGACATAAGCGATGGCGGCGGCGGAAAACGCCAGCACGGTCGGGTACCAGACCACGTTCTGGATCCATTGCAGCCAGATCGCGACAAAGCCCCAGCGTGAACCGAACGCCTCCTTGACCCAGGTGTAGACGCCGCCCCCCCTGTCGCCAAAGGCGCCGCCGAGCTCGGCCGAGACCAGCGCAGCGGGAATGAGAAAGATGAAAGTCGCGAAGGCGATATAGACGAACAGAGTCAACTGCTCCTTCGCCATCATCGGCAAGCCGCGCAGGCTGACGACAGCCGCCGCCGTCATCATCGCGATACCAAAAGTGGAAACCGTCGCTAATTTGGATTTGGCCATCGAGGCCTCCCCTGGCTGGGAATTCAGTGATGAAAGGTTGGCCCCGCGGCCGAATGCGAAACGGGATTGGCCTGCAGATGCTCGAGCGCGCGCTTAAGATCGTCGAGCAGCAGTTGCGCGAGATCGCGGCTGACGCCGTGGCGGATCAAGATCCGCTGGATGATGGTCGTCTGACGGTTCGCCGGCAGCGGATAGGAGGCGATCAGCCAGCCGCGCATACGGACCCGCTCGGACAGGTCGTAGAGCGTGAAGCCATAGTTGTGGCCTTCCTTCAGCTTGTAGCAAACCGCCGGCAGCGCGCCCTTGCCGTCGTAAACCAGCTCCAGCGGACCAAGCTTGGCGATCTCGCCGGCCAGCCATTGCGCGGTGTCGGCGCAGGCTTGCTGGATCCGCGTGTAGCCTTCGCGGCCCAGCCGCAGGAAATTGTAATACTGCGCGATGATCTGGCCGCCGGGTCGGCTGAAATTCAGCGCGAAGGTCGGCATCTGACCGCCGAGATAGTCGACGTTGAAGATGAGTTCGTCGGGCAGATCCTCCTTGTCGCGCCAAACCACCCAGCCCACGCCGAGCGGCGCCAGCCCGTATTTATGGCCCGACGCGCTGATCGACTTGACCCTTTCGACGCGGAAATCCCATTCCAGCTTCGGTTCGATGAACGGCGCGATGAACCCGCCGCTGGCGGCGTCGATGTGGATCGGGATGTCCAGGCCAGTTTCACGCTGAAGGTCGTCGAGCGCCGCCGCCAACGCGGCGACCGGCTCATAGACGCCGGTGAACGTCAGGCCGAGCGTCGGGATGACGCCGATCGTGTTCTCGTCGCAATATGTCTTGAGATCCTCGGGACGCAGGCCGAGCGCGTCGCCCTCGAGCGGAACCTGACGAATCTCCACGTCGAAGTAGCGCGCGAACTTATGCCAGCACACCTGCACCGGTCCGCAGACGAAATTCGGCTTGGCGTACGACTTGCCCGCGGCGATGCGCCGGTTGCGCCATCGCCACTTGAGCGCCAGGCCGCCGAGCATGCAGGCCTCGCTCGATCCGGTGGTCGAGCAACCGACGCTCTTGCGTGCGCCCGGCGCATGCCAGAGATCGGCGATCA
>PLSZ01000584.1 GCA_003164305.1 Acetobacteraceae bacterium
TGTGCCTCGACAGATCCTCGGCTCAAGGCTGAGGATGACGATGGAGGGGCGGGGATGACGATGGAGGGGCGAGGATAACGGTAAGCGGGTCAAGGATCACGGTGGCGCGCGGATCAATCCGGATGCTTATGGCGACCGCGGTTCGGGGCCGTTCTTGGCCTCTTCGGCCTTCATATCCATCGGCAGCAGGCCGAGCGTCGCGTAGACGCGCTTGCTGGCCGGCCATTCCTGCATCAGCCGGTCACGCTGGGTATAGCCGGCGACACCCAGGGCGGCGAGCGCCGCGAAACTGGCGGCCCAGGCGGCGGTGAGCAAGCGGTCGCGGCGGCGAAGGTGGGGGGATAAGTCGATCGGCGCGGCGAGCCGCTCGATCGCGGACAGCGGCGTATCGCCAACGGCCAACGCCGGTTCTCTCGTCTGGGCTGTGGCGGCGATCGGTTCGTGGACCGCGGGGGCCGGGGCGACCGGCTCGGGGATTGGAGCCTCTACCGGGGTCCCCACTTTCGGTTCGACGGCCGCTTGCTCCGGCGCGGCCTCACCGGCCGCCTCATCCACGATCTCATCGACCACTGGGATCGCCATCCAGTCGTGCGCGCAGCGGGCGCAGCGAACCTTGCGAGGCGGATCCACCAGAGCATCCGGTACTTCATACGTCGCCGAACAGGTTGGGCATCGAATACGCATGTCTGATGGAGTCCCTGAAAACCGCGGCCGGCCGAACTTTACCACAAGTGTGGCGATTTTCCCCTGGACGCAACGATTCGATTCATTTTGACAGCGTCGCGGACTGGCTGTTCCCGCAGCCGCCGTCCGGGCGCTCCGCGGTGTTGGCGGTCCCGCCGGACGGAACGCCCGCGCATTGATCCACACCGTCGGTTTCGCTCGCCGCCCGCCGCGCCGCCGACGCCGGGTCGCGGGCCTGGCTCGATACGGCGTTGCTTCGGACGGTGGCGACGAAGCGTCGTACCGGCCCTCGCTCGGCGTAAACGGTCACGCCACCCGCCAGCAGCGCCGCGACGATCCCCGCCGCCCACATCCACCGCCGGCCTCGACCGGTCCGTTCACCGCCTCCCCGCGGCATCCCCGCGCCGATGAACCTGAGCAGCCGAGCGGTCCGCGGCGGCGTCACGCCGGTCCCTCGCACCATCGGAGGAACGCGCGCTCCGTCCTCCGGATCGAATTCGGAGCGGTCGCCCTGGTCCGCCGTGAAATCCGCTTCCACCGCCGGCTCGGGCTCCCGCGGCAGCGACCAATCCGCTTCCCCGATCTCGTTCCCTTCCCCGTTCCCGTCCGGACCCATCCCGTCTGGACCCATCCCGTCTGGGCCCATCCCTCCACGCGATCCGGGTACACGCGCTAGAGACGCCAGCCGCCAGGGTTCCAGATCGGGCGCCGGACCGCGGAAGAAGACCGCCCCAGCCGAAATGATGGGGCGGTACGGTGGCGGCGGTCCCAGGACACCCAGGGTCCGGATGTTGCGCGGTGCCTGCGGCGGCACGGGCGCCATCTCCAGTGGCGTAGGCGGCGGTCTGGGCTTTGGCGGGATGGTCAAATAAGGCGGCGGCGGTCCCAGAACAGGCGGCGTGAAAACGCCCGCCACGCCACGAGCGGATGGCCGCGCCGAGGCCGCCCGGGACGGCGCGGGCTCGGCAATGGGCGCTGGATTGGACTCAGTTGGAGGCAGCGGGGGCGCCTGAGCGCATGACGCGTCGCCGGTCAGATAGATTACCGACGGCGGCTCCGGCACGGGCGAACCCGGACCAGCGGGGTCCTGACCAGCGGAGCCCAAACCGGAAGCAAGATCGCGCGGAGCGGGGGAATCGCCCAACGTCATCTCCGCGATGCCGATCCGCGGCACGAACAGCAGACCGCACGCGCCGCATCGCGTTTGGGGCGCGGCCGCGGCGCTCTCGGCCGAGACCTCGAGCGCGGCCGCGCAAACAGGGCAATGAATACGCATCAGGGTCATGTCGCCGCCGTCGGCCGAACGCGGCTCCAGTGGAGAGAGCCCGTTGGAAAGGAGAGCGCGTGAGAGGAGAGCGCGACCGGCCGTTCAGGCGTGTATCACGGATGCCTGTCAAAATCATGACAAGAGAATCAACTCCGGCATCGGCACGGCGCTTGCGTCAGGTTTCGTGGGCGACGCCCAACAATAAACCAGTCGCCTGACGCGCCGGCCTTCCTCGTCATCCCCAGGCTCGACCCCATGGGCGCTAAAATAGCACGGAAAGCAGGCGCGCACCCTCCATCCCCGTCATGGTCCGGCTCGACCGGACCATCGGCACAATCACGCCGGTGAGAGCGATTTTGGGCACACCGATGGACCGGTCGGGCCGGACCATGACGATAAATGAACGATGTCGTTCAATCCGCGATACTATCTTAGCGCCTATGGGCCCGACCCGGGGATCCATTCAGGCACTGTGCGGCGCCTGGTCCCCGGGTCGGGCCCGGGGATGACGAGAGTGGAACGACCACCTGACGCGATAATTGTCGGGCGTCGCCGTAGGCCAGCTTCAGGCGCCGTAGGCCAGCTTCAGGCCGGGGTCGGGCCATGGCATCGAGACCAATTGGCCGGTGCCGGACAGCGTCAGGAACGCGGTTTTCAGGTCCGGCCCACCGAAGCAGATGTTGGTGCAGAACATGTCCGGCATGGCGATCTGGCGGATCAGCCCGCCGCCCGGCGCGATCACGCTGACCGACCCGTTGACCAGTGTCGCCACGCAGACATTCCCCGCGCCGTCCACCGCCAGGCTGTCGAAGCGCTGAAACCCGCCAAGACCCGCCATCAGCCGCCCGCCATGCGGCGAGGGGAACGGCTGCTTGCTCAACACCCCCGGCGCGAGCACGTCGAACGCCCACAACCGCGCGGTTTCGGTCTCCGCGACATACAGGCTCTTGCCGTCCGGCGACAGGCCGATGCCGTTGGGCGTCAGGATCGGATGCGCGACCTCGGTGATCTTCGAGCCATCCGCCAGCGCGTAATACACACCGCCCCAGTCACGGTCCCTGGCCCGCGCCTTGCCGAGATCGGTGAAGTAAAATCCACCCAGGGTGTCGAACACGATATCGTTCGGGCCGAGCAACCGATGCGCGCCGCAACGGTCGTACAATACCGTGACCGCGCCGGTGTTGGGATCGACCCGCTCGATCCGGCCGCCGGTGTAGTCGGACGCGGGACCCGCCGGACGCAGCAGGTTCAACTCCGTGCGCCACATGAAGCCGCCGTTGTTGCAAACGTAGAACGCGCCATCCGGCCCCACCGCGAGGCCGTTCGGACCGCCACCGATATGGGCGATGACCGAGGTCGAACCGTCGGGATGCACGCGTGTGACCGTCTGCCGCTCGATCTCCACCAGCACGATGGAGCCGTTGCGCATCGCCACCGGTCCTTCGGGAAACCGCAGGCCGGTCGCGATCGTCGTGATTTCGCTCATTGTTCCATTTCCCCCCGCCGTTGGACCAAAAGTCCAGCCTTGGCGGAAACCTAGTACCTGGAATCGGCGAAGCGCGACATCCCGCGCGAATGCCGGCCGCGAGCCAGATCGCGCCCCGCTGGAACGAGGATCGCGCGATTTGTTGTGGCGGGATCGGCGAGCCAACCTATATGCTCGGCACATTAAACCCGCCGAACCCGTCACGCCCGAACGCCGGTTTGCTTGCCTTTGATCAATCAGAACGTTTGGACGCGAGGGAATTGAAGGATGGCCAGGATTCAATCGCCCCACCGATCGCATCCCGCGCGCGCCACGCACCGGCGGCGGTTGATGCGCATGATCGCGCTGGCCGGCATCGCCGCCATCGCGCCGCCGCGCCGGCCATCGTTCGCCGCGGCCAATCTGGCCGAGCAGGAAGTTTCGATCGCGACAAAAGATGGTTTGCTGACCGCGACGTTCTCCGAGCGCACCGACGACTCGATTTTGAACGCTTCCATCCCGGCGTTGGCCGAGGCAGGCGTTCAGGCCGTCAGCCTGCGTGGCGCGCCGGTGCGGGACATGCGATCGTTCACGCGGCTGGCCAGCCTCAGAACGCTCGATATTTGTGGCACGCAGGTGCGCGACGTTTCGGCGATCGGCGCCTTGACCGGACTGCGATCG
Source organism: Acetobacteraceae bacterium (assembly GCA_003164305.1). The sequence continues at coordinate 4,098 of PLSZ01000584.1, forward strand.
CTCAATTTACAGTTTCTCCCGGTCAGCGATCTGAAACCGCTGGTTCATTTGACCAGTCTGCGGTTTCTTAACATCGGCGGTACCGACGTTCACGATCTGACGCCACTCGCCTTCCTTACAGATCTTCACGATCTCGTCCTCGCCGTCACGAAAGTCGCGGACCTGTCGCCGCTCGCATCGCTCCGCCAACTCAGTACGCTGGACCTGGGAAATACGTGGGTCAGCGACGTGCGGCCGCTCGCCGGCATGATCAATCTGATCGACCTGAAGCTCAACGGCACGCGGGTCGATGACGTGCGGGCGCTTGAAAGCATGACGAATTTAATGACGCTCGATCTGGCGGCGACCGGCGTCAGCGACCTCCGGCCGATCGCGCGCATGACGGAATTGCGTTCGCTGAACATCGAGGGCACGCGGGTGGCCGACGTTTCTCCACTCGCGTCGCTCAAAGAGTTGCGCACGCTCGCGGTGGGCGGATCGCTGGTGAAAGATACCACGCCATTGGCGCGGATGACCGATCTGGAGATCCGCGAATGATCCGCGCCGCCAGATGGGTCGCTCCAGGGGCCGCTTTGGCGCTCATCCTGGCGGCGTCGGTCGTGCCCGCCGCGCGAGCGGAACGGCCCGCCGCCGATCCGGTTCTGCTGTGGAACGATCAAACCAACCGGGCGATTCAAGCCACCAATACCGATGCGTTTCAGGCGTCGCGTGCCCTCGCATTGGAAAGCGTCGCCGTGTTGGACACGGTTCGATCTCTCGCCGGCGCGCAAGGCCTGATGGTCCGGCTGCCAGCGCCAAAGGATGCCAGGACGGAGATCGCGGTCGCGTCGGCCGCGCACACCATGCTGGTCCGCCTGTTCCCCGCGTGCCAGGCCGCGTTGGACGCCGCGTTCGAGGCATCGTTGACCGCCGAACCATCCACTCCCGCGCGCTCGCGGGCGATCGCGTTCGGGGAGGCGGTGGCCGAGGCGGTCTTCGCGGAACGCGATCGGGACGGATGGAGGGTCGCGAAAACTGCTCCCACCGGCGCCGCCGCCGGCCAATGGCGCCCGACCCCGCCGCTCCAGTTGCCTGGTTTGGCGCCGCAATGGGCGACGATGACGCCGTTCCTGCTGACCGCGCCCAATCAGTTCCGCCCCCCGGGTCCCCCCGCGTTGGACTCGGCCGCGTTTCATGAGGCGACGGCCACGGTCGAAGCGATTGGCGGAGCGCAATCCACCGTCCGCGCCTCGATCCAGACTGAAATCGCCCATTATTGGAGCGACGCCATCGGTACCTACGCCCCCGCCGGGCACTGGAACGCGATTGCCGCCACATTGCTGGCGCCGATGGGCCTGAACCTGGAGGCGGAAGCGGAGTTGTTCGCCGAACTCAACGTCGCGATGGCGGATGCCGGCATCGCCATCGCCGATGCGAAATATACCTATTTGTTCTGGCGTCCGGTCACGGTGATCCGGCTCGGCGGCGACGGCTCCAGGCCCAATCCGGCCTGGACGCCGCTGCTGGAGACGCCGAATCATCCCAGCTACATCTCCGGCCATTCCGCTTTCAGCGGCGCGGCGGCGGCCGTGCTGACCGCCAGGTTCGGCACGCGGCCCTTCAGCTTCGAAAGCGCCAGCGTTCCCGGCGTAACTCGCAAATTCGCCAGCTTCCAGCAGGCTGCCGAGGAAGCGGCGATCAGCCGGGTTTACGGCGGCATTCACTTCCCCTTCGATAACGCGGACGGCCTGACCACCGGCCGCCAGGTTGGCGCCTGGACATTGTCCGCGTTCCGCCGGCTGGCCGACGACCGAGGGCCCGTCATCGTCATGGACGGCGCGGCGATGCGGACCTTGGGAACCCAGTCGCTGGCCGGCTACGCGCTGGACAACACCACGCCGGTGACGGCGGTGACGGTCAGCCTGAATGGCGGGCCGGCGTTCAAAGTGGTCGTCGANNGTTCGCTCGGTCGGCGAGAGCTTCTGGTGACCGCCAGCAGCGCGACGGGACGGGTCACCACCGCGTCGCTGAAACTCGACGATCCCGCGGAGGACGGCATCGACACCGCGCCCGTCACGGTGAAGTAATACCAGGGGTCCGAAACTTTACTCTTCCGGGGGCTGAGCATTGGTCCGTGAGTTCGATTCGATGGCTCCAAGGCCGCTCTTTTCGGCCAGTGGAGCATCCAATGGG
>PLSZ01000059.1 GCA_003164305.1 Acetobacteraceae bacterium
CCGATCGGGGCTCGTTGCAGGCCACGCGTCCTCGCCGCGCCTCGGTGTCACTCCACCGTTCCGGGGCCTTCCAGCGGAATCACGTTTCCGATCAGGGCGTTGTTCACCAACCGGGCCGGCGTCGAGGTCGAATTTCGCACGAAGCGCACCGGCTCCGGCAGGTCGCTGATGAACCGGTTGCCGCGGATGTCCAGCGAATGGGTCGGGTTATGGTTGCTCTCGATGCCGATGGAGATCGCGACTTCCTTGTTTTCGCTGCGTACCCCCTTGTGCAGCAGGTTGTTGACGATCTCCGCGTCGCCGCCGTCCGGTAACTCGATCAGATAGCTGGCGGTCCCGTTCGGCCCGTCCTCGATCCGGTTGTCCCGAACGACGGTCATTCGCGCCCGCGACTTGATGTCGTGTCCGACATGGGTGTCAACGAACACGCAGCCCATGACCTCCAACCGCGCGATCGGCGCGCCGGCGTACAAGGCGTGCGCGCAGGATCCCTGGCAGGATCCGTTGCCGACGAACACCGAGCGCCGGACGCGGACCACGCTGCCCGCCGGTCCGCCCGTCAGGATGCCATTTTCGTTATCCTGAAACTCGCTGTTTTCCACCGTGAGGTTGGCGCCCTCCATCAGAATACCGGCGCCGTTGTGACCGTCGTCGCGGGCGTGCAGGAAGCTCAGGCCGCGCACCAGGACGTCGTTGCCGATGAAATAAAACAGCGCCCGCCCGCCGCACACCGGGCCGGTCACGATCGACTGAGTCATCACCGTGCGGTTCATGGTGGCGGGGGCCAGCCGCGCCTCCAGTGTCAGACGCGAGGCGTTCCAGATCGCGCACTCCCGATAGACACCTGGATCGAACACCACGCGGTCGCCATCCTTCGCCACCGCCGCGGCCTGAGCGGGGCCGGTCAGCGCGCGGCCCGGTCCGACCTCCAACGTCCTCGCCATGCCCGACTGGGCCAGAACAATCGAGGCCAGGACCGGCGCGGCCAGACCGCATATCAGGCACCACATGACCTTAAAGCCGAATGTTGGCTTGCGCGGCGCGGCGCGGGCCGCGAAAACTCCATCCATGAGAAATCCGTTCGACAGGCGTCACGTGATAGCGGACCGATTATAAAGATGCTTGATCGCTCCGGTAATCCATGAGTGCCGCGAACCAACCCGCCCGCGGCGCCGGCGTGGCGCCCGCGCCGTTGGCCGTACCCCCTTTGGTCGTACCCCCTTTGGTCGTACACGTGTTTCCGACCTTCGCGGTGGGCGGCGCGCAGGTGCGGTTCGCGGCCCTGGCCAACCATTTCGGCCCGGAATTCCGCCACATGGTGGTCGCGCTCGATGGCGAGACGTCCTGCCGGGAACGGCTCGATCCGAGCCTGGACCTGACCTTCCCGACGGTGGAGGCGCCGAAAAACGCCATGCTGGCGAACGCGTGGCGATTCCGGTCGCTGCTGCGGCGCTGGCGGCCGGATGTGCTGGTGACCGGCAACTGGGGCGCGATCGAATTCGCCATGGCCAATCTGCCGCCGCTGACCCGCCATCTGCACGTGGTCGATGGATTCGGCCCGGAGGAACGGGAAACCCAAATTCCGCGCCGCGTGCTGATCCGCCGCCTGGTGCTGGCGCGCGGCCTGGTCGTCGTGCCCTCGCATACGCTGGAACGGATCGCCACCGAGATCTGGAAACTGCCGCCAAGGGTGGTGAGATACGTGCCCAACGGGGTCGATCTGACGCGATTTTCCAACCGCGGCGACCCGTCGCCGGGATTGTCCCTCCGCGACGCGGCGTCGCGCGGCGAAATCCCCGTGATCGGCACCGTCGCCGCCTTGCGCGCGGAGAAGAATCTCGGCCGCCTGATCCGGGCCTTCGCCATGGTGGCGCGCACCCATCCCTGCCGCCTGGTGATCGTCGGGGACGGCGCCGAGCGGTCGTCGCTGACCGAACTCGCCGCCAGTCTGGGCTTGATGGACCGGATCGAGTTCACCGGCCACCGTGACGACACGCCGCCGCTGTACGCCGGGTTCGACGTGTTCGCGCTGACCTCCGACACCGAGCAAATGCCGTTGTCGGTGATCGAGGCGATGGCCAGCGGCCTGCCCGTGGTGTCCACGAATGTCGGCGACGTGCGGGCGATGCTGTCGGCGGACAACGCGCCGTACGTGGGCGCGCGCGACGACGCGGTCATCGCCGGACTGTTTGCGAAGCTGCTGGGGAGCCCGGAGGAGCGCGCCCGGATTGGCGCCGCCAACCGCGCCAAAGCCGAGCGCGATTTCGACCAGGCCACCATGTTCGCCACCTGGCGAGGCCTGTGGACCGGCGCCGCGTGACCGGTCCGGATCTGGCTGTCGTCGTTTCCGAGGTCACCGATTTCGCCACGCTGGAGGCGAGGTGGCGTGACCTGGAAACGCGCTCGGACCCGTCGTTCTTTCAAAGCTGGACCTGGACCGGCTGCCTGGTGGAGGAGCGCTTCCCCGACCCGGTCCTGGTGGAAGCGCGCGAGTCGGGCCGAACCGTGGCTTTGGCGCTGTTCAACCGCCGCGGCGGGACGCTGTATCTGGGGGAGAGCGGCGATCCCACGCTCGATTGCCCCTATATCGAGTTCAACGGCGTGCTGGCCGAAACCGGGCGGGAGGTGGAGCTGACCCTGGCCTGCCTCCGCGCCGCGCGGATCGGTCCCGGCCGCTGGGGCATCGATCGCCCGCGCCTCGGTCGTTGGAGCATCGGCCTTTGGGGGATCGGCCGGCCAAGGTTAGTACTGGGCGGCATCGATGCCTCGACCGAGGCCGCCGCCGCGCTGACCGGCCAACTCCGGCGAATCCGGTCTCTGGCCGCGCCCGTGGTCGATCTCGCCGATCAGAAAAAATGTTTTTTGGACAGGCGCAGCGCCAATACACGCCAGCAGTTGCGGCGTTCCAATCGCGCTTACGCCCAGGCTGGACCCATTACGATCGAGCGCGCCGAGAGCCTGACCCGGGCCGATGCGTTTCTGGAGGGGCTGATCGCGCTGCATCAGGCCGCGTGGACGGCGCGCGGCCAACCCGGGGCATTCGCCGCCCCGTTTTTCAGCCGGTTTCACCGGGCGCTGATCACGCGTGGCCTGGAGCGCGGCGAGATTGCCCTGCTGCGCGTCGCCGCCGGCGATCAAACCATTGGTTTTCTTTATAACTTCATGTATCGCGGGCGTTGTTTGGCGTACCAGAGCGGGTTCGACTACGCTGATGCCGGCCCGCGCCAGAAGCCCGGCCTCACCTGTCACCACGAGGCGATCCGCTTTGCCCATGGGGCGGGGGCGCGGCGTTACGATTTTCTGGCGGGAGACGACCGCTACAAGCGCAGCCTCTCGGATCGCGCGGAAATACTGCATTGGGTGGAGGTCGTGGACCAGTATTCGCCGCGCTTCGTCGTCTGGTGGCTGTGGGATCGGGTGACGAGCGGGGGGCGCCTGCTGGCCCGTGGCCGCGACGGTGGCGCTGGAAGAAGCCGGCTTTCGTCACGCGTTTCGCCAATGTTGACTGATCTGAAACTTTTCTTGCGGCGAGAAGTGTGGTAAGGAACACAAATCGATGGCTTTGCGTGCCTCTTTTTGGGGGCTTTGACCCGCTTTGGGTTGTAAGGATGCCCGGTCAGTCCGGGTCGCGTTTAAAAAATAAGTTGCGTAACGCCAAATGGTACGCTACTATCGACCGCATATTGGGCAGGTATCAGCCGTGAAGTTTTCACTTATTTCCGCGACTTCGATTATCGCGCTATTTTCGGCGGGCATTGGGCCTGTTCACGCGGCTGCCCTGACCGCCGCGCCGAGCCAGAGCAACCTTTACGATCTCGTGCATGACGGGATGACCTCGGCGGACGGCGGCGATGGCACCGTCCCGCTGCAGGATCCGTCGGTCACCGCTTTGCAGGCGTTGGAATCACAGATTGGCGGCCTGCGGACCGCGGGCTTCACCGGCAAGGCGGATGCGCTGATCGCCGCGGGCAACGCCTACCCGGCGGTACCGTTGAACGCCGCGCCCGGCACCAGGACCGTGGACGATTTGGTGACGCCGCCCGTCTCCGCCGGGCAGTATGAGGCACAAAGGAAGGCCCGCGCCATCGGCGAGGAGCGGATGGCCGCGTTGATTGGCACGATCGGCAACGGACCGGCGGCGGACACGAAAAACGGCGGCACCGTGTTCGTTTCCTCGGGGAACTCGGCCGGCTTCAACGATGGCGGCGAGCCGACTGGCGCTCGTTCGTCCTCATCGAATTATGCGTTCGCACCCAGTAGCAGTGGCACGGCAACGATCACGGTGGCTGGGGCGGGGAATTTGTCCCGCCCAGGCAACGCCAACGAGCTCGCGGTGATTGAGGCGAACAGTTTGCGGGCCACGCCGGTGGCCGGGCCGGACGCGACCCCGGCGCTGACAATGACTGACCGCGCGCAACCGACGCTCGGTTATAATTATGCGCCGGCGATTTCCGCCACCGTGAGCCCAGCCGTGAGGACCAACTCGGTGGCCGCGGTGTTCAGCGATGTCGTGACGGCGACCGGGGCGCAGTTCGCCGATCGGGTGGTGCCGGCCGCGATTCAGACCAGCCAGGTTCAGACGGGCGACGGCAAGATCCAGACCAGTCAGGTTCAGACCGGACCCGGCAGAGTGCAGACCAGCCAGGTTCAAACGGACAACGGCAAGGTTCAGACCAGTCAGGTGCAACCGGCGCGGTCCGGCCGGGTGCAGACCAGCGAAGCGGCGGCGGCTCTCAGCAAGCTGCTGGACCTGAGCCAGCCCGGCCCTCGCGGGACGAACCAGGCTGATGGCACGCGGACCTTCCTGAGCGCGTCCGTGAGCGCGAATCCAGCCGCGACCGCGGCGCTGTATATGGCGGACGCGGTGAACGCGGCGCCCGGTATCGCCGCCGCCCGTGTATCGGTCGAGGCGTTCCAGATTGGCCCGACACAAGGCGCGAAGACCGAGGCCAGCGCGGCCACCACGGTCGCCGACCCGTTGCATGGCAAAATCCTCGCCAGCGCCGGTCCTTTGAACAGCAACCTGGCGTTGCCATAGGCCGCTGTTTGACGGAACGAGTTCACTCGGCACCCGGTCAAGGCTGACCGCGCGGTCGCTTAAGGGTGGCAAAGCCAGCCGGATCGGGCCAGGTTAAGGGACGATTTGATCCCTCCGCGCCCGAGGCCCCTGATGACCGATCCTTATGCGAAATATACCCGTCTGCGGTTCGATCGCCCGCATCCGTTGGTCCTGCGGATCACCATGGACAACGGCAAGATGAACACCGCCGACAACGCCCTGCATGGCGAACTGGCCGAGATCTGGCGTGACATCGACCGCGACCCCAGCGTCAACGTGGCGATCCTGACCGGTGCCGGTCGCGTGTTCTCGGCCGGCGGCGATTTCGGCATGATCCAGGAGAATATCGCCGATTTCGACGCTCGCGCGCGGCAATGGCGCGAAGCGAAGGACATCGTTTACAACCTGATCAACTGTTCCAAACCCGTCGTCTCCGCCATGCGGGGTGTGGCGGTCGGCGCTGGGCTGGTCTGCGGCATCCTGGCGGACGTTTCGATCGCGACCAAAGAATGCCGCATCATCGACGGGCACACGCGTCTCGGGGTCGCCGCCGGCGATCACGCCGCGATCATTTGGCCATTGCTGTGCGGCCTGGCAAAGGCGAAGTACTACTTGCTCCTGTGCGAGCAGGTGCTTGGTGCCGAAGCTGAACGGATCGGCCTGATCAGCCTGGCGGTCGAGGACTCGGAACTGGACGCCAAAGCAATCGAGGTCGCGACGAAACTGGCCGAGGGCGCGCAATCGGCCATCCGTTGGACCAAGTACGCGCTGAACAACTGGCTGCGGCAGATGGGACCGACGTTCGACGCGTCTTTGGCGCTGGAGTTTCTGGGGTTCAGCGGGCCGGAAGTGAAGGAAGGCGTGGCCTCGCATCTGGAGAAGCGGAAGCCGGCATTTCCCGGCGGATCGGTGGTTTGATACCGACTCCCTCCACCGTCATGGTCCGGCTCGACCGGACCATCAGCCCGACCACACCGGTGAGAGCGAGTTTGGGCACACCGATGGTCCGGTCGATCCCCCGATCAAGTCGGGGGAGGACCATGACGCGTTATCAGCGTTGCCGGCCCATCTGCTAAACCATTTAGCGCGTATGGGCTCAACCGCGGCCCGTCATTCCTTTGGCCCGTTGGTCTGATCTCGTCACCCATTCAACTGCCCCATGGCGAAGCTGAACAGCCGGTCGCGGCCCAGTAGAAACACGCGCCCGCCGCGGGGAAACAACCCCGCGATGGCCCTGTCGCGCACATCCAGCCCGCCGGTGTAAGCGCCAAACGCGGGCATCATCAGCCGTCGCGAATCGACAACGAAACACGGCCGGCTGAGCGTCGTGCCGCGCGCCGGCACGGTGGCTTTCGGATGATGATGGCCGACGATTTCTCCGGCATCCGCGCGCGCCACGGCTTCATGGCGAAACAGGATCGGATGGGTAACGAACTCCTCGACGAACTGCCCGCCGATGCCGTTCGGTGGATGCGGATCGTGATTGCCGAGCACCCAGATGAACCGATGCGCTTCGGTCATCGCGTTCAGCCGGTCACGTTCGCCTTTCGGCAACCGCCCGGCGCCCTCCGGATCGTGAAACGAATCGCCCAACGTCACGACGATGCGAGGCTTCCAGCGGCGTAACAAAAGCGTCAGCCGATCCAGGGTCGCATGCGTGTCCCACGGCGGAATCAAATTGCCTTTGCGAGCCTGAGAAGAACCTTTTTCCAGATGCAGGTCGGACACCGCCAATAACCCGGTCTCCGGCCAGAACAGTCCGCCCATCGGGTCGAGCATCAGTCGCTCTCCCGCCAGGTGTACCGGGGCCGCGGTCATGCGTCGAACAACGAAGCCTGCACGGCACGGCGGCGTTTCACGGGAGGCGGTTCGCGTTCGCCGGTGGCTTCGGCGATGATTGCCTCGGCCTCGGCCAGCAGCGCTTCTTCGGTGTCGCCGGCGCGCACGTTCTCGCGGCCGATTTCCAGCAGGATCGGCACCGACAATGGCGAGACCCGCGATAAGACCATGTGCACGATGCGTCCTTTCACGCGCGCCAGCATGCCGGCGACGCGATTCAAATCGATCAGGCCCGAGGCGGCGTCGGCCCGGGTGGCGCGCAGCAGGATATGATCCGGCTGATGTTTTCGCAGCACCTCATAGATCAGGTCGCTGTTGACGGTCACCTGGCGGCGAGTCTTTTCGGCGCCCGGATGGTGGCGCTCGATCAATCCGGCGATGACCGCCACATTCCGAAATGTCCGTTTCAGCATCGAACTGTCGGCCATCCATTCTTCCAGATCGTCGCCCAGCATGTCCTGATCGAACAGAGCGGCGACATTCATCGGTCGGTTCACCGACCAGATGCCGATCACGTAGTCGGTGGCGACGAAGCCTAGCGGGGCGAAGCCGGCGCGCTCCATTCGTTTCGTTATCAGCATGCCCAAAGTCTGATGCGCGTTGCGGCCTTCGAAGCAGTAGGCGACCATGTACCAGCGGTCGCCGCGCGGAAACGTTTCGATCAGTAAATCGTCACGGCCAGGCAGGCGGGAGACAGCTCGTTGCATTTGCAACCACTCGCGCACCGGCTCCGGAAACGTGTCCCACGCGGCGGGGTCGCGCAGCAGAGCGCGCACCCGGTCGGCGAGGTTGGTGGTCAACGGCAGGCGGCCGCCTTCGTAGGCCGGCACCATCGGTTCCCCGTCACCACCTTCCATGCATTCGACGGCCATCTCCCGCAGCCGGACGAAGCGCAGCAACCGGCCGGCGAACATGAAGGTGTCGCCGGGGCGCAGCAAGCCGACGAAATACTCTTCAATTTCGCCCAGAACCGGGCCGAACGAGCCGCGCTTGCCGACCAGCCGCACTTTGATCATCGGCGCTTCGACGATGGTGCCGATGTTCATGCGATGGCGCAGCGCGACTCTGGCCGAGCGTACATGCACCAGTCCCAGGCTGTCCCGAAACAATTTTTTCCATTGATCGTATGCTTCCAGCGCGTAGCCGCCGTTCTCCACGAAGCGCAGCACGTCGTCGAACACATCGCGCGTTAATCCCGCGTAGGGCGCCGCGCGCCGCACCTCCCGAAAAACATCATCGGGATAGAACGGCGCCGCGCAGGCGAGGCCGAGTAAATGTTGCGCCAACACATCCAATCCGCCCGGCCGCGGCGCGTCGCCGTCGAGTTCTTTCGCCGCGACACCCTGGATCGCCGCCTCGCATTCCAGCACTTCAAAGCGGTTGGCCGGCACCAGGATCGCGTTGCTGGCTTCGTCCATGCGGTGATTGGCGCGGCCGACGCGTTGCAGCAGCCGAGACACGCCCTTCGGCGCGCCGACCTGGATGACCTGATCGATGCCGCCCCAATCGATGCCAAGGTCCAACGACGATGTCGCCACGACCGCGCGCAGCCGTCCCGCCGCCATCGCGGCCTCGACTTTCCGTCGTTGCTCGATCTCCAGGCTGCCGTGGTGCAGTCCGATCGGCAGCATCGGATCGTTCAAACGCCACAACGCCTGAAACATCAGTTCCGCCTGAGCGCGGGTGTTGACGAACACGATCGTCATGCCGGCGTCACGAATGCGCGCCATCACGTCCGGCGCGGCCTCCAACCCCATGTGGCCACCCCAGGAGAGGCGGCCCGCCGGCAGCATGATCGACAGGTTCGGCGGCGCGCCATCCTCCACCGCAATGATCCGCGAGGCGCCGGTGAACGCGCGGATCGCCTCCGGATGGGCGACGGTGGCGGACAGGCCGATGCGGCGGACTGACGGCGCGAGTTCGACCAACCGCTCCACGCACAACGCCAGTTGATCGCCGCGTTTGGTGCCGGCGAGCGCGTGAACTTCGTCCATCACGATCGCCGACAGCCCACCGAAAAACCCCGCCGCGTCGGGCGAGGCGATCAGTACCGCCAAACTCTCCGGTGTGGTCAGCAACAAATGCGGCGGCGTGAGCTTCTGGCGGGCGCGGCGGTTGGACGGGGTGTCGCCGGTGCGGGTTTCAATGCGGATCGGCAACGCCATCTCGGTGACCGGCGCCATCAGGTTGCGCGCGATGTCGGTGGCGAGCGCCTTCAACGGGCTGACGTACAGCGTGTGCAGCCCTTCCCGCGGCGCCTCGTACAGATCCACCAGGCTCGGCAGGAACCCGGCGAGGGTCTTGCCGCCACCGGTGGGGGCGATCAGCAGAACGGACTCCCCGGCACGCGCGGCCTCGAGCATCGCGCGTTGGTGCGGGCGGGCGGACCAGCCTCGGGCGGCGAACCAACGCTGAAAGGGTTCCGGTAATGTTCCTTCCATCCAGGTAGTTAACCGGACCGCGCGGGCGGCACAAGACGGCAGCCGCGGCAAACTCAAATCCGCCGCCCGGATCTCCGTGCCTTCGCCGCGCGACGGCGGCGATATGCCGACCGGGTGGCGATCATCCCAAGACCGAGCGCTGCTCGGGTTAAAATAATGGCCAAGGTCAGCTGAACCCAGACGCCGAAATTCCCGATCGTCGATTCGACGCGATCGCCCCATGGATACGGCAGCGCGCCACAGAGCGTATCGACGAGGCTGTCGATGGTTCGCTTCCACCAGGTGAGATATTCCGGCCTGTCGAACCATAAGTATCCGAACCCGGCGAGCACCGCCGCCGCGGTCCAAAGCCTGAAGAACTGAACGCGCGCCCATATCCACAACGCGGCGAATGATTCTTTCATTTGCTGTTCCGAAGATTGTCACGCGACCCTGAACCAACCAGGCGGCCGCTCGTTCCACGCTTTCCTGAGACCGCGTCGATGAGCGGGGAGGGGCAACCAGGAAAGGTCGGGTGCGTTTTCGCGTCGCGCGCGCCGGGGCCTCAAGACGCCCGCCTCCCCTCCGTGCTAAAATCCGCCGCGACCCGCGGAGGACCCCATGACCGAGCCCGAGACCTTCCTCTTCACCGACGACGGCGCGATCCCGAATTCCCCCCTTCCACTGCTCGTCTACCGCGCCGCTCTGCCGCCCGATCCGGTCGCGATGGAAAAAGCCTTCGCCGCCAATCATTGGCCGCCCGCCTGGCGCGACGGCGTGCATCCGTATCACCATTTCCACGCCAACACCCATGAAGCCCTCGGCGTCGCGAGGGGTACCGCCACCGTGTTGTTCGGCGGTCCCAACGGACGGCAACTCACGGTCAGCGCCGGCGACATCGTGATCGTTCCGGCCGGTGTCGGGCACTGCAACAAAGGCCAGTCGCCGGACCTGCTGATCGTCGGCGCCTATCCCGACAACGCGCCTCGGCCGGACCAGTACCGCGGCAAGCCCGCCGAGCACGACGGCGCCGCCAAAAAGGTCGCCGCGGTGCCGGCCCCGGCCGCCGATCCGGTCGCCGGCGAGAACGGTCCGTTACGCCGCCTCTGGGGCGCCGTCGCCGCGTGACCGATGCGGCCCGGGACCGCGTCATCGCGCCATTCCTGACGGCGCATGGCTTCTCCCTCGGCGAGGCCAGGCCGCTGGCCCAGGATGCGAGCTTTCGAAGGTATTTGAGGTTGCCGGACGCGGTGCTGATGGACGCACCGCCGCCGGAGGACACGCGCCCGTTCCTGCGCATCGCCGCCCATCTCGCCGCGTTTGGCCTTTCGGTGCCTCGGATTATCGCGGCAGATGAAACCGCCGGTCTCGTGCTCGAGGAAGATCTGGGCGATGCGTTGTTTTCCACCATCCTCGATCAAGGCGCTGACGCGTCCGATCCGTTCGACGCCGCGATCGACGCGCTGGTCGTGATGCACCGCGCGGCGCCGCCCGCGGACCTGCCCGCCTGGGGGAAAACCGAAATGCGGGACACCGCGCTCGGCACGTTGTTCGACTGGTGGTGGCCGGCGACGCACGGCGCGCTTGCGCCCACCGAGGCGCGCGTGGACGTCGCCGATGCCCTCGATACAATGCTGCGGCATGTGAGCAACGGACCGCGCGGCCTCGTGCACCGGGATTTCTTCGCCGGCAATCTGCTTTGGTTGCCGGACCGCGCCGGGCCTCGCCGCGCCGGCATCATCGATTTCCAATCCGCCGCGATCGGCCATCCCGCGTACGACCTCGTCTCCCTGCTGCAGGACGCACGGCGAGACATCCCCGCGGCTTTGGAAGTACGCGCCATCGCGCGCTACCTCGCCGCCAGGCCCGACCTCGATCCTGAGCCGTTCCACGCCGCCTACGCCGCCTGCGCCGCGCAACGGCATCTACGGGTCGCCTGCCAGTGGGTGAGGTTGGCGAAACGAGATGGCCGCTCCGATTATTTGGTGCATGGTCCGCGCACCTGGCGCCTGCTAACGCGTGCCCTGAGGCACCCCGCCACCGCGCCGCTGTCCGTGGCCCTCGGGCGGTGGGTGCCGGAAGAGCAACGCCGCAACCCGCCAGGACTAACCGCATGAAGCCCCGTACCGCGATGATTTTGGCCGCCGGCCTCGCGACCCGCATGCGGCCGCTGACCAACGACACCGCCAAACCGCTCCTGACACTGGGCGGGCGGGCTTTGCTCGATCACGCGCTGGATCATCTGGCCGCCGAGGGCGTGCAAACCGTCGCGGTCAACGCGTTCTGGCAGGCGGAGAAGGTCGTCGCGCATCTCGCCCGCCATGCGCCGCCGCCGGAAACGATCATGGCGCGGGAGACGGAATTGCTCGACACGGGCGGCGGGGTGCGCAACGCGCTGCCGCATCTTGGTCCGGACCCGTTTTTCGTGGTGAACGGCGACGCCTTCTGGCTCAACGGCCCGACCCCCGCGCTGCGCCGCCTGGCCGGCGCGATGACCGAAGAAATCGATGTCGTGCTGCTGCTGCACCGGACGTTTCAGGTGCACGCGGAGACCGGCTTCGGCGATTTCGCGTTGAACCAGCTCGGGGTGCCCAGACGGCGGCGCGAGCGTGAGATCGCGCCGTATATTTTCGCCGGCGTCTCCCTGATGCGTCCGGCGCTGCTGGACGGCATGCCGGGGGGCGCCTTTTCCCTGAACGTCGCCTGGAACCGGGCCATCGAGGCCGGCCGCATCCGCGCCGTGGTGCACGACGGCATCTGGTTCCATTTGTCCACGCCGGCCGACCTCGCGGAAGCCGAGCAGGTATTGGAGGCGCGCGTCACTGGAGATGTGCGCTGGCCGTGGCGTTAAACCTCTTCGCCATTCCGCCCGGCGCGCCGTTTCTGGAGACCCTGGCGCGGGGTTGGTTGCGGGAACGCGGCGACGATCCGCTGTCGATCGCCAACGGCCTGATCCTGACGCCGACCCGGCGCGCCGCCCGGTCGCTGGCGGAGGCGTTTTTGCGGGTGTCGCCAGAACGCGGCCTGCTGCTGCCACGGATCGTCGCGTTGGGTGCGTTGGATGAGGCGCCGCTGGCTCTGGCGGGCGCGCTGGAGTTGGCGCCGGCGGTCGACCCGCATCAGCGTCTGGCGGTGCTGTCCCGGTTCATTCTGGCGATGAACGGCGCCGGGGGCGCGCCGCGGACGGCCGATCGGGCGTGGCCGCTCGCCGATGAACTGGCGAAGCTGATGGATGAGGCGGATCGCGCGGAAATCGACCTCGCCGCGCGGCTGCCCGATGCCGCGGACCCGGCGTTCGCCGCGCATTGGTCGCGCACGCTGGAGTTTCTGCGCATCGTCACGCATGCGTGGCCGGCGTGGCTGGAGGAAAACGGCGTGATGAACCCGGCCGCCCGCCAGGTCGCCTTGCTGAACGCGCAGGCCGTGGCGTGGGAGGCCTGTCCGCCGGATCATCCGGTGGTGATCGCGGGCACCACCGCGGGGATCCCCGCCGTTGCCCGTCTGGCACGGGTGGTGGCGCGAATGCCTCTGGGGCGCGTGGTGTTGCCGGTGCTCGATACGCTGATGAGCGACGACGCCTGGAAAGCGATCGAGGACAGCCATCCCCAGTCGGGGCTGGCGACATTGCTGGCGGGCCTGGACGCGACGCGGGAGGATGTGCGGGTTTAGGGAGGGGGTCTTCCGCCGGTCTTCGCCCTCCATCATCCCCCGGCGTTTCAAACCCGTCATCCCCCGGC
>PLSZ01000541.1 GCA_003164305.1 Acetobacteraceae bacterium
CGACGTGGTGCTGGCGCGCAAGGACACGCCCACCAGCTACCATTTGTGCGTCACACATGACGACGCGCTGCGGGGCGTGACGTTGGTGACGCGGGGCGAGGACCTGAAGCCGGCGACGCATTTACATCGGTTGTTGCAGGCGCTGCTGGGTTGGCCGACGCCGGTTTACGCGCATCACCGGCTGCTGACGGACGCATCGGGCCGGCGACTGGCCAAGCGGGACCTGGCGCTGACGTTGCGGGAAATGCGCGCGGCCGGGGTGACGGCGGAAGAGGTCAGGCGGAGGTTGGAAGTCGCTATCGATCCTCCGCCGGAATAAGCCACCAGGTCGCCAGCGCGCCAAACAGTGAGGCGACAGCCGCCGCGACGAAGGCGGATGGCAGCCACCAGGCGGCGAGCAGACCTCCCACTGCCGTTCCGATGGGAAATCCCATCACGTTGACGCTCATCGACACCGCCAGGACCCGGCCGAGCAGAGCGGGTTCGGTGCGCCGCTGCCGCAAGGTCAGCAGCCCCACGTCGATCGGACCGGCGAGCAGACCCACGATCGCGAGGCCCGCGGCGAGACCCGGCAGGCCGAACATTCCCGCCACCGGCCAGGCCGCCAGCGCCGTCCCCAGCATGCATACGGCCATCACCGGCACTTCCCGCCCGAGCAGGCGCAACTGGCCCGCGACCAACGCACCGATGGCGCCGGCGAGACCTGCGCCAGCCCAGAGCAGGCCGGCCGCGGCCTCCCAGGTGCCGGCCACGAAGCGTTGCGCCATGCAGACGGGGACGGCGACGACCAGGATACCCCAGGTGCAATTGTTTAAGGCGTAGCCGGCTGCGAGGCCTCGCAGGAGCGGACGGCGGAAGACGGTAACCAGCGCCTCCCATGCCTGGCCGAGGAACGCGCGCGAGGATGGCAACGGGCGGACGCTTCGGACACAGGCGAGGCAGGTCGTGGCTCCGCCATACGCCAGCGCGATGGCGATGAAGGACGGGACCGGCCCGGCAAATCCCACCATGGCTCCGGCCAGCGATGGTCCCACCACGTCGACGATGCCGTGAATGGTGGTGTCCAGGGCGTTGGCGCGATCCAGCACGTTGCCCGGGACCAGGCGTGGCAGCAGGACCCGAACGCCGGCCGCGCTCAGGGGACTGGTCAGGGCGTAGATCGCGGCCAGCAATAACAGCAGCGGCGGGTTGGCGAACCCCAGAAAGACCGCGGCGGCGAGGGTCAGGACCACCGTCGCGCTGGCGGCGAGGTCGATGACGATGCCTCGGCCGGCGCCGGCGCGATCCAGCAGAGCGCCGGCGAGGGGGCTGACCAGCAGGCCCGGCACGACCGCCGCGAACGACAGAAAACCCGCGAGCCGAGGGGAGCCAAACGCGGCCAGCGCATGGAACACGATGACGATGCCGAACATCCGGTCCGCCAGCCGCGTCAGGCACGTGGCGCCGAGCAACGGCAGAACGTTGGGTAGCCGGATCAACCGCGCGTAAGAGATCGTCTGGTCCATCCGGCGAACCTACGATCCCCGGTCGCGGCCGGTCGATCCCGGGGCTGGTGCGTTCACCCCACCGCCAGCACAAGCAGAGCCAACGCGGCGAGACCCAGGCCGGCGATCTTCCGAGCGGTCACCGCCTCGTGAAACACCAAGATGCCGAGCGCGGCCGCGACCCCGAACCCCATCTGCGAGATCGGCACCACGACACTGGCGTCGCCGTGGCGCAGGCTGTGCAGCAGGAACAGGAACGCTCCGGTCAGGACCAGCGCCGCGCTGGCGGAATGCCGGATCACGCCGGGCGGCAGACGCATCGTGCCGTGCCTCGCGAACCCCAATCCGTTCATCATCCCCGTATACACCACCGCCTGGGCCACCAGCATGGTCTCCGGCGTCGCGCCGCCGATCAACCCGAGCTTGTGACAGAAATTCGCCGCCCCCATCGTGACCGTGGCGAGCAGCACCTGACTCAACGCGCGGCGCTCGCTGCCCGGATCGGCCGTCCGGGCGGAGCGCGTGCCACCCAACAGCAGCCACCCGGCAATCAGCGCCAACGTGAAGCCGGTCAGTTTCGCGACCGTTGCCGGCTCCCCCAGCCAACCGATCGCCAGGGCGGCGGTGACGATGAAATTCAGCCGAAACACCGGGGCGACAACGCTGACGGAGCCGATGCGCAAAGCGGCCATGTAATTCATGAATCCGACCAGGATGAACAGACCGGCGGCGCAGCCCCACCAGGCGGGCGCCACGAAACGCAGCGTGCCGGTCAGCCACGCGTAACCGATCACCGTGGGACAGAAGCACCACGACTGGCCCATCAGAAAATGGTCGGGCGAGATGCCCGCGTTCGCGGCGCGCTTGTAGATGAAATCGCCGAGGCCATAGCAAACCAGAGCGGCGAGCGCGTACGCGATGTCGGTGTTCATGCTCTTCTGGTCATCGCGTACGAGGGCTCGACCATATCACGACCGTCCCGCGGAACCCGCGTGTTTTCCGCGCCGCTGATATTCCCAGGGCGGCGCGAGCGGAGCGGCCCCGCCACGAGCGTGGTTGCGGCACGGACGTCGCGGTCGCGATAATGCGGACGGCTGAGATGTCTACACGCTCCGAAGGGACATATCCTCATGATGGATCCGAACCTTTTCCTGGCCTTCACCGCCTCCGTCATCGTGCTGATGCTCATTCCCGGGCCGAATGTCGCGCTGATCGTGGCGAACAGCCTGGCGCACGGCGCGAAATACGGGCTGCTGACGGTCGCGGGCACGGCCTCCGCGATGGTGCCGCAGCTCGCGCTGACGGCGCTCGGGATGACTGAGACTTTGGGCGTACTGGGCCATTGGTTCGAATGGCTGCGCTGGATTGGCGTGGTGTATCTGTTCTGGCTGGGGATCGCTTACTGGCGCGCGCCGGTGGTCGACCTGACGCTCACCCGGGCGGAGCCGAAATCGCCGCGCGCCATCTTCCTTCGGGCGTTTCTGGTCTCGCTGACGAACCCAAAGACGCTGTTGTTCTATGGCGCGTTCTTTCCTCAGTTCGTCACGCCGGGTGACGACGTCAGGGCGCAAATCGCGGTATTGTCGGCGACGTTCCTGGTTCTGGCGGTGGCGATCGACGGCGGTTGGGCGCTGGCCGCCGGGCGCGCGCGCGGATTGCTGGCGACCCGAGGCCGGTTGCGCAACCGGCTGTCGGGTTCCGTGCTGATGGGCGCGGGCGCGGCGCTGGCGTTTGCCCGTCACCGGTAGCTCGCCGCGACCGATTGACCAGGATCAACGTTCCGGTCCCGTCAGCGGCGCATCACCGGGCTCGGAGGAGGCAAGCCATGCAACTCACCAGCGTCGTGCCGCATCGCCACGCCAGGCCGGCGCCGTGACGCGGCGTCCAACCGCGCGCGGTGCCGCCACGCCCCCCGCGCCTCCGCATCCAATCGACCGGCGGTCCGCTTTGCCGTGGCACCAGCCGAAACCAGTCGAGGACGACGCGACAGCGGCCGGGGCGGTGCAAGCCATCGTACGCAACGCCAGTTACCGGGAGGCGGACCGCGACGTCGATTTTCTGGCCCAGGACGATACGCGGGGCGTGCGACTGCAGCTGGATTATCTGAAGGCGGAGTTGCTGCTGCGAAAACACAAGGTCGCGCATACCGTCGTCGTGTTCGGCGGCACGCGGGTGGCCGAGCCTCGCGCGGCGCGGCGGCGGGCCGAGGCGGCGGAAGCGGCCCTGGCCGCCAGGCCGGGCGACGCCGGGCTGGAACGGCATCTGGCGATCGCCCGGCGGGTCGAGTCGAACAGCCGTTACTACGATATCGCGCGCGCGTTCGGCGCGCTGGTTTCCGAGGCGTCGCCACACGCGCGGGGCGGCCGGATCATGGTCATGACCGGCGGCGGCCCGGGGATCATGGAAGCCGCCAATCGCGGCGCGCGCGATCTGGGATGCGAGTCGATCGGCCTGAACATCTCGCTGCCGCGCGAGCAATATCCTAACCCCTACGTCTCACCCGAACTCTGCTTCAGTTTTCATTACTTCGCCGTCCGGAAACTGCATTTCCTGCTGCGGGCCCGCGCGCTGGTGGTGTTCCCGGGCGGCTATGGCACCATGGACGAATTGTTCGAGGTGTTGAACCTGGTGCAGACCCGGAAGATCGCTCCTCTGCCGGTGGTGCTGGTGGGTGAGGCTTACTGGCGGCGCGTGTTTGACCCCGAGGTGTTGGTCGATGAGGGCATGATCGACCTCGAGGACCGCGAGTTGTTCTGGTTCGCGGAGACCGCCGAGGAAACATGGCACGGCATTCTGCGCTGGTACGAAACCGCCGGGGCGCCATTGTTGGAGCTGGAACCATGAAACTTTCCTTCCACGGCGCGGCGCGCACCGTCACTGGCTCCTGCCATTTGGTCGAGACCGGCGGGCGGCGGATTTTGATCGATTGCGGAATGGTTCAAGGCAGCCGCGATGTCGAGCGTGACAACGCGATGCCGTTCGGTTTCGATCCGGCTTCCATCGATATGGTGCTGCTGACGCACGCGCATCTGGATCACTGCGGGCGCCTGCCTTTGCTGGTAAAGCAAGGCTTTCGTGGACAGATCTTCGCCACGGCCGCGACACGCGATCTCGCCCGCCTGGTGCTGCTGGATTCGGCGCATTTGCAGGAGGAGGAAGCGCGCCGGCGCGCCCGGCACGCTCGGCGCGATCGGCATCACCAGGACGATGCGCCGCTTTACGCGCTGATCGACGCGCTGGACGCGATGGATCGTTTCGCGCCTGGGGTAGGGTATGGGGAGACGATGGTGCTCGGAGACGGGGTGACAGCGGTGTTTCACGACGCCGGGCATATCCTGGGATCCGCGAGCGCCCTGCTGCGATCGGCTGAAGGAACCGTGTTGTTCTCAGGCGATCTCGGCGGGCCGGGGCACGCCCTGCTGCGCGCGCCCGCGCCGCCGCCGGAAGCCGCCGTCGTGGTGATGGAAACGACCTACGGCGACCGTTCGCACCGGCCGTATCCAGAGTCGGTCGAAGAATTTCTGACCGCGGTGCAGGACACGTTCACGCGCGGCGGCAACGTCATCGTGCCGACCTTCGCGTTGGAGCGGGCGCAGGAGATCCTTTACGTGATCCGCGGCGGCATCGCGGCGGGACGGATCAAGCCGTCCGTACAGGTGTTCCTCGATTCGCCGATGGCGATCTCGGCGACCGAGATTTTCGAACGCCATCCGGAATGTTACGGGCCTGACATCGCCGCCTTGTTTCAGCGCGGCGAGGACCCTTTTCACGTTCCTGGGCTTCATTTTACCCGCGAAACATCGGAGTCGATGGCGATCAATCGGATCGTTGGCGGCTCGATCATCATCGCGGGGTCCGGCATGTGTACCGGTGGACGCGTGACGCACCATCTGGAGCACAATCTGTGGCGCCCTCAGGCGGGGATCGTGTTCGTGGGATTCGCCGCGATGGGCACGCCCGCGCGGCAGATCATCGATGGCGCGGGCGCCGTGAAATTGTTCGGCGAGGAGATCCCGGTTCGCGCGAAGGTACACACGATCAACGGTTTTTCCGCGCATGCCGATCAGCGGGAACTGCTGGCGTGGCGCAACGCGATCAGTGGTGCCCGGAAGACGTTCCTGGTGCATGGCGAGCCCGACGCGATGACGAAGTTCGCCGCGCTGTTGGCGGAGGAACGCCCAGGAGAAGACGTCGTGATGCCGGAGATGCACCAGGTTTTCGAGCTTTGATTATTGCCGCGGCCACGAGTCCGCGAGCCGTTGATTATCGGTATTCGGAGAATTATCCGCCGTCGTCATGGGCGGGTTCTGGGGCTGGAACTTCGGTTGTGCTTCCGTCGAGGCGTCGCCTGGTAAAACGATCGATCCAGACGAGTCCGCCTGTGACATGAACCCGGCTCTGTCCGCGACGGAGGTTCTTTGCGGTGTGTAAATGACCGAAACGCGCGTGGGACCGGAGCCTCCTGGCGCGCAACCAGCCGTTCCGAGCATGACCAACGGAAGCAATACGGCAGCGTAACGCATGGCGAATCTCTCCATTTAATCTGTGTTTGAAACAACGAAGCCGCCGCCACCGTCGGAATTCACGGATCCGATGTCTCGCCGATGTTCCGGAAGCGTCTGGGGATTTCGCCGGCGGCGACCTTTTCACACGGCGCGAGATCAAAAATGAAACGCCTGGAAGGGAACTTGGTTCCAGGTGCCACCGACCGTCAGATCGTTGGCGCGGGTCGTGGGCGATCGGCGCACCGGTTTCCGCACGCAGTCAGGCCTGAACCCAGTGTCTTGTGTGGATCCACAGATCCTCGGTTCAAGACCGAGGATGACGAACGCGCGTTGGCATCACCCTACCGCTTGCAACGCGCCAGCCGAATCATACCAGGCCGCCGGCGACCGCGCCGCTCATGCACGTGGCCAGCGTGCCGGCCAGAACGGAACGCATGCCGAGGGCGACAACCTCATGCCGCCGCTCGGGGATCATGGCGCCGAGACCGCCGATCATGATCCCCAGACTGCCGAAATTGGCGAAACCGCACAGCGCGTAAGTCAGAATCATGCGCGTGCGCGGCGGGAAACTGTCAGGCGGCAGGCGAGAAAAATCCAGGTACGCGACGAACTCGTTCAGCACGGTCTTGGTCGCCATCAGCGTCGCGGAGGCCTGGGTTTCGGCCCAGGGAACGCCGATCAGCCAGAGTACTGGGCGAAAGGGGAGGGCGAACAGGCGTTGCAACGTGACCGGCGCGTCGCTCCAGTCCGGCAGCAGCGCGAGGCCCATGTTCACCAGCGCGACCAGCGCGATGGTCACCAGCAGGGTCGCGATGATCGCGACCAGGATCGGCACGCCGTCCATGGTGCCCTGGACCAGGGCATCGATCGGGCCGGTCGGCTTGTCGTGCGGGGTCAGACGCGCTTCCTCCGGCGATGGCGGGCCGAAGGGCACCATCAGCGCCGCCACCGCCAGCGCGGCGGGAGTGGAAATCACCGAGGCGATCAGGATGTTGCCCAACGCGTTGGGAACGACGGGCGCCAGGAAGGAGGCGTAGATGACCATGACGGTCCCGGCGACGCCGGCCATTCCGCAGGTCATCAACGCGAACAGTTCGCCTCGTTGCATGCGGGCGAGGTACGGGCGAACCAGCAATGGGGCCTCGATCATGCCGACGAAGACGTGCACCGCGGCACCGAGCGCCAGCGGACCGCCGATGCCGAGCGCGCGGCGCAGCAGGCGGGCGAACAGGCCGGTGATGAACTGCAGGACGCCCAGGTAGAACAACAGCGAGGCGAGGGCGCTGATGGTCAGCACCAGCGGCAGGGCCTGGAACGCGAGGATGAAGCTGGCGCCCGGGTGGGTTTCGGCGAACGGTAGCGGCGGGCCGCCGAGATAGCCGAACACAAAGCTCGTCCCGGCCTCGGTGGCGCGTTGCAGGGCGGAGGCGGCGTCATTCAGGACGAACATCGCGCGATTGGCGCCGGGGATGCCGATCAGCAGCAGCGCTCCGGCGAGTTGCAGGACCAGACCACCGATGACGGTGCGCCAGGGAACGCGCCAGCGGTCCTCGCTGAGGAGCCATGCGATGGCGAGAAGCGCGAAGACACCCAGATACGCGCGTGCCATGCTCATTCCCCTGGCTCAATCCCGTCGCCGTGCGGTCGTCGCCCTTCCGTCATGGCTGTCCGGGCGATCCATCTGGAAACGCATTGAAGGCGGTAGCCCCGATTCGGCAACAGCGCGCCGTCGCGGGACCTCGCCGCCAGACGCGCGGTTTAAACCGTTCGCGCCTTGTTCGCGTTCCTTCGCGTGATTTGCGTTTGCCTTCCTGTCTGTGGGTTCAAACGATCTCGGATCGTGCGAAGATCGACCGTTGAGAACAACGCAAATCACGCGAAGGGCCGCGAATGATACCAACTGGCGAAAGAAATGACGTACCTGCCACCCGTCCGTCATGCCAGGGCTTAACCCTGGCATCTCGAGGTGCGGGCCCGGTGCTCTCAGGCCGCGCACGTTTTCTGTGCAGGCCGATCCTCGGGTCGAGCCCGAGGATGACGCTACGGGGGCGTCACGACCGAGAGTTAATGTC
>PLSZ01000045.1 GCA_003164305.1 Acetobacteraceae bacterium
CCCTGTCGCTTCCGCGCCGCGCGGCGTGGGCGATCGGGTGCGGGTTCGCGGTGCTGTTCGTTATCCGGATGGCCGTGCTGGTCGCGGTTTGGCATGACTGGGCGGGCTATCTCGCCTCGTTCCGGAATGTGATCGCCACGGTGAGGCCCGGCGACGTGGTGCTGACGGTGCGGTTGCCGCGCGGGGACGAAACGGGCGGCTGGACCGGGGTCGCGTCGGCGCGGCGGTTATCGGATGGGACCGTCATCGACGCGCATTTGCCGGCGCTACTGGTGATCGAGCATCGTGCGTGGTGGCCGTATCTGTTCGACAATCCCTCCCAACAGCCGATCGAAACGCGGGAGCCGTTCCGAACCATGGCCAATCGGGTCGATGCCTCCCCCGACCCGATCGCGTTGCTGGCGAAGGACGCGTCAGAGATGCGGTTGTTCACGCGCGTCCTGGTGCGCGGTCCAGAGCCTGGCCCCCAGGAGATCGAGACGTCTGGGCTGCGGTTACTGGCGGGAAATGGCGAGGCGGCGCTGTTCGCGATCGATCGCGACGGGCTTAATCCGCCGCGATCGCGTGCGCCGCCGCTTCCTGGCCGCTGATCCAGGCCCCGGCCAGGGTGCCGGCGTAGGGCGTGTTGCAGGCCTCACCGGCGAACAGCAGATGCCCATTCGACACCGGCGCCGCGAGGCGATCGCGGGCACCCGATTGGCCGGGCACCGCGTAGCAATAGGCGCCGCGAAACCAGGGATCGGCATCCCATCGCGTGACGAGAGAGCCTCCACCGGCGAACAGGCGATCGACCCGGCTTCCGAACAAAGCGCGCAATTCGCTCAGGGCGTGGTCGATGGCGGCGGCCTCGCCGGCTCGGGCCAGGTCCCAGGCGATGCTCCCGCCAATCCAGCCTTGCACGTAGTCGCGGCCGAACGGCCAGCATTGGAATGGCATCAGGGAGCCCCCGGTATGCGGCACCTGCCGGTCGATCGAACAATGCAGCGGCAGGTCGAGCCGATCCGGGCCGTTGGCGCGCAGGGCGACCTTCAGCGCAAGGCCCATGGGCAAGGCATGGATGCTGTCCTGAATTTCGGGCGGCAGCGCGGGATCGAAGGCCAGCCCGCCCGAGGCGAGGACGCCGGTGGACACGGTCACGATGCAAGCGCTGGCGGTCAGCGTGCCGTTGGCGGTGTGGACGGTGACGCGGCCGCCGGGGCCACCCCAGACGACGCGGGTTATGGGCGTGTTCAGGCGGATGTCCAGGCCGGCGGTCAGGCGGCGGATGACGAAGGCGCCGATGCCGCCCTCGGGTACCAGGTTGCTGCCGCCGAGCGCGTTGCGCCGCCAGTCGCGGGCGCTGAACCGGGCGGCGTCGGCGACGCAGATCACCGGCCCCTCCCAGGCCTCGACGGTGGCGGCCCAGGAGTCGGTGGGCAGAGAGAGGGTGACGTCGGCGAGGGTGACGTCGGCGTGGGTGCGGAGCAGGTTGTCGGCGGCGGCCTCGAAGCGATCCCAGGCACCATCGTAGGAACGCGCTTCCTTCGGGGTCGCGAGGCGGGGGCCGACATAGGTGCGCTCGGTGCGGATTTCGTCGGAGCGGAGCAGGACGTCGCCGGCGAATTGGGCGATGGGGACGAGCGGGTTGTGCTCGGCGTCATGCAGCCAGACGGCGCCCATGTCGAACCAGACGCCGCCGAGGGAAGCGGGGTTGGTGGTCCAGGCGCGGCCGCCGGCGCGGTTGGAGGCTTCGAGGATGACGCAGGTTTTCCCGGCGGCGCGAAGCGCGGTCGCCGCGCCCAGTCCGGCGAGGCCGGCGCCGATGATGGCCACGTCAAAGTCCATTGCGAGTCTCCCGGCACGGCGAGGCCGTGTGCTGTTCAGTGCCGCAGCATAGGGGGTTTTCCGGTTGGCGGGGATGGCTGCTGGGTGAGGCCGGTTTGGAAGGCGGGGTGCGTCACCGCCGCGGTTCGTTCGCGAGGACCGGTTTGTAAGAATTTAACACTGAGAGCCACGGACCATGCTCGGAGAATGCACGGAGAAGCGTATTTGGCGCTTCACGCGGTGTGTGATCTGACGCCCGAGCGAGGCCGGTTTGGATGGCGGCGTGCGTCCCCATGGTTACCTCATCGACAGATTCCAGGCACTACTTTTCGCTTCCGGGACCGGATCGCCGATCGATCGATCTCGCAAGTCGAAATCCTAGCGTACTGGACGTCTTCTCGGGATCTCCTTCACCCCGGGTGGCGCTGCGCACGGTCCATGGAGGCATGTTCCACGATCCTCCTCGGGTGGTTCTGAGTCTGCACCCAGATTCCAGGAACGCGCTTCCGTCCAATGGGGCATCCACATAGGTCGCGGACCAGCAGTCCTCGATCCATTGCGCCGCGTTTCCCGGCATATCGTAGAGACCGAACGGATTGGGCGGAAATGTGTCAACCTCCGCCGTGCCTCGCTTCAGGCGGTTGCCGGAGCATTCAGTCACTTACCACCTGACTCTTGACACTTTCCGCACTGAAATCCTATCATGCATCATCGGAATGATAATGGTTTCGGTGACTCGGCATAGCGCCGCCGTGGCGGCTCGGCCGGCGCGTGTCAGGTAATAACGATATGTTCCGGTCACCCGCTTGATCACACCGATATCGCGCAGCCGTCGCAGTTGGCGTGACAGCCGGTCCGGGGAAAGACAGTCCAGAATCGGGATCAGGTCAGCGCGCCGGATGCCGGCGATGTTCACCCGCGGATCCTGCAACGCATGCAGCAAGGCGTTATCGGTCGGATCGAAGAAGTTGATCCCTTTGACGGTTTTGTCATCGAGAGTGCGTGGTTTGGTCAGCCGATCCAGGGCCCGCACACCGGCCGAAAAGTCATCGAGCGCGGAGAGATGCTCCAGATAGCGGCGGTTACAGCCAAACAGAATTTCTCTCAGGTCGATCAGGCTGTAGATCGACTTTTTCACCGGAGCGAGGGCACGCGTCGGTGGCCCTTGCCGATGTTCCACCTTGCGGTGGTGCCTGAAAAAGGACACGTCGTTGGACGTGGTTTCAATACGAAGTACGCACCCAAACTTGTCGTACATCTTGATCGAGGAACTGCCATAACGGTGCTTGATACAAGTTCCTTCGATCCGGGTGGAGAACTGAGACCCGACCTCCTGGGCCAGTTGAGGGGTAATCTGGCGGCCCAGGAAGGTGGCGATCTGTTCCGCTTTGACACTCAGAACCGATTCACGGGCCAACTGTTCGTAAAGCGGCTTCAACGTGGTGGTAGAACGGAAAACAAGGTCGGTGGCGTATTCCACCTGCATGAGACTCCAGTGGTAGGATTGGTTGAACACGTCGAGTACCGGGCAACACAGCGTGGCGTATCGGTCGAATGCACGGTGCAAAAGGTCGGGAGAAAACCCGTCGGCGAGTTCCTGGGCGCGTTGCCAGTCGTCGATACGAACGAACGCATTATCCGCGGTGGTGAAGTCGATACCTTCCGCCGTCAGTCGCCGTGCAAGCCAGTTGTGGCCGTTGCATTAGAATTGCGGCCGGAACGGTGCCCAGGTGGGAACGCGCAGATAGAGCAGGCCCAGGTCGGCATCCATGAAACAGAAATAATAGTGCAGGCATTTACCGGTGTCCGGACGCAGATAGGTCTTGCCCGACGGCTTGTCATGCCAGGGCCGATAGGATGGGCATGCCTCCATCGCCGAGAGGACATGCAAAGGCCGGGATGATCACCGCGTTGTTCCGGTATTTTCGCGACGACATCCTCCTTGCGAATGTGACTCCTGGCGATGTGCTCGATCGCGATCCCGGCTTCCGCCGCGATGGAGCCCGCCCGTTCCCGCACGCGGTCACGCAACGTTGACGCGAAGTCCGGATAACCGAAGATGCGGATGCCACACGCGTAAAGGAAACGTGTCATCCCGTCGGCATAACAAACCGTGGGAAGCGTCCCGGTGATCACGACCCGGTCGTAGCAGGACAAGGATACCGGCGATCCGGTCGTCGTAGCGTTGTATGAGCGACGCCATCTCCTCGCTCCTGATGACGTTGGTACAAGCCGAGGAGATTACACTCCTTCTGGTTCCGGTTCATCCGGCTTAGGATAAACGATCAGGCCATTGACCAAAGCGGGTTTGATTTCATCCGCGGGTTCGTAGCAACCGTTGCACCGCGCGTTCGCGATCCCCGCCTGGTCACCCCACCACCACGCAGTCGTGGTTCCGGCACGGGCGGCATACTCCCACTCTGCTTCCGTTGGCAGCCGATACGGACTGTTCTGAGCCCCGGGTGCGCTGCCCATGATCTTTTTGTTAAGCCGAACTTCGCGCCCTTTTTTGTTCGATTCCTTGAAATAGCACAACTCTGGCTAGAAACGTAGTCATGTAATAGCGGATTTTCCGCTTGACAGGTCACGACCTGGCCTGGTCCGATGGTTCATGTTCGTCACCACCGTTCCCAACCGGGGCTCACCGTCGGCCGTCCTCCTGCGCGAGAGCTATCGCGAGGACGGCAAGGTTAAAACCCGCACCCTTGCCAATCTCTCCCATTGGCCGGACGAGAAAGTCCAGACGCTGCGCGCCGCCTTGCGCGGCGACAAGCTCGTCCCGGCCGGCGAGGGCGGGTTCGAAATCCGCCGCTCCCTGCCGCATGGCCATGTCCTCGCCGCGCTGGCCGCCGCCCGCCGTATCGGCCTCGATGACCTGCTCCCC
>PLSZ01000341.1 GCA_003164305.1 Acetobacteraceae bacterium
TCATCGGCTCCTGGAAGATCATCGAGATGGCGTTGCCGCGGATGTCGCGCATTTCGGGCTCGGACAGCGACAGCAGATCGCGGCCTTCGAAGGTGATGCGGCCGGCGATCTTGCCGGGTGGTTCGGCGATCAGGCGCAGGATGGACATCGAGGTGACCGACTTGCCGCAGCCGGACTCGCCGACGATAGCCACTGTTTCGCCGGCGTTGACCTCGAACGAAACGCCTTCCACAGCGCGGACGACGCCGTCGGGCGTGGCGAAATGGGTCTGTAGATTCTCGACTTCGAGAAGCGCCATCAGAGTCGTTTCGCCAGTCTGGGATCGAGCGCGTCTCGAAGCCCATCGCCGAGCATGTTGACGGCGAGGACCGTGAGGCAGAGGAAAATCGCCGGGAAGAACACGATGTACGGCTTGACCTGCCACAGCGCGCGGCCCTCGGCCATGATGTTGCCCCAGCTTGGAATGATCGGCGGCGTGCCGGCGCCGAGGAACGACAAGGTTGCCTCACCGATCATCGCCGAGGCGCAGATGAAGGTCGCCTGCACCATCAGCGGCGCCAGCGTATTGGGCAGGATGTGGCGCCAGATGATGACCGGAACGCGCGTGCCGGAGGCGATCGCGGCTTCCACGTAGGGCTGCTCGCGCAGAGACAGCACGACGCCCCGCACCAGGCGGCAGACGCGGGGAAATTCGGCCGCGGCGAGCGCGATGATGACGTTCTTCATCGAGGCCCGTGTGAGTGCCATCAGCGCGATGGCGAGCAGGATGCCGGGGATCGACATCATCCCGTCCATGATCCGCATCACGATCGTATCCATCCAGCGGGTGAACCCGGCGACGAGGCCAAGGAACGTGCCGATGACCGAGGCCACGGCGGCGACCGAGAAGCCGACCGTCAACGACACGCGCGAGCCATAAATCACCCGCGAGTAAACGTCGCGTCCCAGCATATCGGTACCGAACCAATAGATCTCCGACGGCGGACGCGTGCGTTTGGCCGGTGCCAACGCGGTCGGATCGACGGTAAACAGCAGCGGCGCGAAAATCGCCATCAGGATCATCAGTCCGACCACGGTACCGCCAAGCACGATGGTGGGATGGCGATTGATGAAGCCCATGACCTTGCCGCGCTTTTTTGGCTCCGGCAGGACGTTGGGCAAGGCGGGCGCGACGGCGTGGCCATCGACTGCATCGGCGGTGAATGCGCTCAATACCGGATCCTCGGGTCAAACACGGTGTAAAGCAGATCGACGGCCAGGTTCACCACGACGTAGATGAAGCTGAACAGCAGCACGACGCCCTGGATGACCGGGTAATCGCGCCGCAGGATGGCGTCCACCGTCAGCCGTCCGAGGCCGGGGATCGCGAACACGCTTTCCGTCACGACCGAGCCGCCGATCAGCGTGGCGAAACCGATGCCGACGATGGTGATGATCGGCACCGCGGCGTTCTTCAGCGCGTGCACGAAAAGGATGCCTTTCTGCGCCACGCCTTTCGCCTTCGCCGTGCGCACGTAATCCTGCGACAGCACGTCCAGCATCGTCGCCCGCGTGATGCGCGCGATCAGCGCCATGTAGATCAGTCCCAGTGCCACCGCGGGAAGAATCAGATTGCGCAGGAACGGACCGAGGCCCTCGGTGATCGAGGTAAAGCCTTGCACCGGTAGCCAATCGAGTTGCAACGCGAAGAAATACGCCAGCAGATAGCCGACCACGAACACCGGCGTCGAATAGCCGAACACCGCCAGCGTCATCACCGCCCGGTCGAGCAATGTGCCGTGCTTCCAGGCCGCTATCACGCCCATCGGAATCGCGAATGTCAGAGACAGGATCAAGGTCAACGACATCAGCGACACGGTCGGCTCGATCCGCTGCGCGATCATGTGCGAGACCGGCAGGTTGGTGAAGATCGAGGTGCCGAGGTCGCCGTGGAGCACGTGCCACAACCACTCGAGGAATCGCACCAGGAACGGACGGTCCAGGCCAAGCGAGGCGCGGATGCGTTCCACGTCGTCAGGCGAGGCCTGATCACCGGCGATGATCGCGGCCGGGTCGCCCGGCGCGATATACAGCAGACTGAACACGAACAGCGCCACCAACAGCATGACCGGGACGGTGGCGATCACGCGCCGAATAAAATACGCCAGCATCTCAGGTTTTGCTCACGTCCCAGAACACGGGGAAGGGCGCGTCGACGATCCCGCTCAGGTTCTTGCGCCACGCCTGATAGAATTTGAAGAAGCCGGTGGGAATGTAAACGACGTCCTCCATCGCGGCCTGATTGAGGTCGCCGATGATCTTCTTCTCGGCCACCGGATCGGCGGCCTGGTACCATTCCACGATCTTTGACTCCACGGCGTCCGATTTCGGCCAGCCGAACCATGCCGTGCTACCACTCGCGTCCAGCGCGGTATATGGCGCCGGACTGACGCAGTCGGCGCCCGCGTGCCAGGTGTGGAAAATATGCCAGCCGCCCTTGTCCGGCGGCTCCTTGCTGGCGCGGCGCTGACCCACGGTGCCCCAGTCGAGCGCGGTGTATTGCACGTTCATGCCGATCTGCTTCAACAGATCGGCCGTGACGTCGCCTTGCGCTTTGGTGATGGCGACGTCGGTCGCGACCAGCAGAATGATCGGCTCATTTTTGTATCCGGCCTCGGCGAGCAATTTCTTCGCTTCGGCGTATTTACGTGGCCCTTTCAAGGGTTCGCCACCTTGCTCGGTGTAAAGCGGCGTGTCGGGCGTGAAGAAACCCGGCAGTCCCTTCCAAAGGCTTTCATCGTCGCCCACCACGGCGCGCATGTAGTCTTCCTGGCTGAGCGCCATCTGCACCGCGCGGCGCACGCGCACGTCGTTGAACGGCGGATGCAGATGATTGATACGGAACGATCCGATGTTGCCCAACGGATCGGCGATATCGACCATCACGCCGGGAGTCTTCTTCAGCAACGGCACCAGATCGGGGGATGGCGTTTCCCACCAGTCGATCTCACCGTTTTGCAACGCGCCCGACGCGGTCGAGGCATCCGGCAGAATTTGCCATTCGATGCGGTCGAAGTTGATTCGCTTGCCGCCGGCCAGCCAACTGGCTTTTTCCGCGCGTGGCTCATAGCCCGCGAAGCGTTCGAATGCCGCGCTGGAGCCCGGGACCCACTCGTCTTTCTTGAATTTCATCGGCCCGGAGCCGACGTAATCGCTGATCTGCTTGAACGGATCGGTGGAGGCGATCCGCTCCGGCATGATGAACAGACAGGGCGTACTGCTCTTGCCCAGAGCGAACAGCAGCCTGGGATAGGGACTTTTAAATCGAAAGCGGAATGTGCGGTCGTCCACGACGTCCAGCGCGTCGAGTTGTTTTTTGATGTTCACGCCCATGCTGTTGTCGCGCGGCATCCAGCGGTTGATGCTGGCGACGGCGTCTTTCGCGAGAACCGGCTCATTGTCGTGGAACTTCAGGCCCGTGCGCAGCCTGAAGGTCCAGGTTTTGAAGTCCGGGGTGACTTCATGCGACTCGACCATCTGCGGTTGCGGCTCGAGCTTGCTGTTAACGCCGTACAGCGTGTCCCAGATCAGCAGGGAGCCGTTGCGGACGACGTATTGCGTGGTCCAGATCGGGTCCAGGTTGGCGAGGTTCGCCTGGGGGACGAAGCGCAGCACTTTGCTGTCGGCGGCGCGGCTGATCCTGGGGGCCGCCAGAAGTGTGGCCGCGCCCGTCGTGGTACGCAGAAAATCGCGTCGTCGCATTGGCTCGTATTCCTCGCCGCCCTCTGTGAAACCGCCGCCGGCGTCCCGGAACGGGTAGCCTGCCCGATGTCGCCGTGCAATTCCAGTGCCATGGGCTGGTGGGTGGGGGAGGAAGCGCCGGGGTTTCACCCCGGACCCCGACCAGGGCGCTGCCCTGGACCCGCTAAGGGCGATAGCCCTTAGGAACCCGTCAATTTGGGGGGAATGAGGAGGGGGCGCCNNGGCGCCCCCTCCTCATTCCCCCCAATGGATAGAGTCCAGAGGGCCTCGCCCGGAGCCTGCCCTCGCGCTTGACGCGCGGGGTGGGGTCCAGGGGGCAAAGCCCCTGGCGGGTTCGAAGGGCGGAGCCCTCGCGCTTCTTCGCCGCACGCACCAGCCCATGGCACCAGAACCGCACGGCGGCTCCGGCCGAGGGTCGCCCATTCTCGCGCCAGTGACAGTTGAAAAAATCGCCACCGGCGTTCACCCCATCGCGTCCCGCGGCCGCCGCGCCACATGCCGCAGATCGCCGGCGCGCCGCGTGACGCCGATCGCGTCCAGATACTCCAGCACGATAATCGTCAGATTGCGTCCGATGCCGGAGCGTTTGTTGAATTCGGCCGCCGTGAACCCGGCCTCTTCCGATTCAGCGGCCAACGCATCGGCGACTTCGCCAAGCGCCAGGATCGTTTCGGGCAGGAAAAACCGGTTGCTGGCCACCGCCGCCAAACGTCCGAAACGCTCGATGCGCAGCAGCAGCGCTTCCATGTCCTCTGGTGCCAGGCGCAATTCCGCCGCCAGTTCGCGCACTCTGGGCGGCCGCAGTCCGGCCGCGGCCAAAATCGCATGGACGCGCGTCCAGCGCGCCTCGTCCTCCGGCGCCAGCACCGGACTGTGTTCGGGCAATCGCCAGGACAATCCGTCGCGCGCGACGGTACCGCGGGCGTGCAGCACGTTCAGCACCGCCTCGGCGATGTTGGGCGGCACTTCGCTGGCCCCACGCAACAGTTCGGCTTTGCCCAGACCCATGCGATCGGGATGCGCCTGGTGCCACGCGGCCAAATGCCGGGTCAGGCTGTCGCGAACCCGCGCGATCGTTGCCGCGGAAACGAAAATCGGCGCCGCCTCGGACCCGATGCGGAGCGTGCCGTCGTCCGCGGCCGGGGAGAACCCAATGGGCAGGTTCCGCGCGACGATGAAGCGCCGAAGGTCGGCCCATCCGTCCGCCGCCAGCAACGCCTGAAACGCCGTGCCGGAATCGGCCAGAGCGTGCGCTGACAGCGAGGCCGTACGCTGCTCCCGCCGCACGCGCCGGTCGGGTGAAAATGGATCGATGACATGGCCGCCGGCGACCACGCGTCCGGTCGATTCATCCCGCAGGATCAGCCGGTCACCATAAAGACACGCACTGGGCTTATCCAACGCGATGGTCACGACGCCGGTTGCTCCGGCCGCCAGATCGGATCCGTTTCGCACAAGCGCGCGCCCGGTCAGGCTCGCGGAACCGAAATGAACGTGCACGCGACCCGCGTGTTTCGGACCGCGGTCCTCCGTCGCGCGCAACAGCGCGTCGATCCGCGACGTCGGCGCGTGCAAAGCGGGATCGATCAGAAAATCGCCGCGTTTCAGTCTCGCGCGTTCGATGCGCGGACCGGAGATCGCCAGCGCGCAACGATCGCCGGCCCGCGCGGCGGCGGCGGTTTCGTTGTGCACCTGAATGGCGCGCACCCGCGCCGCCAGCCGCGACGGCGACAGCAGCAACCGGTCGCCGACCGAAACAACGCCCGAGGCGACGGTTCCGGTCACCACCAGGCCGGCGCCGGCGGGCGAGAAACTCCGGTCGATCGCCAGCCGGAAGCCGCCCGACGCGTCGCGCGCCCGGTGAGCGGCGGCTTTGGCTTCGATATGAGCCAGCACGGCGGCGATGCCGTCGCCGGTCACGCTCGAGGCTTCCAGCACCGGCGCGGCCGCGTAGCCGGCGCCGTCCAGCAACGCGCGCGCCGCGGATCGCGCGGCGTCGAGGCGCGCGTTATCGACCCGGTCGATCTTGCTGATCACCACTGTGATGTCGGTGACGCCGGTCAGCGACAGAATCGCCAGATGTTCTCGGGTCTGCGGCATCGGTCCGTCGTCGGCGGCGATCACCAGCAGCACCGTCTCGATCGACAGCACGCCCGCGAGCATGTTCGACAGAAACCGTTCGTGCCCCGGAACATCGACGAAACCCACCGTCGCGCCGGACGGCATCCGCGCGTGCGCGAAGCCGAGGTCGATGGTCATGCCACGCTTTTTCTCTTCCGGCAGACGGTCCGCGTCGATCCCCGTCAACGCTCGGATCAGCGCGGTCTTGCCGTGATCGACGTGTCCGGCGAGCGCGATGATCATGGCGGCCCTATACCCGCCGGCGGAGACTCCGACTCTCGCGCAAGCCGTCTCCGTGCCGTCATCCTCGGGCTCGACCCGAGGATCAGCCCGCACAGGGTCGGTGCCCGCCTCGGAATCGCGGTGCCTGCGTCGAGCGATCCTCGGGTCGAGCCCGAGGATGACGGTTGAGAGGCCGGTACGTCGCTGTCCTGGCAAGTCGGTATTACAGCCTGACTGTCGCGGTGCGACCTGGCGTCTGACTCTGTCATCTCGTGATGCCAGGACGAAGATACGCGCATGTCACGATTGACGGCCTGCGCCGGCGCCGCCCGATCCGAGCCGCCATTTACGCGGGCGGACGCGAACCACTCAGGTCTCGCGCGCGGCTGGTGACACATTCATGAAACTGTGACGTCCGCCGCGGCGTGTTCTCCGTTCCCTTGAACAGCGCTTCGCAATACGTCAGCGCCTGGCCGACCGAGCCCTCCTGAACCCGCGACGGCGGCGTGAACATAAAGCCGTTCGCCTGGTGCCCCGGTTGCCAGCCAGCCGCCGTCATGCACGCCTGGAACGCGTGCGCCCGCGGCGCCTCATTCGTATCGAGGGTGGATTGAGCCTGCGGCAGATATCCCGACCCGATGATCGAGCAATTCGTTCCGCCCGCGGTAGGTTCGCACCACTCGTTCGGCGCGCTGTAATACCCCGCGCGGCCCGCCGTCACCGGCGGAAACCGCGAGGTGGCGGCGCTGTCGCACCCCTCCGCCGCCGCCTCGAATTGCGCCTCCGTCGCTCCCGGGCGGGACCAGGATTGTCCGTACACGGCGCATCCCGCCACGGTGAATACCGCCGAGGTCACGAGCAGAATGCGCCGCATGGATCAGTCTCCTACTTCAATGACCGCGTCGACCGCTAAGGCGCCTTCGCCCTCGGGCATCGCGAACACCGGGTTGAGGTCGATGGATTGCAACCGCGGACCGGCGGCGGCGGCGAAGGCTGACAGGCGCGACAACGTCTCCGCCAGCGCTTTCACGTCGGCTTTGGCGCGGCCGCGCGCGCCAAGCAGCAAAGGCGCTCCTTTGATCGAGCGGATCATGTCCTCGGCGACATCGGCGCCGAACGGGCAGCGGCGGAACACGACGTCCTTCAGCACTTCAACGAAGATGCCTCCCAATCCGAACATCGCCATCGGACCGAAGACCGGGTCTCGGTGAATGCCCAGAATGCACTCCACGCCGCCTTTGAGTTGTTTCGCGACCAGAACGCCGTCGAGTTTGGCGGCCGGCATCGCGCCTTTGGCACGGTCGAGCAACAGCGCGAAGCCGTCGCGCACCTCATTCGCGCTGGAAACATTCAGCAGCACGCCGCCGATTTCGGATTTGTGCAGGATATCCGCGGACAGGATTTTCATCACGACCGGATAACCAAACCGTTCCGCCGAAGCGACGGCCTGATCGGCGGTGGCGCATTCGGCCTCGGGCGCGGAAGCGATGCCGGCGGCCGCGAGCAAACGTTTCGCTTCGGCCTCGGTCGGCGTTTTCGCGGGCAATGTCACGGCGGGAACAACCGGCGCGGGCGCGGGTCCCGCGGCGGCGAAGGCGGCGCCGTAACGGCCCATCGCGTCGATCGCCACCACCGCGCGGGTCGGATCCTCATGCACCACCCAACCGTCGGCTTCCAGTTCGTCGCGCCGGTCCGGCGGCACGATGACCGACAACACATAGAGCCGGTCGGGATTTTCCGTCTTAACCATGTTCAGTTGCTCGCGGATCGCGGGCCAGCGGCGCGACGACGCGGTCATGCTGAAAAACCCGAGAACCGACGAATAGCCGCCGTCGCGCACCATCGATTCGGTGAATGTCTTGACCAGCGTGACGTCGTTCGACACCTGAGCGGTCGCGTCCACCGGATTGCGCGGCGCGCAGAACGGCACCAGATCGCGCAACTTCTTCTGCGCCGCGATCGGCATTTCCGGCATCGACAACCCGAGACTTTCGGCCACGTCGGAGATCAGCACGCCGGCGCCGCCCGACACCGTGATCACACCCAACGTATTGCGCACCGGATAAATTTTGCGGGTCGCGGTGTGCGCGATGTCCAGCATTTCTTCCGAATTGCGGGCCCGATAGACGCCGAATTCGGCCATCACCGCCTCGGTCACCGCGTCGTCGCCGGCGATCGACGCGGTGTGCGACTTCGCCGCTTTCGTCCCGAGTTCGCTGCGGCCGACCTTCTGCATCACGACCGGCTTTTTCGCCGCCCGCGCGACCTGCAAAGCCGCGATCAGGCCTTCCGACTCCCGAATGCCCTCCGCGTAGACCGCGATCACATCGACCTCCGGGTTTTCCGCGAGCCAGCCGATGCACTCGCCCACCGTGACGTCGGCCTCGTTGCCGGTCATCACGCACAACGAGGCGCCGATGCCGCGGTTCCGCGCCAAAGTGTAAAGATGCGTGCCGTACGCGCCGGACTGGCTGGCGATGCCGATGCGGCCCGGCACCGGCCAGCCGCTGTCGAACGATGAGGAGAACGTCGCATAATAAGCCCGCCGCGCGTCGAACACGCCAAGACAGTTCGGACCCAGAATGCGCATGCCGTACGAGCGCGCGGTGGCGACCATTTTGGCCTGCGCGATTTCTCCGGATTCATCCATTTCGGCGAAGCCGGCGGTGAACATGACGATGGCCTTGCAGCCCTTCTTGCCGAGTTCCTCGACGGCGGGGGCGGCGACCTCGGCCGCGACGGCGACGATGGCGACATCCGGCGTTTCCGGCAGGTCGGCGATCGAGGGATACGCTTTCAGGCCTTGCACCTCGGCGCGGTTCGGATTGACCGGATACAGCGCGCCCTCGAACCCTTGCGACAACATGTAGGCGATCGGCCGGCCGGAAATGCGGGTCGGATCGGACGACGCGCCAAGGACGGCGACGGAACGAGGCGCCAGAAGCGGCGTCAGGCCGGAGAAGCGGCTGGACATGAACGGACCTTTCCCAACGTTATGCGCGGCGCCGATGGCGGTCCGCGCGTTGGGCTCAGTCTGGCGCCGCCGTCACCGAACGGCAACCCAATGGGGCGATTATAACGGGCCCGACGTCACTGACGCCGCATCTTGTCCGTGCTGGTGGCGGTGTTCGACGCGACGGTCTGGTTGGGGCCTTTGCACAGATAGGTCGCGCGGATCGTGCCCTCAT
Organism: Acetobacteraceae bacterium; assembly: GCA_003164305.1. The sequence continues at coordinate 9,273 of PLSZ01000341.1, forward strand.
CGCGCACGTTCAGGCTTTCCAGCACCGCCGTCTTACTGGTGCTGAACAACTGGCATTGTTGCGTCGCCGTGTCGTTGGCGGCCACCAGTTCGCCCGTTGGCTTCGCGCCGAAATCGAGCAATACGGAATCAGGATTGGACGCCACGAACTCAACGGTACGTCCGGGCCGCGACGAACCGAACATGCCACACCCGCTCAGGGCACCAGCCACGCAGATCAGGCTTACGATAGTGGCGGTCCGCATCAAACGTCGTCCTTCCGATGGATCGCGAGGCCAGGATCGGGACGATCCGGCATCGCATGAATGATGGGTAACCGTATCCACTCCCATCGCCACTGGCAAGGCAAACGACTTCCCGGCATGCTATGGAGAGACCTTAACCCTGGAGCCTGTCACGCGGCCGCCACACCGGGCGCCGCGAGGCCGGAGCCACCAGACCCATCAACGCGTCCGGCGCCGCCCTCCGGCGGACGATGCGCGAGAGGACCGATATGATGATGCAGGACGACGATCCCGTCGATCTGGAGCCTTTGGGCGACTTCCTGGATTCAACCCGGGCGCCGGAAGCGTGCATGGACCTGTCGGAGCTGGATGGTTTCCTGGCCGGCCTCGCCGTGGGCCCCGATCCGGTGCCAACGGACGAATGGTTGCCGATGGTGTGGGACGACGAGGATCCCGAGTTCGAGGATCAGGCGGAAGCCGACCTCATTCTGGGCACCATGTTCGCGCGGTATAACGAGATCACCGAAGGGCTGGACGGCGCCGAGCCCGGCTACGACCCGGTTTATTGGCAGGACGCCACGGGGCGCACCGTGGTGGAGGACTGGACGGTCGGCTTCATGCGCGCGGTCGGCATGCGGCGCGAGGCGTGGGAGGGCGTGCTGGAAACCGCCGAGGGCGCCCGCCTGTTCATCCCCATCGTCGCGGTGGCCAGCCTCAGCAGCGACGACATCGAGCCGGAGGACATCGGCATTTCGACCCCGGACATGGACGAGTTGCTGGCGCACGCCGATACCGTGCTGGCCGCCTGCGTGGTCGGATTGCATGCGTTCTGGCGGGAGCGGTCGTCCACCGCGAGGCCAAAGCTGACATTGCCGGCGTCGCGGACGCGCAAGCCGCATTAGACTTCAGCGTCGCCGCCCGCGCTATGCGCTCTCCACCAGTGACGCCAACGCGTTCAGTCGCGCGACGGTGCCGGCATCGGCCTGCCCGGTGACGGCTTCCGGCCGCCAATGGCGTTGAAACGCGCGCAGCACGGTTGACAAAGCGGGGTCCAACGCGCCCTCGGGCGCGACGTCGTAACCGATACGGGCCAGCGCCGCGCGCACCGGCCGTGATCCGACCGCGTCCCGGATCGCGTTGCCGGAGCCCAGATCGGGCACGCCGATGGGCCAGAGGCCGACGCCGTTGCGGGCGAGATCGTCCCAGCGGAATTTCTCTCCCGGATCTTCCTTGCGGTCCGGCGCCACGTCGCTGTGCGCGATGACGTTCCGTGCCGGAATACGATGGCGGGACAGGATCGACAGGCACAAATCGCAAACCGCCGCCATTTGCAGCACCGGAAACTCGCGATAGCCCCATTCGTGCCCAGGGTTGACGATCTCGATGCCGATGGATCGGCCGTTCAATGCGGTATGGCCTCGCCAGTACGACACGCCGGCATGCCACGCGCGCCGGTCCTCGGGCACCAGGCGGAAGATCGCGCCATCCTCATCGACCACGTAGTGCGAGGACACTTTCGCCGCCGGATCGCGCAGCCGGTCGATCGCCTCCCGCGCGGTCTTCATGCCGGTGTAATGCAGGATCAGAACATCCACCGGCGTCGGCCGTTCATCGTGGTTCGGACTCGGCTTTTCGCGAATTGACAGGCTCACGCGAGCCTCCGTGACCGGGCCGCGCCCCGTCGCGCGCTACCCAACGGGGCGGCCGCTGACCATCTCGCGCGAGGCGGCCGGAAGGATCGCACGGCCGCCATCGTCACAGACCGCGTTCCCGCTTGATGCGGTCCCAGGCGGCGTTGATGCGAGCGACCGACTGGCTGGCTTTGTCCATGAAATCCTTCGGCACGCCCCGCGAGGCAAGCGCGTCGGGATGGTTTTCGCGCATCAGCTTACGCCAGGCGGCCCGCAGTTCCTCACCATTGGCGGAACGGGCGACACCGAGAACGGCGTAAGGATCGGGCTCGTCCGAAGGCGGGCGGGCCGGTGCCGCGCCGCTGGCGCGATCCCAGCCCATCCGGTCGAGGCGGAACGCGCGGTGCACGCCAAGCAGGAAGGCCTGCTCCTTCGCGTTGACGGCACCGTCGGCGCGGGCGATCGTGAACAACGAGCCGAGCACAAGCTCCAGCATGGCGTGATTGTCGGCGAAGGCGTCGCCGAGTTGGGTGGCGTAGGTTTCGTAGTCTTCGGTGTTCTCGCGCGCCTGGTCGAACAGGCGGCCGATGTCGCGCACGCCATCGTCGGGGATGCGGAACTGGCGGCGGAAGGTGTCGATTTCGGCGCGCGTTACCGGGCCATCGCATTTGGCGAGCTTCGCCGACAGCGCAACGACGGCGATGGAGAACAGCTGCTGTTTCTGGCCCAGCAGCGCCGCGACCTTCGCCTGTCCGGCGAGGGTGTTGGTCACGGTGGAGAACGGGAACGGAAACCGCGCGGGCATACCGTTGTCCGCGGCATGGCCCAACGCGGCGCCGATGGCGGCGCCGAACGGGCCGCCCATCGCGAACCCGGCCATCCCGCCGATCACTTTACCCCAATATCCCATGGGCTTCGTCTAGCATGATATCCGGTTTCTCGCGCGTGCCATGTGGGAATACCGGATGGATACGCGAAGGGGGCAAGCCCCAGGCCCGGGCGAACAGCAGGACGAGTTCATCCGCGATCACGCCTTTCCGCTTCCACGATCAAACGGTCGATCGCATCCGCGAGGGACGGCAAGTGCTCATCGATGATGTTCCGGGTGGCCACGGTGTCCGCGCGTTGATCCCTCGTGCCGAAGCAAATTGCCGATCGCGGCGATCTGCCGCCAGGGAATCTCCGTCTCTGGCGCCTGAAGGTCGGGCGGAACATGCCGGCTGGCCTCGGAGATGATTTCCAGCCCGCGCTCGACGGCGCGTTGCATGGCCCGGTTGGTGGCGAAGTCATCGAAGGCGACACCGGAGGTGAGGTCCTGAATCCCGGCGATCGCATCGCGAAGGATCGCACAGGCGCGGGAGGATACTCCGTGGCACGTCAGAAAACGCGCAGTGCTTCCGCTTCGATACGCTGGCGAAGCATCGGATGCAGGCTGGCGCGGGTCATCACGTCGGTTTCCGTGCCGAGGACATCGCTCGCCCGCTCCTGGATATCGACCGGTTCGATGAGACTGAAGCGCGGATTGTCGGTATCGAAGAAAAGGTCGCTGTCGCTGTCCGGGCCGGCTTCCTGGCGAGCGACGGAGCCAAACAAATAAAGTCGAGCCACCCCGGCCCGGTGAAGATCGGTTTCATGATCGCGCGGTGTCGCGGTGACATTGTCTCGGTCCATTGCCGGTCTCCGGGGGGACGCGTGGTCTTTGTACTATTTCTGAAACGTGGCTTCAATCGAGGCGTTCCGGCGTGGGAGGCGCGGGAGCTGTCGTCGCCCCCGGCGCTTCGTTTCACATCTCACTTGCCCGCCGCGACCCTTTCGCTTTATGCAACGCGTCTGTTCAACCCCCCAGGGACCAGGAGGGATGCGTGGTCGCGTATAATCAGCATCATCCGCGCGGACCCTGGCATGCCCCGCGACCCACTGTCGCGGGGCGGGTCGAACGCTGGAACTGACGCTTATCTGACCAGCCTCGCCTGTCCGGCGACGCCAAACCCGTTGGCATTCATCGCGCCGCCTCACCGTTGCCACGGTGAGTGGCCGAACCGGACACGAGAAACATCATGAGCCTGATCAATCTGCGTGGCGTCGGCGTCGTTTCGCCGCGGCCTTTGTTCCAGAACCTCGACCTGACCATCCATGAAACCGACCGCGTCGGCCTGATCGCGGGCAACGGCGCGGGCAAGACCACGCTGCTGCGCTGCCTCGCCCGCCAGGCCGATCCGGGCTCGGGTCAGATCACCCACCGCCGCGGGCTGCGCGTCGGCTTCGTGGAGCAGGATGTGCCGGCGAACCTGCTCGATCTGACCATGCACGAGGCCATCCGCCGCGCGTTGCCGGCGGCGGAGCGGGACGGGCTGGCGTGGAAAATCGGCCTCGTGCTCGACATGCTGGAAACGCCGGCGGCGATGCGGGAGCGGACGTTGGCGGAACTGAGTGGGGGCTGGCAACGGCTGGCGTTGCTCGCGCGGGTCTGGGTCACCGATCCGGACGTGCTGCTGCTGGACGAGCCGACCAACCATCTGGACACGCAACGGCTGGCGGTGCTGGAGAACTGGATCAATCACGCGACCGAGGGCGTGGCGATGCTGATCGCCAGTCACGACCGGCAATTTCTCGATAATTGCACCAACCGGACGTTGTTCTTGCGGCCCGATGAGTCGCGGGTNNCGCAACGCCGGCCAGTTGCGCAACGTCGGCATCAACAGCGGCAGCGATCTGCTGTTGAAGAAGGCGAAATACCTCACGAACCGCGCCGAGGCGATTGAGCAATCGCTGCGTCCGGTGGAACGCGCGCGCTCCGGCGATATTCGTTTGAGCAATCGCGGCACGCACGCGAAGGTGCTGATCGCGTTGGACGACGTGCCGGTCGCGACGCCGGCGGGCGAGATACTGTTTCGCACCGGTACGCTGAAGATTTTTCAACGCGACCGCATCGTCGTGACAGGTGCGAACGGTGTCGGCAAGTCGATGTTCGTGCATCTGCTGCGCCGCGCGGTTGATGGCGACGCGATTCCCGGCGTCAGCGTCAGTCCCAGCGTCGTGGTCGGCTACCTCGATCAGCAAATGTCGCAACTTCCGCCCGCCGAAACACTGCTTGGGTTCGTGACCGGACAGTTTCGTCTGGGCGACCAGCGAAGTGTCAGTTTACTCGCCGGCGCCGGGTTCGATTTCGACGCGCAACGGCGGTTGATCGCGCATCTTTCACCTGGCCAGAAAGCGCGCCTCGGGCTGCTGGCGCTGCGCCTGGCCGAGCCGAACTTTTATCTGATGGATGAGCCGACCAATCACGTCGATATCACCGGGCAAGAACGACTGGAGTCGGAGATCCTGGCGCACGAGGCGACCTGCGTGCTGGTCTCGCACGATCGGTTCTTCGTGCGAGCGATCGGCACGCGGTTCTTGCGGATTGAAGGGGGAACGATGACCGAGACGGGTCAGCCCGACCTGTAGCGCGGTCAGTCCGCCCCCTTGGCCGCCGTCATCGCCGCGAGCGCGCGTACCGTGTTGATGTTGCGCATCGTGCCGCCCGACAGCGAGGGCGGCAGTTTCAGTTTCGACCGGCCCATGCCGTCCGGATAGTGAATGAATATCTCGCGGCCGGTCGCGGATACCTCTTCGTTCGCGGGACACACCACACCGGAAACGGCGTCGCGAGGTGGCGGCTCCGGCAGGAACAACACGCCGACGCGCGACGGATTGGCGGTTGGGAACGGGTTGACTTCGACGATCGTCTTCAGTTCGCAAGCGGTGCGGACCTGGACGCCAACCGGCTTGCCGATGTGCTCGTGCAACGCATGTTCCAGCCGCGCGGCGACCGTTCGCTCGGACAATTCCGTGTGGAACACAACGTTGCCGCTTTGAATGTAAGTCCGGACTTTTTCAAAGCCCAGGGTGGAGCACAGCCCGGCCAAATCTCGCATTGGCAGTTTGCCGGTGCCGCCGACATTGACGGCGCGGAGCAGCGCGACGAAGGCGGTCACGCGAAGCGTCCCGGGAAGTCGTCAGCCGCGCGCCAGCGACGTATCCAGAAGCGTCGTGTCCTGGCCCACCACGGGATCGGCGATCGCGGATTCCAGGCTGCTCGCGCCCTTCCACTGGTTCGCCGGGCGCGCTTTGCCTTCCGAGCCGATCTGGTCGATGCCCCAGTAGATCTCCAGATTATGCCCGTCCGGATCGCGGAACTCGATGGCGATCTGCACGCCGGCGCGGCGGCGGCCCTGGAAATGGATCGGCCAGTCATGCGCTTTCAAATGGTCGCGGGCGCGGAACACTTCGTCCAGGGAGCCGACCTCGAACGCCATGTGGTGCAGCCCGGCGCCGGGGTCGCGGTCCTGCGTCGCCTGGAACAACGCGATCCCGTGATGATCGGTGTTCAGGCGAATGAACGCGGCCCCGCCGGGCATCATGTCTTCCTGATACAGATCGGAGACCTGGAAGCCGAGCAGATCGCAGTAGAAGTGCAACGACCGCTCGATATCCGTGACGAACAGCGCGACGTGGCCGATCTTGCGCAAGCGGAACGGCGTGCCGTGCGGGCGTTTCAACGCGGGCAAGGGGACGCTCATCGGTTAAACCGCCTCTTTGGAATTCAACAGGCTTCTCGCGGCCTGGACGGTGGTATCCTGGCCCTCGACCGGATTGGCGATGGCCTCTTCCAGGGAGCGGACCGCTTTCCACTCTTCTTCCGGGCGGACGACGCCCTCGGAGCCGATCTGATCGATGCCCCAATAAATCTCCAGCAAATGCCCGTCGGGATCGCGGAACTCCACGACCAGTTGCACCCCGGCGCCGCGGCGGCCGTCGAGGTTGATCGGGATCTGATGCTCGCGCAGATGTTCCCGGATGCGAACGATCTCATCCAGCGTCGGCACTTCCATGGCGACGTGATGCAGGCCGGTGCCGGCGGGGTGATCCTCGGTCGCGCCGAACAGAGCGATCGCGTGATGATCGGTGGCGCAGCGCAGGAACACAGCCCCTCCCGGCAATTCCCCGGGCGCGATGGCGTCGCTGACCTGGAAGCCGAGGATCTGGGTGTAGAACCGCGTCGAGCGTTCCAGGTCCTTCACATACATGCCGACATGGCCGAGCTTGCCGATGCGGAACGGCAGGCCTTTCGGGCGGCCCATGGCTTTAATGGCGTCGACGTTCATCGCGTGTCCTCATCGTTGCCTGGTCGTTTGGGCCCGTCGCGACGGGCCGGTCTGTCAGGATCTCGTGTCCGAACCGGCGAGCGTCCGTCGCGGAG
>PLSZ01000624.1 GCA_003164305.1 Acetobacteraceae bacterium
GGAGCGCGGGAAGGAGCAGATGATCTTCCGCACCCGGCCCAGTTCCATCAGGCGGGCGAGGCCGATATGGCCGGAGCCGGCGTTGTTGGCCGCGACGGTCAGGTCTTTGGCGCCCTGCTCGATCAGTCCGTCGATCAGCGCGTTCGGCTGTCCGACCGAGCCGAAGCCGGCCAGCAGCACGGTGGACCCATCCTTGATGCCCGCCATGGCGTCGGCCATGGAGCGGACGATTTTATTGATCATGCGGGCTGTTCCATCGCGTGTTCCATCATTCGTTTCCTCTCGTCCCGGCGGCCGGAACATGCTATCCCGCCGCGGCGGATGTGCCAATCCATCGGTATTCCACGCCCATCTGTGCTTCACGCCAATACGTGAAATGGGCGGGTTGAGGCGGATGGAGCCGAACGGCATCGGCCGCCGAATTTTTTCGGGATAAAACACCCGCTTGTTAACCTGATCTTCAGATTTCAAGGGGTATGTATTCTCCATGTTGTCGCCAACCTCCCTCGCCGGCCTTTCGATCCCGTCCGATTGGGCGCGTCCCGTCCGGGCCGTGAGCCCGGCTCAGGGGCAGTCCCAGGGTGGGTCCCAGGGCGCCGCTCAAATGTCTTCTCCGCTCATGCCGATGCCGATGACCTTGCCCAATGGCGGCGCCCAGCCGGACGGTGGTTCGTCCTCCCGGCCCATGCCGCGAGGATCGCTGCTCGATATGCAGGTGTGACGGCGCGTGCCCGCGATCCTGGTGGCTGAACGGCCGGCGGGACGATACGCGGGACAAACATTTGCTGGCGCGCCTTAAAACCCGGCCCGGCTGATCGGTCGCGATTTTGATTTCACTTGCAATGGGTACACCGGATGACTCCGCCAAACATCCATCCGCGCGAGAGATTTACCAGACCGGGTCAGAACTCACGCGGTTATCACGCGAAATAAACGGCGAAACCGCGGCGCGGAAGTAAGCACCAGCCGGCCGATCATACGGCTCGTTCACCGCCGTCACCAGGTTTTGTCGTTCGACAAAACTCACCATAAACGAAGGTCGCGCCAGGAGTGCCGTTCCACATTACGCGTCGCGGAGTCGCCAATGCGCCCGGCCATGCCCGGCGCGATGACGATGTCACCGGAATCAGTTCAGAACAGGCAGCATGCCCGACCGGGTTCACGTTGAAGATCTCTTCCGCCAGATTGTCGAGGCAGCGCCAAACGCCATGGTGATGGTCAACCTCGCCGGCCGGATCGAGATGGTGAATGCCCAGGCGGAAGAGCTGTTTGGCCGCGCGCGCGCCGAAATGCTCGGGCAGCCTATCGAGATGCTGGTGCCGGAACGCTTCCATGGCCGCCATCTGAAATTCAGGGATGAGTTCTTCGCCAATCTCCGCGTCATGCCAATGGCGACAGGGCGCCAGGTTTACGCTCTCCGCGGGGACGGCACCGAATTCCCGGTCGAAATAAGGCTCAATCCCATCGACACCGGCGACGGCCCCATGGTACTTTCCGCCATCGTCGATATCTCTCACCGCGAGCAAGAGGCCGAGCGCATTCAGGCCGCATTGCGGGAGAAGGATATCCTGCTCGGGGAAATCCACCACCGCGTCAAGAACAATCTGCAAATCGTCTGCAGCCTGCTGGAACTGCAGTGGGCGCGCGTCACCGATCCCGTCGCGCTGGAAATGTTGCGCGACAGCCAGAACCGCGTCCACTCCATGGCGCTGATCCATCAAACGCTGTATGCGTCGAAGGATTTCGCACGCGTCGATTTCGCCATGTTCATCGATACGCTGCTGCCGGTGATCACCGAATCGCACGGCGTCCGCTCCCGCGGGGTCGCTATCCGTGTCGATATCGAACCGATCAGCTTCCCGATCAACATCGCGATGCCCTGCGGATTGATCGTGAACGAACTGCTCACGAACGCCTTCAGGCACGCCTTCCCGAACCGCGATCATGGCGAACTCCGCATCGCCCTGACCCGGCAACCGGGGAATGAAGCACTGCTGTCGGTGTCCGACAACGGCGTCGGCTTGCCGGATGGGATCGACAACGCGGAGGCCGCGACGCTTGGCCTGCAGTTGGTTCGGGTTCTGACCAGACAACTCAAGGGACACCTGACGGTGAACCGAGCCGGGCCGACGCTGTTTTCGATACGCTTTCCAATTTAGCAACGGATGGGAGTCCGGTATGGCCGCGCCGCGTATCCTGGTGGTGGAGGACGAAGCCATCGTTGCCCTCCATTTACGTCGGCAACTGGTGAAACTCGGCTATGAAATACCCGCCACGGTCGCCAGCGGCGAACAGGCGCTGAAGGAATTCGAGGCCTCGCCACCCGATCTCGTGCTGATGGACATCCATCTGGGAGGTCCGCTGGATGGCATCGCCACCGCGTCGAGACTGCCGCGGGACCACGCCGTGCCGGTCATTTATCTGACTGCTTATTCGGAGGACGCGACATTGGCGCGGGCCAGCGCCACGCAACCCTATGGCTATTTGCTGAAGCCGTTCTCCGAGCGCGAACTGCACGCGATGATCCAGATGGCCCTGGCCCGATCTCGCGCCGAGCGGGCGGAACGGGAGGCGTTGCATTGCCGCCAGCAGGCCGAAAAAATGGCCGCGCTCGGGCTGTTGGCCGCCGGCGTGGCGGACGATTTCGATGGGCTTCTGACGGTCATCTACAGCCAGCTCGAGACCCTCGGCCATGAGGCGCTCGATCATCCCGCGTTGTCCGAACCCATCGCGGAAGCGTTCGAGGAAGCCATCGAAAAGGAGAAGCTCATCCGGCGATTGCTCGCCTTTTCCGGCCGCCAAAAGCTCAACCCAGGGCCGATTTCCGTGCATCATCTCGTCGCGCATGTCATCAAACAGCTGCGTGGGATGCTGGATCCTTCAATCCGCGTTCAATCCGATACGCCAGACGATCTGTGGACCGCGCGCGTTGACGCCGCCCAACTTGGGAAGGCGCTGACCTTGCTCGCGGCCAACGCGGGAGAGGCGATGCTGGACGGCGGCACCCTGACGATCGCGGCCCGAAATACCGAGTTCGATCAGGACGAGGTGGCCGCGGGGACGGAGGTGGCGGCGGGTCGATATGTTTTGCTGACCATCGCCGATACCGGCGCCGGCATGCCGGACCACGTGCTGCGACATGCGTTCGAACCGTTTTTCACGACCAGGCCCAATGGTGACGGGCTCGGCCTGAGTTTGGTTTTCGGTTTCGCGCGGCAATCCGGCGGCCACATCAGTATCGACAGCAAAGTCGGCGGGGGAACCACTGTCCGGCTGTGGCTTCCGGTGGCGCCGCGGGGGCAACCTCTCCCCGCGGACGAACCGTCTGGCGAGGTCGCGCCAGAGCCCGCCGACAGGTCAGGCCCGGACGCCGTGATCCCCATGAACCGGCCGCGACGGCCCTCCCCGGCCCGCGCCGGTGCGTTGTCCGTGCCGTGGCACAAGAACGGCGACGCACTGTTCGCGTTCACCGTTGCTCCGCCGGACGATACCCGCTATCGCCTGGTCGTGGAACCGCTGCCGCGGCGCAACGGCTGGGATTGGACCGTCTGGCGGCCGGAAAACAGCGACGAACCCCCCCGCCATGGCCGGGCGACGTCGGTCGTGGTCGCCATGGCGGCGGCGGAAGCAGCGGCCGTGCAGTGGACCGGGTCGGAACGATCGAAGGTTTAAGGTCGGTCGAACCCTCGTTCCAGGCGCCTTTTGTAACGACGCGCCGGAGTTCGCGCCGGTCTCCGTATCCGTGGCTCACGCCGAACGTTCTTCGCGCGATTCATACTCGTTTCGTTACATTTGCGACGATGTGATTGATTGACCAATCGTCCCGGGTCCTGATCGAC
>PLSZ01000658.1 GCA_003164305.1 Acetobacteraceae bacterium
ATTGGTCCGGTCGGCGAGGCGACTGTGCAAACATCGGCCAGAGAAGCCTCAAAATATTTGAGCTCGCTTTTAGCCTCACAAAAAATATTGCCGGTCTCCAGGGGGGCCAGATTGATATCGAAACGAGCGATTTCATTTGGCAAATCCTTTAGCGGGACCATGTCACGCCATTCGATTTGATCCGTTACCGGTTCCAGACAGGGAAATTCGTCGATATCGAGCAATGGCTGGCCAGTGCCAGGCACGCGGAACAGCACGAGCCTGCAGTCAGCCCTTTCCGACAAAACCGCGGCGATGGATTGAACGGCCACGCCAAAATCACGTTGATGCGTCCGGCTTCCGGATGCGTAGCCCATGCGAACGAGATTATCGTCTCGTGTGGCATGCCATCGCCGCGCGGCACGTCGAGCCACACCGAAAAACTCATAGTCGAAACCGTTTGGCACGACATAAGAAAGCATACTCAATTGGCGAATCTGCTTTGCCAACTCACTGGTGGTGCAGATGCAGGCGTCAGCTTGCTCCATGACCTGGCGAAATCGCAGAAACAGTTTGGCCGTCTCCGACTCGGAAAAATCCTGGCTTCGAATGCCATCGATGATTTCCGCTTTGGCGATTTCGGGAAGGAATACCAGATCGTCAACGTCAAACAGAAACCTGGCCGATGCCTTACGTGCGATTCTGATGATCGCCGCGGTAGCCGGTGAGTTAGCGGCACGCCACAAAACAATGATATTCGCGTTCGTCAGCGCCTCTCGATGATTTTGGTAGTCCTCAAGTGCCAGCCATTGCGCCTCCGCGCCGATCGCGGCGGCGGCACTGACCTGACGCAGCACGCGGTAGACGTGACCGGGTGTATGCGACTCTCCAGAAACAAAGACGATTCGATATGTAAAGTTATGGGCTGGAAGCATCGGGCCACGATTGGCCCCGGGCGCGGGCAGGGAACGAACCGGTGCCGGAACGCCAGATGGTGTGAGAACGATGGGAAACCGGAAAACCGGTCCGAGCCTTTCAAGCCCTCTACGTAACTTCAAGCGGACCGAGAGCGGAAGGCGCCTGGCAACCGGGCGAAGCGTATGAAAGGTTCGCCAGGCAACGGAATGCAGGAGCCCACGGGAATGAACAGGAATGGGGGCTGTCGGTTGAGCGGAAACCTCATCAATCTGTAAACGCAACTCATCCAATTCGCGCGCGAGGCGCCGCGTTTCTCCGGAGAGAAACCCTATTCTGGCGGAAAGCGCCGCTTCAGTCGCCTTTCCTTTCAGCGAAAGCGCTTCTTCGGTCGCCTTTGTTTTCAGTGAGAGATCGGAAAAATAGGCGAGGTACTCCGGGTGGGCGATCGCCAATGGCATGCCGTTATCGGACGTCTTTGTCCGCGCGTCGATCATGGCGAAAGCCGGTGATTCGCGGCGGACGAAAAGCAGGATATTTTGTCTGTACCAAATGGGAATTTGGGGATCGTTCCAGATCAGCGGCCTGATCCGGTCCATTACGGCGTAGTCGTGGGTCGCGAAGAGTTCAGCCCAATACTCGGGCCGTTGCTCATTCACATGGTGCAACCCCTGTTGACCTGGAAGCGCGGCTGAAAACAATACGACATCAGAATGTCGTACGCAGTTTTCAATGAGCGTCGATGCGAATTGTTGGTCGAGGTGCTCCGCGACCTCAAGGCAGAGAACGAGATCGAAGCGCCGCCACAGATTCAAGTACTGGCCCACATCGACGTGCAAAATCAGCCTTGGGTCGATTTCATGCGCCTGGTCCAGTTGTTCCATTTCCAGGCCCAGGATCGATCTGCGTCCGAGGGCGCTGAAGCAACTCAACCAGTTGCCGGTCCCGCAACCGACGTCCAATACACTTTCAAAGTTGAACCATGACTCAAGGATCGAGTGGAGCGCGGTCGCGGTATATCGGGTCGCTTCCCTCAGCCTCCGGTGTTCGGAGGCATGTGACGGAAGGGGGGCATCATTCATTTCTTGGGCCTCTGCCTCAGAGCACTTCAACTGGTGATGGCAACCTGTTAGCGCCTTTCCGCGATCGGTCCAACGGTGTGTCCGGCCGTATATTGGTGTCAGCGTGCAATGAGGTTGTATGCGAACCGAGCGAGAGGTGCGGTTCGCGCGGCGATGCGGGCGATCGGCGCCGTCCCGAGGATCGACGAAAGCGGAAGTATGAGCCGAGCCGGAACCGCGATTCTTTCCGGGACGAACGGCAATAGCAGCTTCATCGTCTCCACCGCGATAGCCTGGGCGCATCGATCGCCCTTGCGAAGAGCATGATGATAATTGCTGAGCGCGACGCGGAAGAGCCGTGGCGCAAGGCAAGTGTTGATGTATTGCTTTTCCACACCGGCCTGGTTTCCCAGAATTGCAAGCCACTTGCGGAAGAACACCATGCGGCTTTGTGCCATTTGAATCGAATGTGAGGCACTATTGGGATAAACACGCCATTTCGATGTTGCTGAATCGATATAAACATTCTCGTAATGGCGCATATGCATTCTCAGGAATAAATCGTCATCTTCGTATCCAATCAAATTTTCATCGAATCCCCCGACGTCCTCGAACGCGGCGTGGTTGATGAGTGAAGCTGATGGAAGGATATACATATCGGTTTTCAGGCAACCGCTCAGGGTCCGTTTCGGATGCTCGACGTCCACGAAGTTATCAAGAACATTCGTGGCCAGCATTCGACCTTCGCGATCGATCTGATCAAGATTGCTGTATGCCCAACCAGGTTTCGGAATCCGATCGTCCCGAAACGGCACGGCGAGTTGTTCAAGATGATGAGGGTACCAAATGTCATCCTGGTCCAATAGCGCGATCAGTGGTGTGGTGGCATGAGAAATGCCAACGTTCCGCGCGGATGATTGACCGCCGTGCTCTTTTCGAACCAGCGTGATGTCCCGGGTTCTGGCGATTCCTTCAACGATGGCGGGACCGTTGTCGCTGGAGCCATCGTCAACCACGATAACCGAAGCCGGTTGCGATGTTTGCGCGGCCACGCTGTCCAGAGCGTCCGCGATAAATTCACCGCCATTGTAAAGCGCGATAACGACCGCGATCGCCTGGTCCCGCATGATCCTTGTCTTGCCTTCCCAGCAAAAGCGAGACACCATTAGCGACACCCGTAGCGCGGCGTCAACGCGAACTAGCCACGATGGGGAACCATCCAGGCGAGCAAAGTTCAAGCGGCATGGCTGGCGCGAAAGTGGCGTTCTTCGCGTCGATCCGCCGGCTGATCAAAGTCCGGACAAGGCCAGGTTGGCCGATCAGAACCGTGTTTTGAGTTATCAGCCCAACAGAAACCACAGGCGGAAAAGCAGCGTCTCGAGCCTCGTTTGCCGGACAAATCCGCTGATACTCAGAGCCTTGAACCGCGCGTAAACGCCCTCGCGGCCGGCGCGATCGATGACCGTGAGCAACGTCAGCGATCGGTCGGGTAACAGGCTCTGGCGGGCGCGCAGTGCCGAGACATGGCGCCAGAAAACACTCATGAATGGTCCTCTGCCGCGCCGTAGTGCTCGAATGGCACGCCGCCAAACGCCAAGCGGCTCACCCACCAGATTGCCGGCGTGCTGCCGGTACAGGATGTCCGGCGAATTGCCTCGGACCACCAGCCCCTCCGCCGCGGTCACCACCAGGTAGCACCACCAGTCGTGCCAGGTCGGTTCGGGCGCGTCGGTCGCGTCGATCAATTCGGCCGCCGCGCGGTTCAGGATCATGCAGCACCCCGGGATGACGTTCTGCGTCAGCGCGGCGGGGAACCCCGGCGGCCGGCGAAGCCGGGAAGGTTGCCCAATGAATCGCAGTGACTCGTCCACCAATGTGCGATCGCAGAAATAAAGTGCCGGTCGGTCGGCCGCGACTTCGCCGAGCGCGGCCACCGCATGCGCCAGTTTATCGGGTAACCAAACATCGTCCTGGTCCGAGAACGCGAAGTAGTCCGCGTCGTCTCGCAGAGCGGTATGAAGCAGGGTCAGAAAGCTCCCGGTCGACCGAAGTTGTCCATCCTCGGGAGCGTGGCTGCAGCGTCCCTTGCCAACGCGTTGCGCGAACTCCGCCACGATCGCCGGACTCTGGTCCGCGGAGCCATCGTCACGCCAATACAATGTCCAGTTGGAATGGGTTTGCGCGTTGTAGCTCCGTAATTGTTCCGCCAGATATCGCTCCCCGTCGAACGTCGAGAGAAGAATCGCCACGGACGGTTCGCCAGCCAGGCGTGTCAGTTCGTGTGCCCCGTGTGGCGAAGGCGAATGGGTCGTATCGAAATTCAGGTCCACATTCCTCTCGCTCTACAGACATCCATCCGCGACGGGCTTTCGCGCCGCTGAAACCGTGCTACACGCCCCCTCCCATGCGCCACTTCCTCGACTTCGAAAAGCCAATCGCCGAGTTGGAGGGCAAGATCGAGGAACTCCGGCGATTGTCGGAGCCCGACGGCCTTAATATCACAGAAGAAATCGCTCGGCTGACTTCGGTTGCCGATCGGCAGCTGCGCGCGACATACGGCAAACTGACACCCTGGCAAAAAACCCAGGTTGCCCGCCACCCGGACCGGCCGAAGGCCACCGATTACATCGCCGGATTGATCACCGGTTTCACGCCCCTCGCCGGCGACCGCGCCTTCGCCGATGACGCGGCGGTACTGGGCGGACTAGGCCGGTTCCGCGAGACAGCAGTCATGGTTCTGGGAACCGAGAAAGGCTCGGACACCGACAGCCGAATCGCCCATAACTTCGGCATGGCGAGGCCGGAAGGGTATCGAAAGGCCCGTCGGCTGATCGAACTGGCCGGCCGGTTTGGGCTGCCGATCGTGACGTTCATCGATACCGCGGGTGCGTTTCCCGGCATTGACGCCGAGGCCAGAGGTCAGGCCGAAGCGGTGGCCAGATCCATCGAAGCCTGCCTCGAAGCGCCTGTGCCGCTCGTCGCCGCGATCATCGGCGAGGGTGGTTCCGGCGGGGCGGTCGCGTTGGCGGCCGGCGATCGGGTTCTGATGCTGGAGCATGCCATCTATTCGGTGATATCGCCGGAAGGTTGCGCATCGATCCTCTGGCGGGACGCGGCCCAGGCGCCGGCGGCGGCGGAAGCGATGCGATTGACCGCGGACGATCTCAGGCGAATGCACGTGGTCGATGAAGTGGTGCCGGAACCTTTGGGGGGTGCGCATCGCGATCCAACCGCGACGATCCAGGCGGTCGGCGATGCGATTGGCGCGGCGCTCAGGTCGCTTTCGTCCCTGGACAGCGCCACGTTGAAGGCGCGGCGTCGCGACAAGTTCCTGGAAATCGGCCGCGAGTCGTTCGGCTGATCGTCTGGTCCCGTCGTCGTGGGAAAAACTGAACCACTCCGTTGGACGACTGAGTGCCATGGCGTTGAGCGACATTGACGCGCGCGCCCGTCCAATGTTCAACCAATGCCGGTCCACCGCTTGGTGCCGCAAACTATTTGTTAGGGCAACCTCTCCATTATCGGCCATGTAAGCGAGGGTGTTTCAGGACCTGGCATGACCCGCCCGAGAATTCTGCAGGCGACGATGGCGCGAAGTCTGTTCGCGCTCGATGTGGTCCTGGTCGCGGTTACCTGGCCACTGGCGATATGGTTCGTCCATTCGAACGTGAACGATCTCTCTGGCCTTGCCGAGGGCGCGCGCGGGTTGATCTACCCTCTGTGCGACCTGTTGTTCCTTTATGCGATGGGGCTTTATCGGCGCGAAGCATTCGTGGAGAAGCATCGCTCCGCGGTTCGGGTCCCGGTGGTCGTCGGCATGGGCGCGGTCGTCGCGCTGATAATTTGTCTGGTGACCTCGCGCATCGCGCCGTCGCTGGTCGAGCCTGGTTCCTCACGCGTCGAATCGATGATCTTTTGGCTGGCGCTCGCTGTTTTCATATCGTGCGCGGTCGTGGCGCGCGTGGTCCTCGACGGGCTATTGCGCCGCCGGTTGTTGCGGCGGCAGTTGCTTGTCGTTGGCGCTGGAACGCGCGCCTGGGACCTGTCGCGCATGTTGGCCAAAGAAGGGGCCAGCCTTAACTACGATATCGCCTTTTTGCACGATCCATCCTTCGGCCCCATCGATCCGCGCCTTGAAAGCGATCCGGGTGGCACGATCCTGCGCGTCGACCAGGCACATGTGCTGGAAGCGGCACGTCAGGTCGGCGCGGACCAGATCGTCGTCGCGCCGGATGAGAGACGCGGGATGGATCTTGGGCAATTGCTGGTTTGCAAGAAGGCGGGATTTCCGGTGGTGCAGTACCTCAGCTTCGTCGAGCATGAGATGCGCCGGGTCGATATCAAGCGAATGGATCTGGGTTGGCTGGTGTTCTCGGACGGTTTTTATTTCGGCGCGATCGACAGGTTCCTGAAACGAGCATTCGATCTTGTCGTCAGCTCGGTCATGTTGGTGCTGACATCGCCCCTCGTCCTGTTCGGAATTCTCGCCATTCGTCTCAATGATCCTGGGCCCATATTCTACCGGCAGGAGCGGGTGACTCTGGACGGCAAAATTTTCCAGATCCTCAAACTTCGCACGATGCGCATCGACGCGGAGGCGTCCGGCGCGGTCTGGGCCAGGGAAAGGGATAACAGGGTGACCCGGGCCGGGATGTTTCTGCGACGGGCGCGGATCGATGAGCTGCCGCAACTGATCAATATCCTGAAGGGTGAAATGTCATTCGTCGGTCCGCGGCCGGAACGCCCGATGTTCGTCGAGCAGTTGGCCACGCAGATCCCCTTGTATCGTGAAAGACATATGGTGAAGGCGGGTCTGACGGGATGGGCGCAGGTGAATTACCCTTATGGCGCTTCGGTCGATGATGCCCGGTCCAAGCTCAGCTATGACCTTTATTACGTCAAGAATTTTTCGATCCTGTTTGATTTCGTGATTTTGCTGCAAACGCTGCGGGTCGTTTTGTGGCCGAGCGGAGTGCGCTGATTCACGCGCCTCGCGGGATGCGGTTAAAACAGATCGAGCATAATGATGGGGTGTCCAGAACCATGCCAATCCGCGCCGTCTGCTTCGATGTGGGTGAGACATTGATCGATGAAACCCGCGAATGGAACGGGTGGGCCGATTTCATGGGCGTCCCTCGGCTGACGTTGTTCACGGCGTTAGGCGTCAGCATGTGGCGTGGTGAATCGCACCGGAAGGTATTCGAGATTTTCCGGCCCGATCTCGATTTCTCGACCGTTCGCCAGCAGCGTGCCGCGTTGGGTTGGAAATACGGGTTCGAGCCAACGGATCTGTATCCCGACGCGCGCCCCTGCCTGACGGACCTCCGTGAACGCGGCTTCAAGGTTCTGATCGCCGGCAACCAGCCGGCTGAGGCGGAAGCGGCGTTGCGCGGCCTGGATTTGCCGGTCGATGTGATCGCGTCCTCGGCCGGATGGGGCGTTTCAAAGCCGAATCCCCGGTTCTTTGAGAGGGTGATCGAAGCGGCCGGCGTGCCGGCGGAAAGCATCGCCTACGTTGGAGACCGGGTCGATAACGATGTCATCCCCGCGCGGGCGGCCGGGATGATGGCGGTGTTCTTGCGCCGCGGCCCCTGGGGCTGGATGCACGAAGAGCGGCCCGGGATCGAACAGGCCCATGTGCGGCTGCGCAGCTTGCACGGCCTGGCGGACATCCTGGCCAACGCGGATGGCGGCTGACCGGATTTCCCCCGTCTGACCGGGTCATGCGCGCCTTATCGGCGACGCCAATCCGAACTTCCGCCGGCCGCGGCCGGCGAAGTTGCTCAATTGCCCCGGCGGGAGAACAATGTCCGGGCAGTGGAGGATAGTGCGATGGGACCTTTGGCGGGCGTGAAGATCGTCGAATTCACAGGCATCGGGCCGGCGCCAATGGCGGCGATGATGCTGGCCGACATGGGAGCGACCGTCATTCGTATCGACCGGACCGGACCGTCCGAGCTCGGCCTGCCCATGCCGGAGAAGTTTGAATTCACCAAACGCAGCCGAGCGATGATTGGTCTCGACCTGAAACAACCGGCGTCGGTCGAACTCGCGTTGCGTCTGATCGACGGCGCCGACGCGTTGATCGAAGGATTTCGGCCGGGGGTGATGGAACGTCTGGGGTTGGGGCCCGACATTTGTCTGAAACGCAATCCAAAGCTCGCCTATGGCCGGGTCACCGGATGGGGGCAGGACGGTCCTCTCGCGCTCACCTCTGGGCATGACCTCAACTACATCGCTTTGACCGGCGCATTGCACGCGATCGGGCGGCAAGGGCAGAAGCCGACACCGCCGCTCAATCTCGTGGGCGATTACGGCGGCGGCGCGCTTTATCTGGTCACGGGCCTGCTGGCGGCGATCATTTCAGCGCGGGCAACGGGCGCGGGACAGGTGATCGACGCCGCGATGGTCGATGGCGCCCTGTCGTTGATGACACCGATTTACGCGATGAAGGCCGGCGGACGCCTGACCGCGCCCAGAGGCGAAAATCAACTCGATTCGGGTGCTTACTTCTACGAGGTGTATGAGTGCTCGGACGGGCAATTCATTTCGATCGCCTCGATCGAGGTAAAATTCCACGCTGAACTGCTCCGCCGCCTGGAGATCGATCCGGCGACCATGCCATCGCAATGGGACCGGGAGAAATGGCCGGACGTGAAAGAACGGCTCACCGCGCTGTTCAGGACCCGGACCCGCGATGGCTGGTGCCACGTGCTGGAAGGCACCGACGTTTGCTTCGCCCCCGTTCTGTCGATGGATGAGGCGCACGCTCACCCGCATAACGTGGCGCGCGCGGCGTTCATCGATGTCGGCGGCATGCGCCAGCCGGCTCCCGCGCCCAGGTTTGGTTCGACAACGCTGGCTGAGCCGGCACCACCGGGGTCTGTCGATCCGCGGGAAACTTTGCGAGCCTGGGGTCTGTCGAGCGCGGAACTGGCCGCATTGCCGGTCTGATCATGACGCGCTTGTGACATGTCCACAGTCTCGCTAAGGTTAGGTCCAGTTGCGAATTATTCGCAAACAGGAGCGTCTGAGGATGGGTCAAATCGGCCAGATCGCCCGCCATTGTGAGCGGGCCGTGGTGACGGCCTATTCGGAGTTGCGCCAGCATGGCACGGATGACATGTCCGCCTTCATCGCATGCACGACCCTGTACCGCATTCACCACCCGGAAGCCTCGTTAAGCGAGGCCCGGCGTCTGGTGGCCGAATGGGTCGACCACCATTTGGACCGCGCCACGGGTCACGAGCGGATCGAGGCCTGATCCGCCTCGATCACCGCCAGAACCTGCTCGACTGACAGGCGGCCCATTCCGTCGGTTTTGGAAATTCCCCCCGTGGGGGTGATCGCGACGATGCGGCTGCTGTGATGGAACGGCGGCACGGCGCCGAACAGGCAATAGGTGCGAATGCCGACCGCTGCGGCCATGTTCATCACGCCGGTATCGTTGCCGACATAATAGTCCGACAGACTGAACAGCGCCGCGATGTCCGCGAGGTTCCAGCCGATCGCGGTGGTGAGCGTGTCCAGACGGGCCAGCGATTGGATCTCGGCGGCAAGAGCGGCTTCGGCCTTACCACCCACGAGGATCAGTGGCCCAGAGCCCTTCGCGTCAAGCGCATGAGCCAAAGCGGCGAAGCGGGCGGCGCCCCACTGCTTATATGGTTCGGAACTACCGATGCCAATCGCGACCTGGGCCTTCGCCGGGCCAGGCCGCGCCCCGGCGCTCGCCGCGCCAAGGCGTGATCTTACGGCCGCGACGGCGGCGTCCGTGACGGGCAGAATTGGCTCGGCCTCCGCCATCGGTATCCCCGCTGCCCTGAGCCAGGCAGTCGCCTGATCGAATGGATGTTGGGACAAAATTTCGTTGGCCAGGCGAGGCGGCCGGTTGAGGAACCACCCCTGAACGCCATAGCCATAGGCGTAACGCGCGGGGATGCCCGCCAGCATGGTCAACAGCGCGATCGTCTTGCTGTGATGGAGGATGTAGACGCTGTCGAACCGCCGCGCGCGCAGTGCCGCCACGACGCGGAAGAACCCCGCGCCGCCGTCGTGTTCGCCATGCCGGCCTTCCGGATTGCGGTCGAGCCAGAGCACGTCGCGCACCGTCCGCTCCGCGCTGAATATCTGGTCGGCGGCGGACCGAGGCTTGGTGATGAGGGTCACCGGCTCCCCCACATACGCGGCGATCGCCCGGATATGGGGCAGATGCCAGATCATGTCGCCGATGCCCGGCAACGGCTGCACCACGGCGACTGTCATGCCGGATCGCCTCAGACCCGCGCGTGGATCATCGAGAACGCATGCGCGACCGCCGCGACCCGGATCCCGGTTCTGTCGCCGGGGAGGACGTGTCGCTCACTGACGACCTTCCGGCCTTTTTCGGCCAGACCGAAGCACACCAGCCCCACTGGCCTGGCCTCGCTTCCTCCGCCGGGCCCGGCGACGCCGGTTACGGAAATGGCGATCCTGGCGCGCGAGCGTTCCAGCGCGCCCTCCGCCATGGCGCGTGCGACTTCCTCGCTCACCGCGCCGTGGGTTTGAATGAGCGGCATCGGGACGCCGATCATCTCNNGTCAGGACCGCGGCAATCAATCCTCCCGTGCAGCTTTCCGCCGTCGCGACCTTCACGCCTTTTTCCCGGCAGGCGGCAAGCAGCGACTCGGCTTCGGCGAGCAGGCGATCCGGGATCATGCGCGGGTTCCTGACTGATGGAGGCCGGGGATTGGCGCAGGATCGAAGAGCGGTGACAAGCGTCGGCGCCAGGGCCCGTCAAGGCGGTGAGGGGACCCGCGGGTCATCACGGAATTGAGCGCGGGACAAAAGGTCAGACTTAAGCGCGGTTGGTCCAGGAACGCTCCGTTTCGTTTCCGGAGACCTATCGACCGATCGCCGCGCCGGCGGCCCGGCGGGAATCCATCGCTCCGTAAAAAAAACCCGGCCGCGCTTCGCCGCCGGCAACCGAATCGGCGGGTAGCGGTTCAGATGCCGCCGTAGTCTCGCGCCGCGGCCCAACGACGATCAGCGCCGTCGCGCCCCAATTGGCCTGTTCCGTGATCGAATAACCCATCGCCTCCAACGCGGCGCGAGAATCGGGCGACAGAGCACGGCGCTCCACAAAGATCGTGTCAGGCAACCATTGGTGGTGAATCCGCGGCGCGTCCACCGCCTCCTGCGCCGTCATGCCGTGGTCGATCACATTCAGGATCGTTTGCAGAACGATCGTGATGATGCGAGCACCGCCGGGTGATCCCAGCACCATCGAAACCTGGCCGTCTTTCATCACGATGGTCGGTGCCATGGAAGACAGCGGACGTTTGCCCGGTGCGATCATGTTGGTCTCGCCCTGAACGAGGCCAAACAGATTCGGCGTGCCCGGCTTTATCGTGAAATCGTCCATTTCGTTGTTCATCAGGAATCCAGTACCGTCCGCCATCACGCCCGCGCCGAACGCGCCATTGATCGTGTAAGTCACCGCGACGGCGTTTCCGGCTTTGTCGATCACCGAATAGCTTGTCGTTTGCGGAGGCTCGTGCGGCGGCGTGCCAGCCGCGACCTGGATCGATGGCGTGGCGCGCTCGGTGATGCGCGCGCGGATCGCATCCACATGCTCGGGAGACAGAAGTCGCGCGACCGGATTGTTCACGAACGCGGGGTCGCCGAGGAAATTGTTTCGATCGACGTAAGCGTGGCGCATGGCTTCGACCATCACATGGACCGACCGCGCCGAATGAAAGCCGAGCGCGCGCATGTCGAACGGCTCCAGAATCTCAAGAATTTCGCACAAGGTCGTGCCGCCCGATGATGGCGGTGGCGCGGACAGAATCAGATAGCCTCGGTATGGGCAGGTAACAGGCTTTGCTTCGGTCACGTGATAGGCGGCGAAATCCTCGGTCGTCAGGGCGCCATCGCTCGAGCGGGAGACCGCGGCCGCGGCGCGTCCTTTGTAGAATGCCTCCGGACCGCCGGACGCGATTTGCTGGAGCGTGTCGGCGAGTTCCGGTTGAACCAGGCGATCGCCTGGTTCGAATGGCGATCCATCCGGCCGCAGAAAGATCCGCGCCACCGTGGTGTGTTGACGCAGCGTCGGCGCGAACCGTGCGAGGATGTCGGAATCGCCTCGTGTCAGAACAAACCCCTCGCGCGCCAGCCGAATCGCGGGCGCCATGACCGCGGCACGAGGCAACGTCCCATAGTGCGCCAGCGCGGTATCGAGGCCGAGTACAGTTCCGGGAACACCGGCCGCTCGCCAACCATTCAGACTGGCGCCAGGAATCACCGAACCATCGGCGCGCAGATACATGTTGGCCCGCGCGGCGGCGGGAGCGGTCTCGCGGAAATTGATGAACACATCGCGGCCGTCGGCAAGATGCGCGACGAGGAAGCCGCCACCGCCGATATTGCCACAGCACGGGTTTGTGACGGCTTCGGCGTAGCCGGCCGCGACCGCGGCGTCGATCGCGTTGCCGCCCGCGCGCAGCATTTCCGCGCCGGCCTCCGCCGCCAGATGCTGTGCCGAAACGATCATGAAACGGTCGGACTC
>PLSZ01000482.1 GCA_003164305.1 Acetobacteraceae bacterium
GGGCAAAGCCCCCTGGCGGGTTCGAAGGGCGGAGCCCTCGCGCTTCCCCGCCACGGGCGCCCGCCGCGTCACGCCCGGTCCTCCGGGGAGCCGCCGCGCAACGACAACCACACGAGTACCGGGATCAGCAGCGTGAAGACGATCACTTCGCGATAGGCGCTGGCCCAGAAGCTCACCAGCGACTCCAGCACGCCCACCAGCAGCGCGCCGGCGGCCGCCATCGGGTAAGACACCAACCCTCCCATGATCGCGGCCACGAAGCCTTTCAGGCCGATGTCGAACCCGGCGTCGTAGGACAAGGGCGTCACCGCGCCGATCAGCACACCCGCCAACGCGGCGATGAACGATGCCAGCCCAAACGCCAGAGCGCCGGTGAACCCCGCGTCGATCCCCACCAGACGCGCTCCCAACCGGTCGGACGCGGTGGCGCGCAACGCCTTGCCGTGGATCGTCGCGCCAAAGAACCAGCGCAATCCGGCCACCAGCGCGGCGCAGCAGATCAGCACCGCCAGCGACTGCCCGGATACGTTCAGCGCGCCGAAGTCGAAGCTGGAATCGGTCAACGACGGAGCGCTGGCTTCCTCCGGCCCGAAAAACACCAACCCGGCGCCGGTCAGCACGAAATGCAGCGCCATCGCCAGGATCAGCAGCGCCAGCACGGACGCTCCCGCGATCGGCCGGAACGCGAACCGCCAGATCAATGGCCCCATCGGCGTAACGATCGCCAGCGCCAGCACAATTGAAACCGCCGGCACCCGATACGGCGCCAGGAACCACGCCGCGCCGGTCACCACCGCCGGGAACACGCCCCACGCCAGCACACCGAACGCCGCCGCTCGCCGCCCGCCGAACAACGATGCGATCAGCGCCACCGCGGATACGCCATCCAGCAGCCACAACGTCCCCGGCAACTGGCCCGACTGTAGCGACGCCACCGTCAGCGTGCCGAACGCCAGCAAATCACCCTGCGGAACGAAAATGACCCGCGTCACCGAGAACACGATCAACAACCCGATCGCCAGCAGCAGATAAATCGCGCCCGTGGTGATGCCGTCCTGCAGCAGCGCCAGGAAGACGAACATATCCATCCCGGCGAAGACGATCGGCTATTGAATGGCTCGCCAGGCGCCGTCCTTCACCTCCACCAGCACGGCGGCGCGCGCGTCCTGGCCGTTATGGTTGGCCGGTGACATGTCGTACACGCCGCTGACGCCGACAAGGTCATGCGTCGCCTCCAACGCCGCGCGCAACGCCTGGCGGAATTCGTCAGTGCCCGGCTTGCCCGCCTTCAGCGCCGCCGGAATGGCGTTCTTCAGCAACAGCATCGCATCATAGCTGTAACCGGCGAACGGGTTCACGCTCTGCGCGCCAAACTGCTTCGTGTAATCCGCCATGAACGCCGCCGCGACCGGACGCACCGGATTGGCCTCCGCCAATTGGTCGTAGACCACCAGAGGCGACGTCACCGCGATCACGCCCTCAGCCGAAGCGCCGCCAACCTTGATGAACGCCGGGCTGACGATCCCGTGATTGCCGAACAACCCGCCCTTGAACCCACGATGCCGCAACGCCACCACCGGCAGCGCCGCCGGAGTCGCCGACGTGCCCATCATGATCGCCTCGGGATGCACGCTCATCAGCTTCAGGGCCTGCGCCTCGGCCGAGGTGTCGGTGCGCGCGTACCGCTCATCCGCCAGGATCTTGATGCCGTCGGTCCGCGCCGACTGCTTCGTCGCCGCGAGTACCTGATCGCCCCAGCCGTCGGAGAAGCCAATGTAGCCGATGTCCTTGATGCCATGCGATTGCATGTATTTGAACACCACGGACACCATCAGCGACAGCGGCTGCGCGTCGTTGAACGTGTAGGTCTGGGCCGACGGATCGTATTCATACGGCGCCATCGCGATCATCGGAATGTGTGCCTGGTTGGCGAGCGGCGCGACCGCCGCGTCCGACGCCGTCAGCGACGGCCCGATAAACGCATCGACATGATCTTCCGAGATCATCTTCTGCGCGATGGTGAACGCGGTGTTGGCGTCCGTCGCGTCGTCCCGAACGATATATTCGACGGTCTGGCCGGCGATTTCTTTTGGAAAGAACTCGAACGCGCCCTTATAGCCGACGCCCATCGCGGCACCCGGCCCACTGATCGACAAGATCGCCCCTATCTTGATCTGCGCCTGAGCCTGGGCCGTGACACCTACAAGCAGCACAGCCGCGGCGGCCGCCAACAGACGCGTTTTCATTCAGGTCCCCCTATGCCGATTGGCCCGAAAACGCGGCGCGCCGGGCGGGACGATATCAGGCGAGGACGCCGCATGCGTCAAGGTCGCGGAAAACACCCAGGCCGCGGAAACGACCCGGACCTCCCGCGGCCCATTTGCCATCACGCGGCCGAAACAGTCGCCAGGAAGGTCTCCACCCGCCCCTTTAGCACCGCCGATTCTCCCGCCAGCACTCCGGACGAGTGCAGCACATGCGTCGCCGCCGCGCCGACCTCATCGGCGGCCTGGCTCATTCCGGTCATGCTCGCGCTCATCTCCCGCGTGCCCACCGCCGCGTGTTCCACGCTGCCGGCGATCGCCCGTGTCGCCGCGCCCTGCTGTTCCACCGCGCCGGCGATCGTCGTCGAGATCTGGTCGATCTCCGCGATCGTCCCGCCGATCGCCTGGATCGCTTCGACCGCCGCCCGTGTCGCCGCCTGAATCGCGCCGATCTGGCTGGAGATTTCGCCTGTCGCCCGTCCAGTCTGGCCGGCGAGTTGCTTCACCTCCGCCGCCACCACCGCGAAGCCGCGGCCATGTTCCCCGGCCCGCGCCGCCTCGATNNAGCAGGTTGGTCTGACCGGCGATGGACTGGATCAGCACCACGACCTCGCCGATCTTCCCCGCCGCCAGCGCCAGCCCCCCGACCGCCTCATTGGTCCGCCGCGCCTGCGCCACCGCGTCGCGCGCGATGGCTGAGGACCGGGCGACCTGGCCGGCGATTTCGGCGATCGACGCCGCCAGTTCCTCCGCCGCGTCCGTCACGGTCCGCACATCGGTGATGGTCTGGCTGGCGACGCTCAGCACCGCCGCGCTCTGTTGGGCCGTCTCCCCGGCGCGCGCGGACATCGAGCGCGCAGCCTCATCGAGTTCCGTCGCGGCGGCGGAGAACGAGGCCAGCACAGCCGCCACCTCCCGCTCGAAATCCTTCACCCGCGCCTCGAGCATCTGAGCGTGAGCCAGCCGAGCGCCGCGCTCGGTCTCCTGCCCATGCAGCAATGCCGCCCGCTCGATCGCGTGGTCCTTGAACACTTCCAGCGCGCGCGCCATCGCGCCGAGTTCGTCGCGCCGCTCGCGGCCGGCGATCGCCACATCTCTCTCCCCCTCCGCCATCCTTGTCATGGTCGCGGTCAACGCGACAATCGGCCGGCTGATCGCGCGCGACCCCGCCGCCGCCGTGACGATGGCCAGCGCGGTGGCCAGGATCGCGCCGCCGATCAGTCCGGATCGAGCCGCGTCCATCGACGCCAGCGCATCCTGGTAGGTTTCACCGCGCGCACGATCGGCCGCCGCGATCAACCCGCCCAGCTCCGTTTCCAATTTGTCGAAATTACCCTGCACCGTGCTCATCAGCACCAGCGCCATCCCGGCGTCCACCGCCGTCATCTCCAACATATCCTGGGCGCTTTTGGCATAAGCCCCGAAAGCGGCGACGATCGCCTGGCGATCACGATCGTTGTCGGCGAGCGCGGCGACCCCGTTCGCGGCCTGAACCCCCGCGTCGATTTGTTTCAGCACCGCCGCCACCCGCGCCGCGACCCGCGCCGTTTCCGTCGAGTTCGCGGCCAGCGAACTGATCGCGTAAAGTTCCGCGTTCACGCGCAACACCGAGCTTTCCAGCCGCGTCGCCTCCGTGAACCGGACGAACGACGTTTCGTTGAGCGATCGAAAATCCTGCGTCAGCCGGTGAAACACCAGCATCGAAGCGACGGCGACGCCGATCAGCCCAACGATGGCGAAGGCCGGCGCCAGAGCGCTTCTGGCCTGGATCCCAAGATTGGCGAACCACGTGATCATTCGGCCGGCCTCGAATGGTTCCGATGGGCCTCGAACCGCCGCGATACGGTCACCCGGTTGGCATGGCGCGTCGTGCGGTCGGCCGCCACTATTTGTAAGCGCCGACACCGATACGATAGTCGCCCACGCGGACGACGTACGTTGTCTTCGGCTCGATCTTCTTGGTGGTCGGCCGCGGCCACTTGTAGTCGACCCAGCCGGTGTCCTCGACCGCGACGAGATCCTTGATGATGAACTTGCCGTCGGTGTCCTTCAGGTCGATCAGCGCCTTGCCGATCAACACCGGGTTGGCGCCGTGCGAGACGCATTTGCCGGTCGGGTCGTAGACCATGACGTAGAGATCGCGGTCGTGAAAGTCGGCGCCCGTGTTGAACTCTGGAANNCCTCCGGCGTGCCGCTGTCCTCCGCGAAAGCGGCCACTGGAAGCAGCGCGGGGAGCAGCAAGACAAAGCGCCGGGTTAACTGGGTCATTCGATGCATCCCGATCCAACGAGGAACGCGGTGAAACGCTCGCCGCCAGGGCATCATGCCCGCCACTGGTAAACAATCCGCTAATNNTTTCGCGGGAAAATCGGCGCGGCGGCCCAGGCTATGTTCGAGACAGCACGGCGGTCGCCTCGATTTCCACCAAAGCCGCCGGTTCGACCAGTTCGGACACGCCAATCACCGACATGGTTGGGAAATATTTGCCGATCACACGCCGGTATTCGGCCCCGATCGCGGCCTGACCCTCCCGATACGCCCGGAGATCGGTGACGAACCAGGTCAGCCGAACCAGATGCCCAGGTTCCGCCCCCGCCTCGGCGAGCAAGGTCACGATGTTGGTCAGCGCCTGACCCACCTGCCCGGAAAGCCCATCCGCGAACCGCCCCTGTGCGTCCCAGCCGATCTGGCCCGCGAGGAAAATCGTTTCGCCACTGGCCACGATCCCGTTCGCGTACCCGCGCGGAGGAGGCCAACCGGCGGGACGCAGAACACGTGATGGGGCTTTGTCTGAGTCGGTCATGTCATGTCGCTCCAGTGACCTGGTCCGCTATCGGATTGATCGGGATCAACCGGTCACGTCTGTGAAAATGCAGCGCCCCGCAATATCGCGCGAAACCGATTTTACGGTAGCAGCGATTCGAGAACGGGTTGCGCGTATCCACGTAGAGCAACGCGGTTTCCCGCCCCTCGCGCTGGATTTGCTCGACCGCCGCGGCGGTCACCGAACCGGCGTAGCCTCGGCCTCGTCGTTCCGGCGGCGTATAAACGCCGGTAATGGCGGCCACGTTTTTCAGGCGACGCACGATCCCCGCCATCGATACCGGCCGCTCGTTATCGATCCAAAACAGGAAATTCCCATCGCCGGCGGAACGTTTGAGTTCGTCTCGCGGTGGCACCGGATCGCGCGGCACGGCTTCCCGGTAAAACGCCATGAGCCAGTCGGCGAATAAATCGGCATCCGCCGCCGCGACCTGCCTGGCATGGCCGGTCGCCCCAGGATACGCCGGCCTGGTCTGGATCGCGTGGATTTCTTGCTCGTCGGGTTCGTCAAAGTCCAGCCCGAGTTCCCGCGCCCGATCGCGAAACCAAAGCGCGCTCAGGTCGGACCCAACCACGCCGGG
>PLSZ01000371.1 GCA_003164305.1 Acetobacteraceae bacterium
CACACATGACCGGAGGATCATTCAAGCCCCGCACAACCTTGAATAGTCCCGCGTGTTCTCACGGGTGCGCGGCGACCGATCCTCCGGCGAGGCCGGAGGATGACGGGAAATGCAAGGGGTTCGCTCAAAATGGGACTGCTGGAGTCGGGTGCCAGAGTGCTCCGCGCCGTTACCCACGTACGCCCATCGACCGCCGTCATGGCCGGGCGGGCTCGACCCCCCCCCGTCATCCCCGGGGATGACCGGGGGGACCAATCACCGCACGGCGCCGGGATGCATCCCCGAGGTCGAGCCCGGGGATGACGAGAAATGCCGGCGCGTCAGGCGACTGGTTTATTGTTGGGCGTCGCCTGAGCCAGGATTGGCTCACTCTTCAGCCGCGCCAGTCCGCTCTCGGCCCGACAGCGCCCGGTGTCGCGGTAATCGAGCCAGAGGGCTACTCTTCGGCGATACAATCGCATCGTCCATCGACGCGGTTCACAAAAGACCCTGGAGCCACGACCATGCGTGAGACCGCGGAATTCGCCGCCCTTTTCACTCCATTCACATTGGCCGGCAAACGGTTGCGGAATCGGATCACTCACGCGTCGATGAGCCTTCTCGCCACGCCGTCGGGTCGCGTGACGGAGCGGTTCATCCAGTATCACGCCAATCGCGCGGCCGGCGGCGCCGCCATGACCGTGACGGAGCCGCTCGGCATGATGCGCCATCAGGCCGGACTGCCACGGGTGCAGGTTTGGCGGCGGGACGACGCTGACGGCCTGAAACGTCTCGCCGAGGCGGTGGAAACTCAGGATTGCCGGTTGCTCGGTCAAATTCAGGACGCGGGAAGAGGCCGTCACTTTCCGGGACGCAATCCCGAGGCGATCGGTGCCTCCGCGCTGCCGGACGATTTGTCCTGGACGGTGCCGCGCGCGCTGACCGCGGCGGAGATCCGCGACCTGATCGAGCAGATCGCCGGTTCCGCGTTCCACCTGAAGGAATGCGGGTTCTCCGGCGTGGAAATCTCCGCCGGCCACGGGCACCTGTTGCATCAGTTCCTTTCCCCTTTGTCCAACCGGCGGGACGACGCGTATGGCGGCGACTGGGAGGGCCGCGCGCGCATCGTCGCTGATATGGTCGTGGCGTTGCGCGCGGCGTGCGGCGCGGAATTCATTATCGGATTGAAACTGCCGGGCGATGATGGCCTCCCTGGCGGCATCGGTCCGAACGAGGCCGGCATCATTGGCGATCTGCTGACGCGAAAGCGGGATGTCGATTACGTTTGCTTCGCCGGCGGAGCGCATGCGCGCACGCTGGAGATGCACACGCCGGACCGGCACGGTCCGCATATGCCGTACATGCCGTTCATCAAGGAATTGCGGCATCGGCTGAATGGCGTGCCGCTGATGGCTCTGGGCCGCATCACCGACCCGGCCGAGGCCGACGGCATTCTCGCTCGCGGCGAGGCGTCGCTGATCGCGCTTGGCCGTCCTCTGGTCGCGGATCCGGCATGGCCTCGCAAGGCGGCCGAGGGACGCACCTGGGATATCCGGTATTGCCTGTCCTGCAACACCTGCTGGGGGGCGATCATCATGATGCACGTGCCGATCGCCTGCGTGAACAATCCGCGGGTCAGCCGGCCGGACGAGGTCGATTTCTCGCCACAGCGCGTCGCGGTGCCGAGGCGCGTCGTTGTCGTGGGAGCGGGCATCGCCGGAATGGAAGCCGCCTGGGTCGCCGCCGCCCGAGGACACGACGTGACCGTGTTCGGCGCGTCGGAGGCGATCGGCGGCAAAGCCTGGCTGCGCGAGCAATTGCCCGGCGGCGAGACGGTGTCCTCGATCTACGACTATCAAACCGTGGCGGCGCGACGGGCCGGCGCGCGTTTCGTACTCGGCCGGAAGATCGCGGCTGAGGCGATCATCGCGCTGCGGCCAGACATCGTCGTTCTGGCGACGGGGTCCACCATGATCCCACCCGACTGGCTGCCCGCCGCCGTGCATGCCGAGGGCTGGGTCCCCGACCTGCGCGCCGCGATGGTGGAGGTGTTGCGACACGACGGACGGCAGCCCGGCACCGCGGTGCTGTTCGACGCGGACCATACCGAAGGAACCTATGCCGCCGCCGAGGCGCTGCGAGCGCGATTTGAACGTGTTGTGATCGTCACGCCCCGGGATACGATCGCGACCGACGTGCAGATGGTCACCCGCCAGGGCATTCTCCGCCGCATGGCCGAACAGCGCATCGAGGTCGTTCCGGCGTCCGAACCACGCTGGAGCGATGCCTGTGCCGAGGGACGGATCGAGATCGTCAACGTCTACAACGGCGATGTTCGTGTGATCGCGGACCTCGCGCTGTTGACCTACGCGACGCCGCGCGTTCCGGACGATGAACCGGCGGCCCCGTTGCGCGCGGCGGGGATCGCGGTCATCGCCGTGGGTGACGCGCGCGCGCCGCAAGAGATGCTGTTCGCCACCGCGAGCGGGCACGCGGCCGGCGAGGCGGCGTGAGGGAGGGGTTCCCCATTGACCGCATCGCGCCCAATCAGCCCCACGCGATCACGCTAAGGCGACGGCCAACAATAAACGGGTCGCCTGACGAACCATCGTGTCTCGTCCTCCCCGGGCTCGAGCCCATAGGCGCTCACATAAGCGCGGCGAGGGGCACGAACGTTGTTCCGCGAACCTCTCAGCGTCATGGCCGGGCTCGACCCCATAGGCATCAAGTTAACCGCCGCGAGAG
>PLSZ01000331.1 GCA_003164305.1 Acetobacteraceae bacterium
ACCTCTTGTTCAAGCAGCCCGGGATATGGGAACAGGCAGAGTTTGTCGCGCACCCGGAATAGTGCGGTCTGCATCGCCTTGTATTGATTCAGGAACACCGTGTATCGCGAGCGATCCTCTCCAGCGGTGCGCCTGTCCGAGTTCGTCAGGGCATCGCCCCATTGCATCATGTCGTCCCGCAGATCCGCATAG
This sequence comes from Acetobacteraceae bacterium, assembly GCA_003164305.1. The sequence goes on from PLSZ01000331.1 coordinate 193, forward strand.
CCGGCGAGAAAGACACGGCCGCGAAACTTGTTGGCGAACCGGCGAGCATCGTTCACGTTTGGAAGTTGCTCGACCACGCAAACCGATACGCCATATTGGGCCGGCTCTCACGACCTGGCGCTGCCGGGAAAATGAGGCACGAATCTCTCTGGCCGGTGACGACAAGACACATCATCGCGCGTAGTCTCCGGATGATCGCAGGCGTCTGAAAAGGAGACCACGCTGGCTGTCCAGGTGAGCAGGTTCGCGGGGCAAAACGGTCGAGCCCTCGATGCTGGTCAACGTACCGCGAATGGTGTCGGCGTATTACACCGGAAGGCCCGATCCGTCAGTCCCGTCGCAGCGCGTCGCGTTCGGCACGTCGGGTCACCGCGGGTCGGCTTTCGGTGACGCCTTCAATGAAACGCACATCCTGGCGATCAGCCAGGCAATCTGCCTTTACCGAAGCCGCGCCGGCATCACCGGACCGCTGTATATCGGCATCGACACGCATGCTTTGTCGGCACCCACGTTGGCCAGCGCGCTTGAGGTATTCGCCGCCAACGGCGCGGACGTGATGCTCGACGAGCACGACGGCTACACGCCAACGCCGGTCATTTCGCACGCGATCCTGACCTACAACAAACATCGCCAGAGCGGAGTCGTCGATGGGGTCGTGATCACGCCTTCGCATAATCCGCCCGAGGATAGCGGCGATAAATACAACCCGCCGACGTCGATATCACGTCGTGGATCGAACGCGAGGCGAACGCTCTGCTGGAATGCAATCTGGATGGAGTGCGGCGAATTCCATACGACCGCGCACTGAAGTCCGCCCAGGTCCACCGGCACGACTATGTTGGCCCTGATGTCGCCGATCTGGCGAACGTCATCGACGTGGACGCGATCCGCTCGTCCGGCGTGAAGATTGGGATCGATCCGCTTGGCGGCGCCGCGGTTGGCCGCGGGTCGTCGCGCGCGCCGGCTGCAAGCTCGTCGAGGTGCCGGTGATCGGCGGCTCATTCGGGTTCGCCGGCGAGGAGAGCGCCGGCGCGTCGTTCCCGCGCCGAGACGGTTCGGTTTGGACCTCCGACAAGGACGGGATCATTCTCGGTTTACTGGCCGCCGAAATCACCGCGCGCGCCAAACGGGATCCTGGCGAAATCCACGACGGACTGACGGACGTACTGGGCCGACCGTTCTACGAACGGATCGATGCTCCGGCGACGGTCGGGGAGAAGGATCTTCTAAAAAAGGTCACACCGGATCAGCTGGCCATGACGGAACTGGCGGGTGAGCCGGTGCTCGCGACGCGCACCACCGCTCCGGATAACGATGTCGCGTTCGGCGGCATCAATGTGATCGCCGAGAACGGATGGTTCGCCGCGCGCCCGTCCGGTACGGAACATGTTTACAAAATTTACGCCGAGAGTTTTCGGGATGCAGAACACCTGAAACGAATCCAACAGCAAGCCAAAGAGGCCGTCGCGCATCTGTTCGCGAAGGCCGCCGGATCAGGCGGACATGAACCGGGATGACCAACGCTGGGCCGCCAACCTGGTCATCGTGACATCGATGGCGACCGGATGACCATAACGCCGGGGCCCGAGTTCACTCAAAGCTTCAGCGACGTCTCCCAACGTCGCGTTCGCGCCGAGCCAGCGAGATACGACCCGATCGGTGTAAACGAGTCTTAATTGACCACGCACCGCGCGGTCCGTGTCGAGGTATCCCATGATTCTCTCCGCTGTCTGACCGTCAACCCGTTCGCCAGATCATGCGATGTCGGGGCCATCGGTGTTTGGGCAACATGATCGTCGGTTCGGCTCCGCGGTAGTCTCGGAAAATACCTATGGCCTCGACAACTCTGGGCGTTCAGGGCGCATCGGCAAACCGTTACGGTACGCGAACAGCAGGGCCTCAGACCCATCGGCCAATGTTCAACTCACGCGATAGCGGCGATCAGCGCTTCCGCCACCGCCAGTGACGATGCGGGATTTTGGCCGGTTATAAGATGTCCATCGACCACCACAAGGCTTTTCCAGTCCGCTGTCTTTTCGTACAAGCCGCCGAGTCGTTTCAGTTCGTCCTCGACCAGGAATGGCACGACCTTCGTGCGATGAACCGCGGCCTCCTCCGAGTCGGAGAAGCCCGTGACCCGCTTCCCCTTGACGATCGATTGGCCACCACATTCGACATGCCGCAACACGCCCGGTCCGTGGCATACCGCGGCAACTGGTTTTCCAGCCGTTACGAAATTGGAGATCAGCGAGATTGACTTTGGATCTTCGGCCAGGTCCCACAACGGGCCGTGCCCGCCAGGGTAGAATACCGCGTCGAATCCCACCGCTTCGACGCGCGCGAGCTCGATCGTTCCGGCCAGGGCCGCTTTCGCCGCCGGGTCCGCCGCCAGGCGTCGCGTTGACACGGTCTGGCCTTCCGCGGTGTCGCTTTGTGGATCAACGGGTGGCTGACCACCCTTGGGCGATGCGACGGTCACCGTCGCGCCGGCGTCCAGGAACGCGAAGTAAGGCGCGGCGAATTCCTCCAACCATAGGCCGGTCTTCTCGCCGGTCCGGCCGAGTTGATCGTGCGATGTCAGGACCATCAGGATTTTCATGGAGAAACTTTCTTTTTGGCAACGGTTCCGGGCAGGATCGCCAGGATCTTCGCGCGCGTTGTTCTGGCCACGGCAGCCTCGGAAACTACTCAGACCGTCACGCGACCGCGCCAAACAGCACGCCGGCGCCGGCGGTGATCGCCATGGCGAGGGCGCCCCAGAACGCGACCCGCAGCGCCCCCAGGCCGATGGGCGCCCCACCGGCCTGAGCCGCCAGCGCCCCCAACAGCGCGAGGCAAAGGAATGACGTGCCCGATATGGTCATGATCAGCGCCGGATTCGGAACCAATGCCGCGACGCAAAGCGGTATCGCCGCGCCAATCGCGAAGCTGGCCGCCGAGGCGCACGCCGCCTGTAGCGGACGCGCCTTGCGCGTTTCCGAAATTCCCAGTTCATCGCGCGCATGCGCGCCGATCGCGTCATGCGCCATCAATTGATCCGCGACCTGTCGCGCCAGCACGGGATCGAGACCCCGACCGACATAGATCGCCGCCAGTTCGTCATGCTCGCCCTGATCGTCCGTCGCGAGTTCCGCGCGCTCCAGCGTCAGGTCGGCGTTTTCGGTGTCCTCCTGCGAGTGCACGGACACGAACTCCCCCGCGGCCATCGACATGGCCCCGGCGACGAGGCCGGCGACCCCGGCGACCAGGATGCCACGATGCGTCCCGTGCGCCGCCGCGACACCCAGGACAAGACTCGCCGTCGAAACGAGGCCGTCATCCGCGCCCATGACCGCCGCGCGCAACCATCCGACATGTCCGGCGTGGTGGCTTTCCGCATGACGCGCCGAGGCGACCCGGGGCCGTCTCACGCGATTTTTTCAGGTTTGCGCGGTCCGATCATCGCGTGCTCACCGGCCGGGATGCCATGGACCGCGACACGGCTGCCCGGCGCGCCGATCGGGAGATCGCGCTCCTCGAAACATGTCGATTCAGTATCGAAAGAACAGATCGAGGAGATCGACACGGCGAATTTCAGGCTGGAAGAACCGGGGTTGAGCGCGAGAACGGCATCCGCCATCACGCGGCCTCCGTATGAACAGGATTGGCGCGCGCCATCAGTACCGCGACAGCGCAGGACGCGATCCTCGTGCGCTCGGAGTCGGCACGGCTGGTCAGGATGATTGGCACGCGCGCGCCGACGACAACGCCGGCGGCGTCGGCGCCGGCGAGGAAGGAAAGCTGCTTGGCCAGCATGTTGCCGGCCTCCAGGTCCGGTACGACGAGAATGTCGGCATGTCCGGCGACAAGGGAGGTGATGCCCTTCTCGCGCGCCGCGTCAGCGCTGACCGCGTTGTCGAACGCCAGCGGGCCCTCGACCAGGCCACCGGTGATCTGTCCGCGATCCGCCATTTTGCACAAAGCCGCCGCGTCGAGCGTGGAAGGCATCGCCGGGTTGACGGTTTCGACCGCGGCCAGGATCGCGACGCGCGGCGTCGCGATGCCCATGACATGCGCCAGATCGATCGCGTTTTGCACGATGTCGCGCTTTTCCTCCAGCGTCGGCGCGATGTTGATCGCCGCGTCGGTGATCAACAGCGGCCTTGGATAAGACGGCACGTCCATGAGAAAGACATGGCTCAGGCGCCGAGATGTTCGAAGGCCGCCGCCCGCCGCGACGACCGCGCGCATCAGCACGTCGGTGTGCAAAGAGCCCTTCATCAACAGCGCGGCCTCACCCGCGCGAACCAGAGCGACCGCGCGTAACGCCGACGCCTCGGCGTCCGGCTCATCGATCAGTCGAAACGGATCGATATCGACCTCGGCCTCCATCGCGGCGGCATGGATTTTCGCCGACGGGCCGACAAGGATGGGGACGACCAGGCCGAGATCCGCGACCTGGACGACGGCGCCCAGGGAAAGGGCATCGCACGGGTAGGCCACGGCGACCGGCACCGGCGTTTGGCCGATCGCGAGTGCCACCAGATCGCGAAACCGCCGATGACGGGCGAGTTGAACATCGGGACGTTCCATCCGCTCCTGCCGAAGCTTTTGCACCGGGGCGCGCACTTCCGCGACACCAGTGATCACCTCGAGTCCCGCCTGATTGACGCAGCGGCAATCGAAGGTGATCCGCTGCTGTTCGACGTGTTTCTCACGCGCGGTCACGGTCGTCGTGATCGTGTCACCGAGGCCGATGGGCGTGAGGAACCGCAAACTCTGAGACAAATAGATCGTGCCAGGTCCAGGAAGCTTCGTGCCGAGAACGGCGGAGATCAGGCCGCCACCCCACATGCCGTGAGCGACGACGCGGTGGAATAAATCCGTCCTGGCGTGAACGGGATCGAGTTGCGACGGATTGATGTCGCCGGAGACAACGGCGAAGAGTTCGATATCCGCCGCGGTCAATGTTCGCACAAGGCTGGCGCTGTCGCCGGCTTCTATCTCATCGAAGGTGCGGTTTTCGATCATCCCGGTGTTCGATGGCATGAGGTTATCCACGCGCTTCCCCTTTTGATCCTGGAACTCTCAGTTGGCCGCCAATCCCGCCCCCCGTTTCGGGACCGCACCATCCCAGATCGGTCCTCGGACGCCGACGGCGCGAAGGCGCCCGCGGCCCGCGAAAATCGTTTGAAGCCGCGAAAATCGCTTTTGTTTTCGTCGAAATAACCGTCCAGGCCGCGGTGAACCAGAGTCGGAAACTACTCAGGCGGTTCATCGATCGTTGGTGCTCCCGCCGCCACGGCGAATAAATTCGCGCGCGATAACATACGCTTCACTCCCGCGAGAACTGAGTAGTTTCCGAACCTGCCACCGCGAACCTTCAATAAGTATGATTGCCATGCGGCTCGTAACGGAGGCCACTCGAGACCGGCCACACCAAAAAATGCTTCATCCCGACGATGAGTCTGGGAAATCCCGACGATATCGTGATGGCGCTCATACTGGCTGCTCTGCTGATACAAGGGATTCAGCCACCCGCGGTTGATCACCGAGCATCCCGATTTGTTCCGCGGACGACCTGCATTTCGAATGAGCGGCCGCTTTAGGCGCGGCGACGCCTTCGAGCGCGCCATGGCCAAATCGATTATCCGTCAGCTTTGTTCTTCATCGCGCTCAGCGACGACAGCGCCAATAACAGTTTGTTACCAATGGGCGGAACATTCAGAACCACCAGCAACACGTTGCCCGCCCAGACGCCGGCGGTCCAAAACCAGAACCGTGCTTGCCGCATAAAACACGATGAACCAAAGCGGTGCCCTGACACCGAGATCGTTTAAAACCGAGGTGATAACGCCCCTATCGCTTGCCGCCGCGCGCTTTACGATCCGTCCCCGTATCGTCATCGACCACCTTGACTGGCGAACGGACGATGGATTTGACGACGCTCCTCGCACGTCCCGAGGCCGTCGCGATATCACGGTCCTGTGCTTCGACAATCCCCCGTGCCGGCTCGTCTCCATCCAAGCCAGACACCACGCTGGCCGACACCTTGCGATTTGAACTGCGCGTCCCGTCCTCATACACGACATCGAACATGACGAAGCTCGTCGAAGCCCGGCTTTTCATCGCCATGACAGCTACTCCTCTGAGCCCTGGTCCGAGTCCTCGAACGAGTCCGCCCTGCTCGGCTCGCCGGCCTTGCGGAGCGCGGCCTGCTCCTTCCGCTCCTTCAGTTTCGTCTCCTTCGACGCCTTCTTCGCCCGATCCCGCTCGGCACGTTGATGTTTGTAGTTCGGCTTGGAGGGCATGTTGGCTGGTCCCGAGGATGAGGGTCACTTATGACGGATGTGGGGTGCGGGGGCCACCGCGGGAACACGCGGGCATCGCGGGTCACCCATGTCGCGGGCGCCCGCGCCGCGCCACTTCGGCTTTCGACAGTGGTAAGCGTGCCCTGCTTTGACGTCGGATCGCCCATTACCGCGAGCGAGAAAGGGCTGCTCTCGCCGTCCTTGCGCCGGCGGCCGCCGGTTCGGTTCCGGGCTGTCTCGGCCGTTCGTGCTATCGGCCATGAATGCCCCCATTGGCGGCGATTCAGGGGCGCCTGACTGTCGCGGCCTTGGTTCGGTTGGTGACATCCAAACCAACCCACTACCCCTGTTCCTGGGCCTTCTTCTTTCGAAGGGTTTCCCTTACGGCCGGGGTAACGCCGACGATAACAATGGAGCCATGCGAGGATGGCGGTACAACCCCCTTTCGAGTGCCGCGAGATCTCGCCGCCGGGCTCGTTCAGCAGCAGCGCCGCGCCGATCGTGCCCTGGATCGACCGGCACCAGTCCCACGCGGCCGGATGTCTCCACCTTGATCGTTTCATGGCGATCGGTCGCTCGCCCGATGAAGTTCCGCGGGTGGCGGAGTATCAGCATGCGCAGGCGGAATTCGGGGGCCGCTTCATGCGCGGTCCGGACGAGCGCCCGATGTGTGCCGTCGTCGCGAAACGGGTTGGCGATCAGGCGACGGCCGGTGTCCTCGATGGCGCACCTGCCGGGCGGACAGGATGGAAGATGCGACAGAATCCCGTCACCCGGCTCTGAACGCCATGACACCTCGATCGGGCGTTTGTCCCGATCATCTGTGCGCGAATCGCGCGGAACAACTTTCTGGCGGCAAGCGGCTCGTCGCGGCCGAGCTTTTTCGGCGGCTTTGATCCGGATCAAAGTGAAAACGCGCAAAGCGCTCACAAGGGGAGTGGGAGGGGGCAGCATTCATTCCCTCGAACCACTTGAGCTGCTTCATGACGTGGAAGACCATGGTGAAGCTTCGTAACCAATGGGGCGTCCACGATGGCGACAATTTCATGGCTGGGTAGCAGCGGCAACTGGAACACCGGCTCGCTGTGGTCGGGCGCGGTCATGCCGGGCACGAGCGACGTGGCGGCGATCAACGCGCCGGGCACCTACACGGTTCAGCTGAACGATACTGACGCGGTCGCCGGCGTGACGCTGGACGCGGCGAACGCGTTACTGCAACTCACCGGCGATCTGTCCCTCAACAGCGGGGTGTTCGACGCCGAGGCGGGAACGCTGGTGGTTTCCGGCACGCTCGCGGGCGGCACCCTGATCCCATCCGGCGCCACCTTCTCGCTGTCCGGCCCCGCGGCCGCGCTGCTCGGCGTGACGGTGGAGGGCACGCTCGACCTGAGCGAAAGCGGAACCTCGGCCGATGTCACCGGCCTCGGGCAGTCCGCCCTGACGGAACTCAAGGTCGGCGCCAACACGCAACTCTATTTCCTGGATCCGGAGATTTTCGACGGTCAGACGATCGCGATGGCGGGCGGTATGCTGCTCACCGACGGGCTCGATCCGAACGACGGCACTCTTTTCTTCGGGCCGGACACGACCGTCGTGCAGAATTCCGCGAGCACCACCGCGGAGATCGGCCCCGACACGGCGACCTCGCTGTTCGGTCTCGGCAAGGTCACCAACGAGGGGACGCTGATCGCCGCGGCGGGGACGCTCGACCTCGATTCGCAAGGCGGCGCGTTCGACGACAGCGTGCTGCACCAAGGGCCGTTCACCAACGTCGGCACGATCGAGATCGACGCCGGCGCCACCGTGATCGACGACACCAACAGCACCCTCCCCGGACTGGGCACCATCCTCAACAGCGGCGGGTTGCTGGACCTGAGGGGCACGCTGACCAACACCAATACGACTCTCGACGTCGCGACGTCGGGCGCCTTCAGCGGCCTGCGACTCGACGACACTGTGATCGGCGGCACGATCAAGGAAGATGGCGGCACGCTGGCGATCGGAACGGGGTCATTGCTGGCCGTGACGCTGTTCGGCACGGGCGTGACGTTCGATACGCTCACAATCGGCAGAGGCACGGAATTCGATCCGGGCGGCGTGCCGTTCGTGCTCACGGCGTCGCCGGCCGGCTATGGGCAGATTTACCTGAACAACGGCGCGGTGCTGGCGAACGCATCCATTGCTTACGCGGGCACGCAATATCAGGCGGACCTGTTTGTCCAGGGCGGCACCAATCCGGCCGACCGTGCCACTCCGGTCGCGACACTCGCCGCCTCGACCACGCTGAACGTCGGCGCTGGGCAAATCCTGCGCCTCGACGCCGGAGACACCGGCACGCTGATCAACGACGCGGTCATCAATGTCGCCAAAGGCGGGCGGCTCGAGTTCGACAACGCCGCGACCTACGTGGGCGGGGGCACCATCAACGTCGCCCAGGGCGCGACGGTGGAATTCAATGGCGGCATTAATGTCGTCACGGGCCTGGAAGACGCCAGCCTGACCGGCATCGGACTCGCCGGCCTGACCAACGTCGTCGGCAGCGGCGCGACGCTGATTAACGCAGGTTCCTTGAATCTCGAGGGTCAGACGCTCTCCGCCGCGGGCAACGCGAATTTCTCCTCGTTCGTGAACGAGGGCGAGGTCGCCAACGGCACCTTCGTTCTGTCGCCGGGACAAAATCAAAATCTCGGTCAGATCGACGCCGGCACGACGCTCTCGACGGGGACCAACCTGTTTCCGGTCGCCTCGGTGACGATGGCCGGCGGCGTGCTCCAGGGCGCGATACAGCTCGATACCCTCGGGGATGTCGAGGTCGACTCGAACGTGACCCTGGCGAACGCGACCGGCACCGGCCCGGGCACGCTGATCATCGACCAGCAGCCGTCGCTTTTCATCCAGGGCGCGGCGACCTCGATTGAAATCCGGCAATCGGCGACCCTGGCGAACGCTGTCGTGCTGCTAAGCGGCGCCACGACAGCCACGGCGACGAGCGCCTTCTCACATGCCGACGCCGGTATCGTGGTGGAGGGCTATCAAACCCTCACATTGGCGCCCAACACCGAGATTATCGAAACGACGGTCAATGGACCGCTCGGTGCTCTGGGCGGGCCGGGATACGTCGTCAACGACGGCACCATCGCGGTCACGGCCGGGGCCGATTTGATGGTGTCTCCTTACGCCTCGGCAACGGCGCAGAATTTTATCAACAACGGTCTGATCACCATCGCGGCGGGCGGCACCTTCGACGCCTACGTGCAGACCAGCATCCAATCCCTGGGCTCGATCGTCGGACCGGGCGGGCTGCTGCGGCTCGACGACGCGTTCAATGGTACCAACACCTACGTCAACACCGGCAACACGATTTACGTTGGCGGCACGACCGGCGCGCCGAATCTGGAGCTCGACAATACCGGCATCACCGGTGGAACGATCGTCAACGCGGGCGGGTCATTCACGGCGATTCTGGGTAACCTGACCGGAGTGACGTATGTCGGACCGCTGGACCTGACCAGCGGCACCGATTATCTGGGCAACTCAAGTGCTGCCTTTCTGGGATTCACCGGCGGCACGCTGGACAGCCAGTCCGTTACGCTCTCGGCCGGTTCGCAACTGGACCTCGGCGGACCGGAAAACTTCGTCGGTGCCACGCTGTCCCTGGGCGGCGAGCTCGCCGATGCCGGCAACACGCTCGGTTTCGATGCCAACACGATCGTCAACATCACCGGCAGCGTCTACATGCCGGTGGGGCATCTGCTGAACGCCGGCACGATTAACATCTTGCCCGGCGGGTCGCTGAACCTGTCAGACTCAGGCGCGACGCCGGGGCCGGAGACGTCCGAGCCCGGAACGATCGCGATCGACGACGGAACGTTTACCTCGACCGCGCTCAACGCGGGACAGACCGCGTTGCTTGGCCCCGACAGCTCGTTGACGGTTACTAGTTTCGATCCCGGCAGCGATGTCGTGTTCCAGGCCCCCAACACGCTCACCTTGAGCCAGGGCACGACCTTCAGCGCCGGAGCCGAGGTGACGAATTTCGGCGTGGGCGACACGCTCGCGCTCACCGGTTATCAGGACGGAACGTTCGCGTCGTACATTTATGGCAACGACGGTGTGACGCACATCGCGGATCCGGCGATCTCGTTCGGATACGACGGCGACATTCTGTCGGTGATCCGTTCGTCGATCGCCAATGGTGGAGCCACGACGATCGCCGCGATCCCGGTCGGCGCGGGCTACGTGCTAAGTGGCTTCACCGCGACTCCGTTGGCGGGGCTCGCCGGCGGCCTGCAGCCGCCGCTGCTGGTGAACGAGTATGCCATCACGTACGCCCCGCCGGGCGCCACCCCGCCATCCTTGCCGTCGATTTCCGGGACGCAGGCCAACCAGCCGACGACGGATCGCGTCGCCATCGATCCGTTCGCGAACGTTGCGATAACCGATCTGAACACGGGCGCGATCGATACCGCGATCGTGACGACATACGGGACGGTGCCGAGCGGCGGCATCCATTACGTCGGCACCACCCCAACCGGCGTCTTCTCCAATCTCGGCATTGGCACGACGATCGATAACGGCGCGGGCTATATCGTTTCGGGAACGCCGGCCGCGGTCCGGACCGCGCTGGACGGCCTGGTGTTCACGCCGATCTCGCATCAAACCGGACCTGGGCAGACGGTCACGACCGGGTTCACCATCGCGCTGAACGATCAGTTCGGATCCGTGACGGACACGACGACCTCGGTCCTCGCGACGGCGATCGACGACCCGCTCCTGGTCTCCGGCGCCACGTCGCCGGTCTATGTCAACAGCAACGTTAACGCCGCGCAACCGTTTCACAATGTCGTGCTCAGCGATCCCGACAACGCCACCTTCACCGCGACGGCGACGTTGGCCAGCACGCAATATCTGGCGTTCTCGGCGTCGTACGGCTCCACGATCTCCGCCATTGGAATCTGGAGCACCTCCGGTTCGCTCGCCTTCGTGCAGACCGCGCTACGAGGTCTCGTCGCCTATGTGAACAGCGTGCCCGCGGGACCGAGCGGAACCGCCGCGACGACCACGATGTCGATGTCGATCAACGATGGCGCCGCCGACACGGTGACGTCCGTTTCGACGATCGACATCGTGTCCGGCGGCTCCATCGTTTCGGGCGGCATCGACATCATCGGCGCCACGCCGGGCCAGATGACGTCGGATCAAACGCCGATCGATCCGGTCGCGATCGACATTGAGGATACCAATGTCGGCGTCACCGACACCGTGACCGTGACGATGTCGAACGCCGCGGACGGCACGTTCTCGGACGCCGTGGGCGGCACGGTGAACGGCGGTACGTTTACGGTGACCGGGATACCGAACACCGCGACATTCGGTTTGGTCGAAAACGTCAACAGCGCGCTCGCCGGGCTGGTCTTCACGCCGACGCGCGGTCAGGTCCCGTCGGGCCAGAGCGTGACGACCGGGTTCACGATCGTGGTGAACGACGGGTCGCATTCGGCGACGGACGCGTCGACCTCGGTGATCGCGACCGACGAGGGCGGGCAACTCGCCATCTCCGGCGCGCAGGCGAACCAGGAACTGAGCGGCGGGATAACGGTGCAACCGCTCTCGGGCGTGACGATCTTCGACAGCACGATCGGCGGAACCGAGACCGTGACGGTCTCGCCGTCCAACCCGGCGGCCGGCACGCTGGTCGCGGCCAACGGCGGCACCGTCGGGTCCAACGGCGTGTTTCAGGTTGTCGGCGGACTGGCCCAGGCGCAGGCGGCGTTGCAGGCGGTCGGTTTCACGCCGGCGGCGGTCACTCTGGGCCAGTCGGTGAGCTCCGGACTGACGATCAGCGTGGTCGATGGCACGTTGAACGCGACCAACACGACGACCAGCCTGGATGTGATCGGCACCGGCGCCGCGGGGGTGGTCGTCAACCCGGCGGTGGCCGGCCTGAGCAGCTCTGGCCCGGCGCTGACCTTCGGCACGGGCGCGAACAATTTCGTGCTCAATCTTGGCACCGTGCAGGAGGGGACGGTCGAGGCACCGATCACGCTCAACGCCTTCAACGGCGCGACCGCGCCGGCGGATGGGTTGGATGGCGCGTTCAGCATCGTCGATACCGGCGGTTTCACCAATGGCGGTTTCGCGGGATTCACCACGCTCGCCGCGGGAACGGCGGTGGCGGCGGGAAGCATCACGCTGGTCACGACCTCGGCTGGTTCGTTCAGTGAAACGATCACGCTGACGCCGACGGACGTGAGCTCGGGCGGCACGACTCAGGTGCAAACCAACCAGACGGTGACGGTGGAGGCGGTGGTCGCGGCGCCGGTGCCCGCTTCCGCCGTGGCGGTGCTGAACTCTCCCGGCACGATTCAGTTGCCGAACGTCCGGGTCGGCACCGTGGACCGGCAGGCGGTAAGCGTTTCCAATGGCGCCGCTGCTCCGGCTGACACGCTGAGCATCACACCGGTCGCGTCCGGCGAGGCGACTTCGTCCGGCACGGTGACCGGTCTGGCCGCCGCCGGTGGCACTGACGCGACGGGTATCCTGGTGGGCGTCGATACGTCCGCCGCAGGGTTACGGCAAGGCAGCGTGACGTTGACCGCCAGTTCGGTCAACGCGGGCGGCACGGCGGTCGCGCTCGCCAGTTCGCCCACGATCGCGGTATCCGCCGATGTGTATCGGCTGGCAGCCGGAACGATCGCGCCGATCAGCGAATATGTGCACTTCGGCGACTCTGGGACGGTCGCGCTGACCGTCAGCAACACGGCGACGGCGGACGGGTTCTCAGAGAATCTACTTGGCACCCTGGGCGGCGTGACGTCAGGGCTGACCATCGCCGGCGCCGGTCCGACCGGCGAGATCGCCGCCGGCGACAGCGACGCGGCCTCGCTCCGGCTGGGTTTCTCGACGACCTCGGCGGCGGTTATCAGCGCAACGGCGACAGTCGATCTGACGTCGGACGGCGGCACCGGGCCGGACAGCATCGACGGTCTGGGGACCGCTGCGTTGGCGTCTGAGGCGGTGCTGGTGTCGATCACCGTGGACAATTACGCCAACCCGGTGTTCGAGGACCTGTCAGCGAACGGCACGTTCTCGGGAAGCGGCGCGGCCTACACGCTGAACCTCGGCACCATCGCGCTGAACGCCAACCCGTTCACGGTCAATCTGGGTGTGCTGAACAGCGTCAGCGGACCGGCCGATTTCGTCGCCGGCACGCTGTCCGCGGTCGGCTCGAGCGCTTTCATCAACAGCGGGCTGGCGTCGATCGGAACGCTGGCGGCGGAGCAGGCCGATGTGTCGCCGTCGATCACGCTTTCGACCGGGACGGCGGGCACGTACAGCGAAACGATCGTGCTGGCCGGCACGGATGGTAACGCCGGTGGCTATTCCTCGGTGCTACCCGCCGACACGTTGACGGTGACCGGCACGGTGGCGTCGATGACCGGCACGATCACGTTGCCGGGAACCTCGCCGGCGGTGGCGACGATCCTGACGCCGACCCCGGTTTCGTTCGGGAATTTCCACGCCGGTGCGTCCGAGCAACAGGTTCTGAACATCGAGAACACCGCGACGGCGGGCTCCGAAAACCTGGATGCGTCGGTGCAATCGCAAACCGGCGCGGCGACGGCGTCCGGCGTGTTCAACGGCATATCGCCGGGGAGCACCGCCGACATCGACGTCGGCCTGAATACCGGCACGGCGGGGGTGCTCAGCGGCACCGCGGTACTGGGCTTCGTCTCCGAGGACGGCACTCTGGGCACCTCGGCGTTGCCGTCACAGACCGTCGCGGTCAGCGGTACGGCGTATCGCGAAGCGGCGGCGGCGTTGCTGCCGCTGACCGAACTGGTGCACGTTGGCGATCCCGGCACGGCGGCGCTGGCGGTGGCGAACAGCGATCCTTCGGACGGGTATTCGGAGGCGTTGATCGCGGCGTTGATCGGCACCTCCGGCGGTCTCGGTATCGCCTCGGCCGTGCCAAGCGCGGACATCACGGCCGGGACCACCAACACCACCGCGTTGGCGCTGAGTTTCTCCACCGCCCAGGCGGGTGTGGTTTCGGGCACGGCGACGGTTGGGCTGACCTCGGATGGCGGCACCGGGGCGGGCAGTATCGACGGTCTGGGCACCACCGCGCTGAGTTCGCTGACGGACGCGGTGAACATCACGGTGAACAATTACGCCGATCCAGTATTTACCAGTAACGATAGCCTGACGTCCACCGGCGCGGATTCCTACGTGTTGAACCTGGGCACCGCGACGCAAGGTGCCGCGGCGCTGGCGGCGACCTTGAGTCTTGGCAACGATGCCAGCGGACCGGCGGACTGGCTGAATGGAACATATTCGGTCGGCGGCGCCAGCGGGTTCAGCGATTCCGGCCTCGCCGCGTTCAGCACCCTGGCGGCGGGAAGTTCGCTGACGGCGGACAGTATCGCGCTGTCCACCAGCGAGACCGGCGTGTTCAGCGAGACCATCCTGCTGACGCCGACCGACGCCAACAGCGGCGGTTACAGCGCCACCATGGCGCAGCGGAGTATCACCGTCACCGGCACGATCGTGGCGCCGACCGGCTCCGGCACCGGTGACGTGCACATGGTGACGTATGACGGTCTGCACTACGATTTCCAGGCGGTGGGCGATTACGTGCTGACTCGTTCGACGTTGCCGGGTGACTCGTTTCAGGTGCAGATCGCGACCGCGGCGGTGCCGGCCCTGCACGCGATCAGCATCACCACCGAGGCGGCGGCGCAGGTCGGTTCCGACATCGTCACGTTCGGCGTCGGCCAGAGCGGCGTGGTCTGGGTCGATGGCGCGCCGGATACGGCGTTGAGCGCCGGCGGTCCGGCACAGGTGCTCAGCGGTGGCCAGTTGGCGGAACTGGCGCCGGATACGTTCCGCCTGACCTGGTCGACCGGCGAGGCGCTGACGGTAACCGATGTCGGTCCGTATCTGAACGACGATGTAACGTTGCCGATCCAGGATGGGGCGGGCTCGGTGGCGGGGCTATTGGGGAGTAACAGCGGCCAGGCAAATGATTTCCAACTGCCGGATGGCACGGTGCCGAGCCAGCCGCTGAGCGCCAGCGAACTGCTCGGCGAATTCGCCAGCGCGTGGCAGGTGACATCGGCGACGTCGCTGCTGGGCAACACGCCGATGCAATTCATCTACTCTTCCGGGGGACAAAGCGTCCTCCAGGCGACGGCGGCGGGACAGGTTTTGAGCGCCGGAGTGGCGGACGTCCTCTCGGACGCGGATGGGATAGGGGCGACGTTCAAGGGTTCGCTGGTGGAGCTGGCGAATGAGGTGATCTCCGGCTTCTCGGTGAAAGACGTGATCGACGTCAGCGATCTGGCCAGCGGGAGCGCTTCGGCGGTTTATATCGGCACCAGTGCCGGCGGGGTGTTGCAACTCAGCGATGGGGCGCACGGCGGGAGGATCCAACTGGCGGGAGACCCCGGCGGGGTGTTTCAGGTAACCTCCGACGGTCATGGTGGGTCATTGATAGCCCTCGGGTGACGTCGTGGTTTTCGCCGTCCACGGACCGGATGTCATCCCGGGCTCGACCCCATACGCTCTGACAGGCTGCTGAAAAAACCTGGCGACGCGGCATGATGCGCGGTTGAAGCCGCGGAGCGCGCGGGCGTCGCGGTGCGGCGGCTGACGATCAGTCACCCCGATGACGCCGAGACCATCCCGCTGGATGATCCGCGACCGTGCGTTGGTTGGTGGGAACTGGAATGCGAAAGCGGGCGTCGCACACGCTGGACCAACGGCAACGCGGGACTGCTGCTGGCGCGGGGCGGACCGGCGGTGCTGGAGGTCGAGTTCGGCACGCTTGAGGCCTCTGGTGAGGACGCGGCGATGCCGAAGCCGCTCCCCGAGGCCCCGCGGCGCGCATGGCACCGTTGACGGCCAGGTGGCGCCTTCGGTCGGGTGGACGCAGGGCACGATTACCCGAAAAAACTTCACGGAACCGCCGGGAGGGTCGCGGATGTAGCAGATGTATGTGTCCGCTTTCGAGAAATGAGCCGCCTCGCCTGAAGCCGCCGCGATGGGCGCATCCCGGACGTTTCCGTTGAGCGGCAAGACCTGGCCGGAACCCGAACAGCCCCTTTGAGCATGGCATGGCGGCAAGCAGACATGCGTTCAGGAAGAGTGCACGCGACGGTCCTCGGCCCGAGGGCCATTTCGCCAAAGAATGTTAAGCAAGGCCGGTTCCGCCATCGGCCTGGGCATCGGGACATTCATCTGCTCCCGCCGGCGCGGCTCAACGTTCGCGTGGCCGTTGACCCTGTTGAATACGCCATGCATACACGAAACAAGTCCTGTCGAGGAGTTCGCCGCGTGCAACAGCCAAAAATACCGTTGGCGAAACGACGTCTGGCCGAACTGACCGGCGGTGAAATGCGGGAAATCGCTTCGCGCAAGCCGGTCATCCTGTTGCCGCTCGGCAGCCACGAGGATCAGGGCCCGCACGCTCCGATGGGCGACTTTCTCTCGGCCGATGGCATCGCGGTCCGCGTCGCCGCGCGCGCGACCGAGGCAGGCACGGAGACCTTCGTCGCTCCCGTGTTGCCGTTCGGCGGGGCGGACTTTTTCGCCAGCATGCCCGGCGGTATTTCCCTGACGCAGTCGACGCTGCGGGCCGTGCTGGACGATATGCTGTCGTGCTTGCTGCGCCACGATCTCAAACGCATCGTCGTCATCAATGGTCATGCCGGCAACGTGCAGTGCATTCACGATGCCACCCAGAAGATCTGGCTGGAGCGTGGCATCATGATCCCGAGTTTGTACCTCTGGCGCGTCGGCTATGGGCTGTTGCCGGCGATTCTCGGCGCGGACGCGGCGCGTCGGGCCAGCGGTCATGGCGCGGATCCGCTGACCAGCGTTGCGATGCATCTGTTCCCGGACCTCATCCGTCACGACCTGATTCCGCCCGCGGCATCCCCGCCCGCGTTCCGCGGCATGCCAATCTCCGGCTTCGGCACCGTGGATTTCGAAGGCGCGGAAATCGCGGTCCCCCTCGAAGTCGCGCAAATCGCACCCAACGGCGTTTTCAAGGCCGATCCGCGTTTGAGTTCGCCCGCGACAGGAGCGGCCCTGGTGGAACAATTGGCGGATATCGGCGCCCGCCTGGCCGCGCGTGTCGCCAGCTGGGACCCCTGATGGCGGGTTACGACGTGATCGTCGTCGGCGGCGGTTCCGCCGGCGCGGCCGCGGCTGGACGATTGAGCGAGGATCCGACCCGGCGCGTAATGCTGCTGGAGGCCGGGCGCGACTGGCGGGCCGACGAAGCTCCGGCGGCGATGCGCAGCGCCAACATCAACCCCTTCATGAACGACCCGGCCCATCAGGCCGAATGGCAATGGCCCAGCCTGATGAGCCGTCGCACCCGGGTCCAGGCTCCGCGTTTCTACTGGCGCGGCAAAGCGCTTGGCGGTTCGTCCGCGGTCAACGCCCAGATCGCCATCCGCGGTGTCGCCGCCGCCTTCGATTCCTGGGCGGAAAATGGCTGTGAGGGCTGGTCCGCCGCCAACCTGCTGCCGGTGTTCGACACGATGGAGGACGATCCCGTCGCGGGCCGCACCGGTGGCCCCATTCCGGTGTATCGCGCGCCATTGGAAACCTGGGGACCGGTCGATCGTGCTTTGCGCGACGCCGCGCTGGCCGCCGGTTATCCCTGGAACCCCGATCTGAACGCGCCCGATGGCGAAGGCGTGTCGTGCTACCCGATCAACAGCCGCGATGGCCGCCGGATCACCACCAACGAGGCGTTCCTGGAACCCGCCCGCGGCCGAGTGAACCTGGAAATCCGTGGCGGCGCGCTGGTGGATCGCGTGTTGGTGAGAGACGGGCGGGCAACCGGAGTTCGCGTACGTCTGGATGGCTCGGGCTGGACTGAGATCGAGGCGCGTGAAGTGCTGCTTTGCGCCGGCGCCATCCATTCCCCGGCCATTCTGATGCGCTCCGGCATCGGCCAAGGAGCGGCTCTGGCGTCGCTGGGGATCCCGGTGGTGAGAGACCTCGCGATGGTCGGACAGAATTTCATGGACCACCCCGTCCTCCGCCTCACACTTGGCCTGCGGCCCGAGCACATCAGCCGCGATCCCAACCAGCGTCATACCAATTGCTGTGTCACCTACAGCTCCGGCCTCGGGGGCGGTGGGACGCGCGACATGATCCTGATCGGCTTCAACCATCGTGGCCTCGGCGAGGGGAGTTCGCCGAACGTCCAGGGCGCCGTCGGTGGGGCGCTGTTCAACGCATTCTCGCGTGGCGAAGTCCGCCTCACGTCCGCCGATCCGAACATCGACCCGGTGGTCGAGGAGAACATGCTGGACGATTCGCGCGACCGGCTGCGCATGCGCGACGTGGTGCGCCGCCTCGCCGAACTGTCCGCGCATCCCGCGATAAGCGCGATCGCCGGCAGCATCACCTTCGCCGAGACCGGGCTTGCCATGCGGGAGGTGGCCGCGCTGCCGACGGACGCACTCGACGCGCTGATGCTGGAGCAGGCCGGTGACAGCCAGCACGCCGCTGGCACGTGCCGCATGACCGCCTATGAAGACCCGCGTGGCGTGGTCGATCCCGACCTGAGCGTCAAAGGCATTCCGGGATTGCGGGTCGCCGATGCTTCCATCATGCCGGAAGATTGTCGGGCCAATACACATTTCACCTGTGTGATGATCGGCCTGATGGCGGCGTCGCGCATCGCATCGGCGGCGCCGGCGTCCCGATGACCGTGGCCATTCCTGGCCCGGACCACACTGCTACACGACGCGCCCGGTCTGCCTCAATTCGAGGCTG
Source organism: Acetobacteraceae bacterium (assembly GCA_003164305.1). The sequence goes on from PLSZ01000331.1 coordinate 19,284, forward strand.
AGGCCGAGGCTCGGCAGGCAATCGCGAGGCCAACGGGATCGGTGGCGAAACGGCGCGTGGCCGACGCCGCCAGGTCCAGCGGCCCTTCGCGTCGCGTCATGTTCGGGCTCGACCCGAGCATCTGTCGCGGCACCGGCGCCTGGAAAGTGGGACTCTCGCGGGTTCGTGCCGATCGAGATCCTCGGGTCGAGCCTAAGGATGACGAAAGGACCCGAGGATGACGGCGAGGGCGTAGGCCGACCACAACGAGAATTGCTTGCCAAACGCGGTGACCTCGCGGGGTGAGTGCCTTGGTACGGAAATAGCATGACCTGAGGCCGGGCCCAAAGGGGTTCCGTCCGCGCGGCGGACAACTGGCATGCTGATGGGGGCCTGTTGTTGAAGGCGTTCGTTTTGAAACCGATCTGTCGGAGATGAGTTCGCATGACGTGGCGCATCGGGGTCGATTCAGGTGGCACTTTCACCGACGTGTGCTTGTTCGAAGACGAGAGCGGCCGCGTCGAGGTCTGGAAAGTCTCCTCCACCCCTGACGACCCGTCGCGTGGCATCGCGCAAGGCTTCGAGGAAGCGATGGGACGGATCGGCATGGCGGCCGCCGACGTCGGTTACTTCGGCCACGGCACCACGGTTGCCACCAACACCCTCATCCAGCACCGCGGCGTGAAAACCGGCCTGATCACCACGGACGGTTTTCGTGACCTGCTGGAGATCGGGCGGCAGAAGCGTCCCGACCTCTATGATCTGCAAGCCGACAAACCGCCGGTGCTGGTCGCCCGCGATCTTCGCCTCGAAGTCCCGGAACGAGTGCGTCACGACGGTTCTGTGGAAACCCCCCTCGATGAGCAAGCCGTCCGCGAAGCGGTCCGCGCCCTGCGCGCCGCCGGTGTCGAAGCCATCGCGGTTTGTTTTCTCTATGGTTTCGTCCGCACCGAACACGAAACGATCGCCGGACGCATCATCGCCGAGGAATTCCCCGAAGCCTTCGCTTGCGTCAGCCACGAAGTGGCGCCGGAATTCCGCGAATTCGAACGGATGAGCACGGCGGTGGTGAACGCCTATCTCGGACCGGTCATGCAACGCTACATCCACCGCCTCGCCGAGCGCCTGAAGCAACTGAGCCTGCTTGTCTCGCCGCATCTGACGCAGTCGAACGGCGGTGTCATCGGCTTCGAGCAGGCCGCCCGCCTGCCGGTGCGCACCGTGCTGTCGGGCCCCTCGACGGGCGTGGTGGCGGCGCAGGCCGTCGGCCGGATGGCCGGGTTCGAGAACCTGATCACCTTCGACATGGGCGGCACCAGCACCGATGTCNNTGGGCGGCACCAGCACCGACGTCGCGTTGCTTCAGGGCGGCGTGTGCCGGCTCGCCAGCGAGGCGGTGGTGCATGGCTACCCGATCAAGGCGCCGATGCTCGACATCCACACGGTGGGCGCGGGCGGCGGCTCGATCGCGTACATCGACAGCGGGGGGTTGCTGAAAGTCGGCCCGCGCTCGGCCGGCGCGTTCCCCGGCCCGGTTTGCTACGATAAGGGCAACGAGGAACCGACGGTCACCGACGCCAACGTGGTGCTGCGGACCCTCAATCCCACGCATCTTCTGGGCGGCCGCATGAAGGTGCGCCAGGATCTGGCGAAGGCGGCGATTGGCCGGCTCGCGGATCGTTTGAGCATGGACGTGATGGCGACGGCGCAGGGGATTCTGTCCGTCGTCATCGCCAACATGGCGCGTGCCATTCGTGTCATCAGCGTACAGCGCGGCCACGATCCACGCGACTACACCCTGGCGGCGTTCGGCGGTGCCGGTCCGTTGCACGCGGCGCGACTGGCGAAGGAACTGGAGATCGGCCGCATCCTGGTGCCGCGCAGCCCCGGGATTTTGTGCGCGATGGGGCTGCTGCTGACCGATTTGCGGGCCGACTTCGCCACCACCCGGTTGCGGACCCTGACCGCCGCGGTGCTTCCCGACGTGGAGGAGGCGTTCCTGACCCTTCGCCGACAAGCCGAGGCCTGGTTCGCCGAGGAAGCGATTGGCTCCGAAGCGCGTCGGGTCGCGCGCACCGTGGACATGCGTTACGCCGGTCAGAACTACGAATTGTCCGTGACGGTGCCTGACGGCCCGGTCACCGCCGCGACGCTCGATCTGCTGGCGGAAGGATTCGCCGAGGCGCATAGCCGGATGTATGGCTTCGTCGCCGAGGGCGAACCGGTGCAGCTCGTCACATTCCGCGTCGAGGCGACGGGGCTGGTCCGCAAGGCCGCCTTCCAGCCGCGGCCGATGCGCGGCTCCGACGCCTCCGCCGCGATCATCGGCCGGCGCGACGTCTGGTTCTCCGAGGCCGCCGGTTTCGTGGCGTGCCCGGTTTATGACCGCGAGAAACTGGACGCCGGCAACCGCGTCGCCGGCCCCGCGATCGTCGAGCAGATGGATACCACGACGGTGATCCCGCCCGGCATGATCGGCCGGGTCGAGCCTTACCTTAACCTGATCCTGGAGGTCGCATGATTGAGGCCCTCGCCGCCGCGCCCGCGGTGCCCGCCGATCCGATCGCTGTCGATCCGATCACCGTCGAGGTGCCAGCGGTGCAGGTAGATCCGATCACCGTCGAGGTGATCGGCAGCGCGCTGTCCTCCATCACCGAGGAAATGGGTGAGGCGCTGGTGCGCGCCAGCTACTCCACCAACATCAAGGAACGGCGGGACTGCTCGACCGCGCTGTTCAACATGGCGGGCGACACGCTGTGCCAGGCGGAACACATCCCGATGCATCTGGGATCGTTCATCGGCATGCTGCCGCATATCCTCAAACGCCATCCGATCGAGGAGATGCGGCCCGGCGACGTCTTTTGCGGCAACGACGCGTATGAGGGCGGGGGCACCCATCTGCCCGACATCGTGCTGGCCGAGCCGATCTTCTTCCAAAACGAGATCGTCGCATGGGCCGTCAACACCGCGCACCACGCCGACTTCGCCGATCGCGGCCACGCCCACATCTTCCAGGAAGGGCTGCGGATCCCGCCGATCCGCCTGTATCGCGCGGGCGTGCTGCAACGGGATGTCCAGGAACTGATCCTGCTGAACTGTCAGGTTCCGCGCGAGCGCCTGTCCGACCTGCGCGCCCAGATGGCGGCGAACCGTCTGGGCGTGGAGCGGATGATCGCGCTGTGCGCCAAGTACGGCCGCGACGTGGTGCTCGCCGCCGGCGACGCGCTGCTGGATTACGCCGAACGCAAGATGCGCGCCGGCATCGCCGCGATCCCGGACGGCACCTATCGTTTCGCTGACGTGTATGAAAACCTGGAGGTCCAGGACGACCTGAAAATGTCGGTCGAGATAACCGTCGATGGCGACGAGATGCGGCTCCATTTCGACGCGCCGCCGCAGGTCCGGGCGGGGCTCAACATGACCTACACGGCGCTGCTCGCGACGGTTTATTACGCGGTGAAAACGCTGGTCGACCCGACCATCCTGCCGAATGCCGGGTTGTCGCGCCCGCTGATGGTCACCGCGCCCTCCGGCACGGTCGTGAACTGCGCGTTGCCGGCGGCGGTGAACGGACGTTGCAGCACCTGCCAGCGCGTGGTGGACCTGATCCTTGGCGCGCTTGCTCCCGCCGTGCCCGATCGGGTCATCGCCGCCACGAACGGTGCCAATACGGCGGCGCTGTTCGACGGCAAGAACCCTGACGGCAGCCCGTGGATTTACCTTGAGACCATCGGCGGCGGCTCCGGCGCGCGTGCCACCAAGGACGGTCTGGACGGGGTTCAGGTGCACATGACCAGCACCTCCAACCTGCCGGTCGAGGCGCTGGAGTTTGAGTATCCGCTGACTCTGCTGCGCTACGAACTGGTGGACGGCTCCGGTGGTGCCGGCCGGTTCCGCGGCGGAATGGGCCTGCGTCGCGTCTACCGCGCCGACGCGGAGTGCCGGCTGCGGGTCGATGGATCGCGTTTACGATCGGAACCCTGGGGTCTGGCGGGCGGATCGCCCGGCGCGAAGGCGGTGTTCGATTTCGGCGGCTCAATCGCCCATCTGGGCATGGTCACGCTGCGGCCCGGCCAGGTGGTCGAACTGATAACGGCGGGCGGGGGCGGGTACGGCGACGTCGCGCTGCGCGACCCGGAGGCCGTGGCGCGCGACGTCGCGGAGAAGCGGATCGGGGCGGTGCTTCCACCGTCATCACCGGCCTCGACCCGGTGATCTGGCGCCGCGCGTGCCGCGACAGATGGCCGGGTCGAGCCCGGCCATGACGTGGAGAGGACAGTGCCACGCGTTGAGAGGACGGTGCCACGCATGCGGTGGGTGATCAGACGGATCGGTGTCTCCTTGGTGCTGGTGTGGATCGTCGCCAGCATTGTCTTCCTGGCCCTCCGCTGCGTGCCCGGCGACCCCGCGGAACTGCTGCTATCCCAGGGTGGCGCGGCGCCCGATCCCGCCGCGGTGGCGCAACTGCGCGAACAGCTTGGCCTCGATCGACCCATCTGGACGCAGTATTTCGCCTCGTTCGACGCCCTGTTGCACGGCGATTTCGGCAACAGCCTGCAAGACGACAGCCCGGTCGCCACCGAGATCTGGCGGCGCCTGCCGCGCACCCTGGAACTGATCGCCGCTTCCACCGTCATCGCGCTGATCACCGGGCTGCCCCTGGGTCTGGCCGCCGCCTTGCGCCAAGGCGGACTGTTCGACCGGATCGCCTCCTGGATCGCCGCCGCCGGCCTCGCGGTGCCGCTCTTCGTGGTCGGCACGCTGCTCGTGCTGGTGTTCGCCCAGGGTCTGCACTGGGTTTCGGCGGGAGGGTATGTGCCGCTGGCTCAGGCGCCCGGCCGCCACTTCGCGCTGCTCGCCATGCCCGCCGTCACCATCGCGCTGGGGTTGTTCGCGACCGTGTTCCGCATGACGCGGGCTGCGGTCCTCGACGTCTCCATGCGCGACTACGTGCGCACCGCCCGCGCCNNCACCGCCCGCGCCAAGGGCCTGCGCCATGGACGCATCGTCATCCACCATGTGCTGCGGAACGCGCTGATCCCCGTCGTCACCGTTCTCGCGCTGCAACTCGGCACGCTGCTCGGGGGCACCGTGCTGGTCGAGTATGTGTTCAACTACCCCGGTCTGTCCGGTATGCTGGTCGAGGCGGTGAACGCCCGCGACTACCCGGAAGTCGAGGGCATCGTCCTGGTGATCTCCATCCTGTTCGTGACCCTCAACCTGCTCATCGACCTGCTCTATGGGGTGCTCGATCCACGGGTCAGGCAGGCATGAGGCGGCCAAACCTGATCCCGGTCGGCGCCGTCGCCGCCATCGCGATCGTGGCCCTTGCCGTCCCGGTCCTCGGACTGCCGAACCCGACGGCGATGAGCATCGCGCACCGCATGGCGGCGTCCTCCGCCGCGCACTGGCTGGGCCAGGATGAATACGGGCGCGACGTACTGTCCCGCCTGCTCTGGGGCGCCCGCGTGTCGTTGCCGGTCGCCGCGGCCTCCGCCACCGCCGCTTGCCTGCTTGGCACCGCCCTGGGCCTGGCAGGTGGCTATCTCGGCCGGGTGGCCGAACTGCTCGCCCTGCGCGGGACCGACGTGGTGCTGTGTTTCCCGCCGTTGCTCCTGGCGCTGCTGGTGGTGACGATCCTCGGACCGGGCGCCGCGACCCTGATTCCGGTTCTGACGCTGGTTTTCCTGCCCGGCTTCGTGCGTGTGGTCTACGCCGGCGTCCTTTCCGTCCGCTCGCAGGAATACATCGACGCCATGCGCGTACTGGGCGCCGGACGCCTGCGCATCATGTTACGGACGATCCTGCCGAATATCGCCGGGCCGATCCTGGTGCAATACAGCCTCGCCGCCGCCTCGGCCGTGGTGCTGGAGAGCGGGCTGTCCTTCCTTGGTCTCGGTGTCCTGCCGCCGGCCCCGTCCTGGGGCCTGATGATCGCGGCGGCGAGATCGACGATGACCCAGGCGCCGCTGCTGCTGCTGTGGCCCTGCCTCGCTTTGTCGCTGACCATCCTGGCGNNTTGTGGCCCTGCGCGGCGCTGGCGCTGACCATCCTGGCGATGAACGCGCTGTGCGACGCCCTGCGCGACGCCACCGATCCGCACCGTGCGCCTGATCGTCTGCCGCGCCGTTTGCTGAACCTCCTGGCGTCTGGCCTGCCGCCCGCGCACGGACCCCTCCTGGACGTGCGAAACCTCACCATCGAGATCGACACCCCGGACGGCCCGATTCAACCGGTGCGCGATGTCTCGCTTAGCGTCGCCCCTGGCACGACGCTGGCCGTAGTCGGCGAGAGCGGGTCGGGCAAGA